>CAYLSO010000001.1:0-8880 GCA_964386525.1 uncultured bacterium
GCGGAGCGGGCCCAGTCGCTCTACGCGCGGCAGGTCATCTCGAGCACCGAGATGGAGAACCAGCGCACGCGGGTCGGGATCCTGGCGGCGGGCCTCGAGGAGGCGCAGGCGCAGGCGGCCCTGGCCCAGGCCAACCTGGAGAACACGCGCGTGCGGGCGCCGTTCGACGGCACCGTGCTGCGCAAGGATGCCGAGGTCGGAGAGATCGTCGCTCCGTCGTCGGCCGGCGGCGGATTCACGCGGACCGCCATCGTCACCATGGCCGACCTCTCCACCCTCGAGGTGGAGGTGGACGTCAACGAGGCTTACATCGCGCAGATCACCGGCGCGCAGCCGGCCCGCATCATCCTGGACGCGTATCCGGACACGTCTTTCCGCGGCGCGGTCCGCCAGGTGGTGCCGACCGCCGACCGCCAGAAGGCGACGGTGCAGGTGAAGGTCTCCATCCTCGACCGCGACCCGCGCATCCTGCCCGAGATGGGTGCGAAGGTGGTCTTCGAGCCGGGCGCTGATTCGCTGGCAGCCGCCGCACCCCGCCGCGTCCTGGTGCCGCAGGACGCGCTGGCGCGCGACGGCGGCGCGACCCGCGTCTGGGTGGTCGAACAGGGCAAGGTCGCCGCCCGGACGGTGCAGGCCGGGCGGCAGCGCGGCGAGAACGTCGAGATCGTCAGCGGGCTGGGCGGCGGCGAGACGGTGGTGGTGGGGCCGCCCGCCGGCCTGCGCGACGGCGTCCGCGTGCGCGTCGCCGGACCGTAGGGCGAATTCCCGGCCGGGCCGCCGGCCGTCCCAACCGGAAACCGAGGGAGACGCATGGCATCGGTCACAGTGCGCAACGTGCGCAAGGTCTACCACCGCGACTCGCAGGCGATCCCGGTGCTCGACGGGCTGACCCTGGACATCGCCGACGGCGACTTCGTCGCTCTCATGGGCCCCTCGGGCAGCGGCAAGACGACGCTCCTGAATCTCATCGGCGGCATCGACACGGTGGACTCCGGCAGCATCACCGTGGGCGGCCAGGACCTCGCCCAGCTCTCGGGCCGGGCCCTGGCCCGCTGGCGCTCGCGCCACATCGGCTTCATCTTCCAGCTCTACAACCTCATCCCGGTGCTCACCGCCATCGAGAACGTTGAGCTGCCGCTGCTGCTGGTGCGCATGAGCCCCAAGGAGCGGCGCGAGCGGGCCCGGCTGGCGCTCGATCTGGTGGGCCTGAGTGACCGCCTGCGCCACTACCCGCGCCAGCTCTCCGGCGGCCAGGAACAGCGCGTGGCCATCGCCCGCGCCGTGGTCAGCGATCCGGCCGTGCTGCTGGCCGACGAGCCCACCGGCGACCTCGACCGCCAGTCGGCCGGCGAGATCCTGCAGCTCCTGGAGCGGCTCAACGACGAGTTCAAGAAGACCATCGTCATGGTGACGCACGACCCGCACGCCGCCGAGCGGGCGCACCGCATCCTGCACCTCGAGAAGGGCGTGCTGTCCAACTGAGCCGGGGGAGCCGTGAGCCTGTTCTCGCTGGTGCTCGTCAACCTGGGCCGCAACAAACTGCGCACCGCCCTCACCGTGCTGAGCGTGGTGGTGGCGCTCTTCTTGTTCTGCAGCCTGCGGGGCGTGCTCGACACGCTGGCCGCCTCGATCCGCGTCGGCAGCGAGGCGCGCCTGGTCACCCGCAACGCCATCTCGTTGATCTTCCCGCTGCCGCCCGCCTACCGCGAGCGGCTGGCCGCCCAGCCCGGCGTCAAGACCGTCTCGTGGGGCAACTGGTTCGGGGGCCGCGACCCGGTGGACCCGGGGGACTTCTACGCGCAGTTCGCGGTGGACGCGGCCACCTACTTCCCGGTCTACGCCTCGGACATCGACCTCATCTTGGCCGCCCGGCCGCAGGGCCCCGGCGTCGTGCCGGCGGGGGTGGATCCCAAGCTGGCGGCTTTCTTCGAGGACCGCACCGGCTGCGTGGTGGGTGAGAAGCTGTTCCGCCGCAAGAAGTGGCGGCTGGGGCAGACGGTCACGGTCTCCGGCACCATCTTCCCGGGTCCCTGGCCGTTCGTCATCCGCGCCGTCTACCGCGCCAAGGACCCGGCGTTCGGCGAGGAGGCGCTGCTCTTCCACTGGAAGTACCTCGAGGAGAAGGGCATGGGGGGCAGCGGCGCGGTCGGCTGGTACGTCCTGGAGCTCAGCGATCCCGGCCAGGCCGGCGGCGTGAGCCGGGCGGTCGACGCCCTCTACGAGAACTCCGCCGCCGCCACCCGCACGGAGACCGAGCGGGCGTTCCAGGCCGGCTTCGTCAGCATGTACGGCAATGTCCCGTTCCTGGTCGGGCTCATCGGCTTCGCGGTGGTGTTCGCCATCCTACTGGTGGCGGCCAACACCATGATGATGGCGACTCGCGAGCGCACCGGGGAGTACGCGGTGCTCAAGACGCTGGGCTTCGACGACCGCACGGTCTTCCTGCTGGTGCTGGCGGAGGGCGCCGTCCTCACGCTGGGCGCCGGCCTGGCCGGCTCGCTGCTCGCCAAGTTGGTGCTCGAGGGTTCGGGTTTCAATGCCGGGGGCTTTCTGCCGCCGATGACCGTGAGCTGGACGACGGTCGCCGCCGGCATCGGCATCGCCGTGTTCATGGGCGCGGTCAGCGGCGTCTTCCCCGCCGTGCGCGCCTCGCGGCTGAACATCGTCGAGGCGCTGCGCCGCGTGGACTAGGAGGAGCCTTGGCCATCCCCATCTCGTACAACCTGCGCAACCTGCGGCAGCGGCCGGCCTCGACCCTGGCGACCGCCCTGGGCGTGGCCCTGGTCGTGGCGGTGCTCATCGGCGCCCTGGCCCTGGCCTCCGGATTCCAGGCCGCGCTCCTGGAGACCGGCTCGCCGGACAACGCCATGGTGATGCGGGTGGGGGCCGACGGCGAGATCTCGAGCGCCGTGACGCGGGAGGCGGCGGCCATCCTGCGCGCCCTGCCCGACGTCGCGACGGGCGCGGACGGGCGGCCGCTCATCAGCCAGGACATGGTCGTGCTCACCAATCTCGACCGCCGCGGCCAGACGGGCTCCTCGAATGTGACCGTGCGCGGCATCGATCCGGCGGCCCTGGCCCTGCGGCCGAGCGTGCGCATCGTGGAGGGGCGCATGTTCACCCCGGGCACCGACGAGGTCATCGTGGGCCACCGGCTGCCGCGTCGCTTCGCGCGCACCGAGATCGGCGAGCGCCTGCGCTTCAACCAGCGCGAGTTCTCGGTGGTCGGGCACTTCGAGGCCGGGGGCTCGGCCTTCGAGTCCGAGGTCTGGGGCGACAACGCCGTGCTGATGCCGGTCCTCGACCGCGACGTCTTCCAGAGCGTGACCTTCCGCCTGCGCGACCCCGCGCGCCTGCCGCAGATCGAGAAACAGCTCGAGGGCGACCCGCGGCTGGGCGTCGAGGTGAAGTCGGAGCGGGCGTTCTACGCCTCGCAGTCGCAGCTGCTCTCCACGGTGATCCGCGTCGCCGGGATCCTGGTGACCCTGGTCATGGCCGTGGGCGCCGTCTTCGGCGCGATGAACACGATGTTCGCCGCGGTGGGGGCCCGCACCCGCGAGATCGGCGTGCTGCTCACCCTTGGGTTCAGTCCGCGTGCGATCATGCTGTCCTTCGTCCTCGAGTCGGTCCTGCTCGCGCTGGTGGGGGGCGTGCTCGGCTGCCTGCTCGCCCTGCCGGTCAATGGCATCACCACCAGCACCACCAACTGGAGCTCGTTCAGCGAGGTGGCCTTCGCCTTCCGCGTCACCCCCGCCGCCCTGGTGGCCGGGATGGTCTTCGCGGCCGCGATGGGCCTGGTGGGCGGCCTGCTGCCGGCGCGGCGGGCGGCCAAGCAGCCGCTGGCGGCCAGCCTGAGGGCGGCTTGATGCCCGGCGCCGGCGTGATTCGCAACCGCGGACGCTGATCTCGATTGTCCGAAGAGCACTTCCTGGAGGCGGGTATGGCCGAGGGGGTCAGGACGGAAGCGGAAACCGGGCCGCGGTTGCTCGTCGTCATGCCCGCCCGCAACGAGGGGGATCGCATCTCCGGCGTGATCCACCGGATCCAGGAGGTCATCCCCGCGGCCACGATCCTCGTGATCGAGGACAGTTCTCACGACGACACGGTCGCGGTCGCCCGAGGCGCCGGCGCGCTGGTCATCTCCCTGCCGATCAACATCGGCTACGGCGGCGCCCTGCAGGCGGGCTTCCAGCATGCCGCCGCCCACGGTTTCACGACCGTCGTGGCGATCGACGCCGACGGCCAGCACAGCCCCGACGACATCCCGAGATTGCTGCAGGTCCTGGAGCAGGCGCGCGCCGACCTGGTCATCGGGTCGCGGTTCGTCGAAGACATGGGCTACGAGACCGGACCCGTGCGGCGCGCCACGATGGTGTTCTTCGCGCTGCTGACCAGCCTGTTGGCAGGGCAGCGGATCACGGATACCACCTCGGGCTTCCAGGCCATGGGCCCGAAAGCGCTCTGCCATTTCGCCCGTCGGTACCCGAATGACTACCCGAATGCCGAGGTATTGGTGGACCTGGCCTGGCGCGGGGGCCGGATCGTCGAGGTGCCCATCAAGGTCAGGTCTCGCTCCGGCGGGACGTCGATGTTCAACATGTGGTCGTCGCTCTATTACGTGGTCAAGATGACGCTCTCCGTTCTGATGGTGCCGATGAGAGGAAGGAGACCAGGATGACCCCTCAGGGCAAGTTCATCATCGCGGCGACGGCGTTCGTGCTGCTCGTCGTGATCCTCAACATGCTGAGGAAGAGGCGCATCAACGAGGAGGTGTGCCTCATCTGGGTCTTCGCCTTCGTCTCGGTGATCCTGCTGATGGCCGTGCCGGGTCTGGCGGAGCGACTGACCCGGTTCGTGGGCGCCGTCTACCCGGCATCCGCCCTGACCCTCTGCGCGCTGGGTTTCATCGGCGCCATGCTCGTCTACACATCCATCAAGCTCTCGCGGCTCTCGGCGGAGGTCCGGGCGCTGGCTCAGCGCCAGGTCCTCTCGGAGTTGGATGTCGAACTCCGGGCGGCTGCGCAACGCAAGGAATCCTAGCGAGTGCCCGCCGCCGAGCCAGAACGAGCCGCGTGAGCCGGAGCGCACGCACGCCGAGCCGCCGGAGACGCCGCCCCGTCGAGTGGGAGCAACTGCCGCTCGTGCTCGAGCTGCCCCCCCCGCGCTGGCGCTTCTCCCGCCTGGTCACCGGCTCGCGCCACTTCGCCCGCATCCGCGAGCGCCTAGAGTTCGCGCGCGCCCACTTTCCGGAGCTCGATGGCCTCTCCATCCGCGTCGGTCTGGCGCGCAAGCGCGGCGTGCTGGGCTGGGGATCGATGGACCCCCAGGAGCCGGGGATCTGGGTGCGCCCCCGGGCCCTCGACCTCTTCACCATCGCCCACGAGCTGACCCACCTGCTGCAGGCCCGGGGGAAGGTGCCACACGGGGAGCGCGCCTGCGACCTCTTCGCCCTTGCACGGTCGCCGGCGCTGGTGGATGCCGCCCCGCAGTACCTCAAGCTGCCCCGCGGCTGGCGCCGGTACGGCTCCCTCTCCGCGGCGCAGGCCTCTGCCCTCCACCAGGCCGCCTGCCAGGCCTTGGCCGCCCGCGAGGCGGGGCGCCGGGACTACCTGAAAGCCTTCGAGAGGTCTCTGGAACGGATGGACGGAGGGCCCGGCGCGGGAGGAAGATGGGACCGGGGTGTGGCCACTCCCGCCGCGGCCGACTCGCCGATCCCGGCGGGGCGGGCGGCGCCGATTCCGGAAGACGGGAGGTGAGCCCCATGGAGGCCAGCGGGTATCCACCAAGCCACGACGCCTACCACACCCAGCGCGTGGGGCGGGTCCAGGTAGTGGCGGCGGTCGTGCAGGACGGCGACCGCGTGCTGCTCGCGCAGCGCCTCCCGGGCGGGCCGCACGGCCTGCTCTGGGAGTTTCCGGGCGGGAAGGTCGAGGCGGGGGAGAGCGCCGAGCACGCCCTGGTGCGCGAGATCCACGAGGAACTGGGGGTCACCGTGGTGACGCGCGAGCTGATGGCGGTGGAGACGCACGACTATCCCCACGGGCCGGAGGTGGAGATCCACTTCCTGCGCTGCCATCTGGCAAGCCACGAGTTCCGGCTCGCGCCCGAAGTGCATGCGGTGCGCTGGGCGCGCCCGGCCGACGTGGACCCGGCCTCGGTGCTGGCGGCGGACCGGGCCTTCCTGGCCAAGCTGCGGATGCCGCGGGGTTGAGGCGGGAGGCTTCTAGACGGCGGTGACGGGCGAGACGGCGGCCAGGCGACGGGGTTGGCCGCCGCGCGGCGCGGGCTCGTCGCTGGCGGCCACGGCCGGCGCCTCCTGCTTGGCGATGCGCCCCGCCACCACGATGAGGCCGAAGAACATCCACACCCAGTACGAATAGGTGGGATTGCGGAGGTAGTCGATCTTGATCTCATCGACTGCGAACAGGATGAGCATGGCGCGCAGCGCCAGGAGCAAACTCGACGTATAGGCGGGGTGCCCGAGGTGCGGGCCGGCGCGTCCGGTCTCCCGCCACAAGCGCCAGAGGAGCCACAAGAAGGCAGCCAGCCCTACGATTCCCAGCATGTGCCAGTACATCAGGTAGATGTTGTGAGGCCAGTACATCTGCTTCACGCCTTCCTGCTTCGCGTAGTACGGTCCCCAGCCCGTGAGTGGCCGCTGCAGGATGCGGTCCCAGGCCTCCGCCCACACGATGACGCGGTTCTCCGGGACGGCCCCCTCGAACTTCGTCTTCTCCATGCGCTCTGCGACGTTCCCGGAGCGCGTGTGGTGAGCCACGAAGTCGAGGATCAGCGAGCCGGTTCCCAAGGTTAGGGCCAGGCCGATGACGAAGACGTGGAAGCGGATCCGCCGCCGCGTCCGCCACGCGAGATAGGCGGCAGCCACCGCCAGGGAGATGAGCGCGCCGCGGGTGACCGTGGCCAGCAGTACGAAGGTGTCGAGCAGAAGGAGCGCCAGGATCCCCGTGCGTGCCCAGGTGCCGCGAGCCTGCATGAGCAGGAACCACAAGAGCAACAGGATCATGGCGGTGAACTCGGCCAGCAACTCGTAGTCCTGGAAGGCGCCGCCCACACGCACGTTGACGATTTCGAGGCCCTGCCTGGCGTACTCCATGTGGCTCTGGGATGCCAGCTCGATCCAGCCGGGGATGAGGGCGCGGGTGGGAAAGACGAGCTCGAAGACCGCGATCAGTTGCACCAGCACGGCCATTAGGACGATCGCGCCGACGAGCTGGCGCAGCTGCTTCTCGGTGCGTGTCAGATGGATGAGCAGGTAGCCGAGGAAGATGTTGGTGAGCGTGTAGAAGAAGTTGATCAGGCCGGGATAGAGCTGCTCGATGGCCTCGAACTGGGAGAACCCGAGCAGGTATGCCGAAATCAGCACCACCACCGGCAGGTCGATCACCGAGCGGCCCGCCGGCTTCTCCATGCCCAGCGTCAAGCGCGCTGTCCAGAGGATGAAGACGAGCAGCACGAAGGCCAGCGTCGTGCCGCCGTAGCTTGTCGCCTTGGGGAAGGGCACGGCCACGACCAGCAGCAGCAGCGACGTGAACGACGATACCCGCAACGCCACCGCCACGAACACACCGGCGGCCACAACCTGCAGTGTGCGGCGATTGGGGAATGCGATCTGCGTGCCGGCCAGCAGCGCCGCCGCCAGCACGAAGAGCCCGATCCAGGCGTTGCGGAACCACCCCCCGGCGCCCGTGAGCTCCGCGGGCCGGCCGCTCCAGTGCTTCCGGCTGGCGTTCGATGCCATCGCTCAGCCCAGCTTCCGGGGGCGCTCGAGCACCACGCGGGCCCCCGGGCCCCGGGGCGGGTCGCCGGCGCCGTCGGCGGAGTTGTTGTCCACGACCCCATCCACGCGGTGGGGGACGGTCTCCAGGGCGGGGCGAATCCCGCCCGTATCGTCGCAGCCAGGGCTGACTACGGAGATCTTAGGGCCGCGGAGCATCGAACCTCTTCGGGCACAGGCGGGGGACGATCACCGCCAGGAGTCTAACGGGTTTATCGGCCGAGTTCACCTGGGGCTTACCCGCGCCAGGGGTGGCCCGGCGGTCCCGACCGGGCCGGTGGCGGCCCGGCGGCGGCCGGGAGGCCCGCAGAATGCATGGCCGAGACCTCCAGGCCGGGCGAAGTGGGTGCTCCGCTTTCGCCCGTCGTGCGTCCGCGTGATGCCGAACCGGCGGCCTTGCGGGCGGCCGAGTTTAGTGACGCCTTCCTTCGGCTCGGACCCTCGCCTCGCGCAGTGGAAGCGCTCTTGTTCCTTGACCGCCAAGCGGTTGGGTGGTACTTTCTTGGTACGCAACTGGAAGCCACTCTCCAGTTGGCCGCCGGGCGGGGACGTCCGACGCCAGGTCTCCCACGGAAGGCGTGTTCGGTCACGCATCGGAACACGGACAGCACACAACCTGAGCACTCAACTAGACGAGCGTTCGTGTCTGGAGCGAGGCTCTTGCCCCCCGGCGAGGGCCCATGTCCCCCCGTTCTGGATGCAGATGGTCCGCAGCTCTCCTAGGGAAGAGGCGAGTGCAGGAACCGGCATCGAGAGGGTCGAGGGACACTCTTCGTCGGCATGTTCCTGCGTGGGCCCGTAAGGACCGCGCAACGGGCGAACGGACCACTGCTACTGCGACCAATGGAGCCCGACTTGATCCCCTAGCCTGAGAGCCTGACTGCTACACACGGCGAGGCCTCTGCCCGAGGGGCCGCGACGGCGAACGGAGAGACCGCAACGCAACCGAAGGATGCCCCCCCTGTTCCCGACTGGTCGAGTCCCGCTTTGCCGGACATCAGCAACGCTGGGCTGGCGGGAGCCGTGTATGGCAACGGCAACGGGAATGGCAACGGCAACGGCAAGGGGCACTACCCCCTGACGGC
>CAYLSO010000002.1:0-5494 GCA_964386525.1 uncultured bacterium
TGGGGATACATCGAGCGATCGTCTTGAACATGACCCCTCTCCTGATTGGCGTTCCGGGTGACGCGAGCGCCATGGGCATTTGGGTGAAGCGCGAAATTGCCTAGCGCCCGCCGCGGCATGGCGGCACGCCGACTTCGGCCCTCCTTGGTTCGTCTGAAGAGCGTCGCAGCCTTGCGCCGCGGTGAGTGGGAGGTACTCGCGGACGAGACCAGGCTCGGCCCCGTCTAGAGAGCGCAAGGAAGTATGGGGGGACGGACGGCGGGCCGTCAATGTGAATGTTGGAGCGGCGAATGCGGGGCGGCCCCGGACGGAGCCCGGAGCCCGCCGCTCGGGCGCCGGAGCGTTGCATGCGAGTGAACGGCGGCCCGCCGCCGGGCCCCCGAGCGCCCTCAGAAGGAGTTTACGCCACCTTAACCTCAGACGTGCAATGCGGACAGCGCCTGGCCGCGATGGGGATGCTAGTCGCGCACATCGGGCAGTCCTTGGCGGTCGGGACCGTCGCCGGGGCCGGGGCGCGCATGCGGTTCATCTGCTTGATGAGCAGGAAGAGCACGAAGGCCACGATGATGAAGTTGATGAGCACGTTGAGAAACGCGCCGTACTTGATCACCGGCGCGCCGGCCTTCACCGCCTCGTCGAGGGTGGCGTAGGCCGTTCCGGATAGATTCAGGTACAGGTTCGAGAAGTTCACCTTTCCGAGCAGCAGGCCGATGGGGGGCATGATCACGTCTTCGACGATCGACGACACGATCTTGCCGAACGCGGCGCCGATGATGATGCCCACCGCCATGTCCACGACGTTGCCGCGCATGGCGAATTCTTTGAATTCCTTCAGCACGATCGGCCTCCTTGCTGGTTAGGACCGGGGCGCCGGCGGCGCCGGCGCTTCTGCACCCGCGGACGCGCCGAGGAACTCGCCGGCCCCGGTCGGATGGACATGGACGATCCGCTGCGGGAGCGGGATCTCGATCCCGGCCTCCCGGAAGCGGCGGTGCACCAACTGGATGAACTCGTGCGAGACGCGCCCGCGGTCGCGGACGGTCTGCACACGGAGGAAGACCGCGAGCTGCACGCCGGAGTCCTGGAAGGCGGCGTACTGCGCGCTCGGTTCGGCGTCGGCTACCGCCCCCCCGGTCGCGCTGGACCTCGCGCGCCGCCTGCATCGCCACCTCCTGCGCCCGCTCCAGGTCGGCGCCATAAGCCACGGTGACGTTCACGGTGACGCCGTGCTCCTCGCCCGGCAGCGAGTAGTTCTTGACGATCATCTCGGCCAGGCGGGAATTGGGCAGCACGATGGTGTTGTCGGCCAGCTCGCGGATCAGGGTGGAACGCCAGTTGATGTCTACGACGTACCCGCGCTGCCCGTTGTCCAGTTCGACGTAGTCGCCGATGCGGATCAGCCGTGCCAGCGTGATGTGGAAGCCGGCGAACAGGTTGGTCAGCGTCGGCTGCAACGCCAGGGCCAGGGCCAGCGACCCGACCCCCAGGGCGGTGAGCAGGGGGGTGATGGCCACGCCCATCTCGCCCAGGATGGCCAGGATGCCGAGGCCGACGATGGCGACGCGGATGGTGTTCTCGATGAGGGTGTTGGTGGGCAGCAGTCCGAGGCCTGGTGCGGAGCGGCTGCGGATCAGATGCACGAGGAACGACGCCAGCGCCAGCGACGCCGAGAGGATCACCACCGCGGTGACCCCGCGGTCGATCCAGGAGAAGGCGCTGTCCGGGATCGGCGCGCGGCGGGCGCCGATGACCAGGCCGAGGGCCAGGAACCAGGTCGGCAAGTGCGGCTTCAGCGCCGCGAAGAGCAGGTCGTCCACCCAGGTCTGCGAGCGGCGCAGCAGGCCGGGCAGCCTCGCCAGCAGCAGGCGCACGAGCAGCCAGCCGACCAGCCAGACTGCAACGGCGATGCCGATGCCGAGGAGCCAGGACTTGGAGCTGTCGAGTATCATCCTCGCGTCTCCTCCCGCGTGTGGGGCGCGTCCGTGGGCGACTCTCCCGACGCGGCGCCGCCGAGCCGCGCCACGATCTCGACGGCGACCGCCTCCGCGTCGCGTCCGCCGGCCGCTAGGTGGTGGTCGGCGAGCGCATAACGATCGCGGCGGGCCGCGAGCAGCTTCGCCAACTCGGCGCGCGTCGTGAACAGCGGGCGCCCGGGCAGCTCCCCGCAGCGCTCCCAGATGGCGTCGAGCGGGACGTCCAGCCAGACGCTCACGCCGTGCCGCCGGATGAAGTCTCGGTGTGCCTCGGCGAGGAAGAGCCCGCCGCCGGTGGCCACGACCAGGCGCGTGCGCGCCGCCACCGCGAGCAGCGCTTCCCATTCCCGCTCGCGGAAGTAACCCTCGCCGTGGGCGTGGAACAGCTCCTCGATGCTGCGGCCGGCGCGGGCCTCGACCTCGGCGTCGGTGTCGACGAAGCCGTAGTGCACAAGCTTCGCGAGGGCCCGGCCGACGGTCGTCTTGCCCGCCCCCATGAACCCGACGAGGAAGACCCTCTCTGCCAGCCGGTGCGCACTCATGGCGGGGAAAATAGCAGATTCCGCCCGCCGGCTGCAGGCGCGGGGCGGGGGCGCCTGACGACCTCGCGATGGGCGCCAAACCCCTCCCCAAAAAGCCAGCGGCCCCGCTCCGGGAGGAGCGAGGCCGCCGGTGAACCGAGGCCGGACGCCCGGCTGGCGCCGGGCACCCGACAGGGACTGCTTAGCGGAGGTACAGGATGCGGGAAGCCGCCGCCGACATGTTCTGGCTGCCCACGTAAGCGCGCAGGAAGTACACCCCGTGCGTCACGGAGACGCCGCCGTCGTCACGACCGTCCCACATCGTCTCGTAGCGGCCCGCGGTCCGGTAGTCGCTCACCAGCTTGCGCACCAGACGGCCCGCTACGTTGTAGATGCCGATCTCCACCCGCTCCGCCGCCTGGCCTGCCACCTCGTAGGCGATGGTGGTCGTGTGGGCGAACGGGTTGGGCGACGGACGGTAGAGCTGCAGCTGGACGCCGGCGGTCGTGCCGCTCCCGGGCGTACCGCCACCCATGGTGTGCACGTCGCCATCCGAATCATCTCCGGCATCAGGATCGTCGACATCCTCGTAGCACGCGAGGTCGAGAGGGATGCCTTGCCCGTTGTTGATTCCGTCGGTGCATCCGACGACCGCGCAGTAACGCTGATCCTGGGCGCCGGCGCCCTCGTCACGCAACTTCACCAGCTGCGCATCGATGGCCTGGATCAGATCAGCGATCGTGGCCGCGTCAGGGAACGCGCTCTTGCACGGGTTGGCCTCGCCCGAGTCGAGATAGATCTTGCCCCCGCGCGCCGGCTCGAGCCCGAGATCGGTCACGCAGACGTTGGCCAGCAGGGCGGAGAACTGCCGGTACGCCTGCTTGCGGCAATCCATGGGCCTCTCGACGTTGATGGCCGAGCAGAAGCCGTCGAAGTCGTCGGTCCAGGAGAAGATCTCCACGAGGTCATCGCCACACGAGGCGATCTGGGCGACCTCGGCCTTGGTGAACTTCGTGCTGCCGTTGTCCAGCTGCATGCACTGCCGGCCCCAGAACCCGACGGTGCGCGGGCAGTTGTCGCCGCAGAGGACGGTGTACACCGTCTTCTCGCACATGCTGACGCAACCGTTGGTGTCGGTGAGGGTCAGGGTAAGCCGGAAGGAGCCCACCGGGCCGGCGTCCACCGTCACGCACCGGTCCGTCGGACCCGGCACCGGGTTCAAGGTGCCGTTGCCGGAGATCGACCACTCGTACTTGGCCATCCCCTCCGGACCGCAGTACCGCCAGCCGGTGCTGTCGGCGCACACCCGGCTCCTGCCGCTGATCGAGCAGGGCGGCCCGGGCATGACGGTCACCGTCTTGTCGCAGGCGCTGACGCAGCCGCTGGCGTCGGTGACCTTCAGCGTGACCTTGTACGTTCCGGCCGTCCCGGTCTCCACCGTGGCGCACTGGGACGTCAGGCTGGGCGCCGGGTAGAAGGCCCCTTCACCGGAGATCGACCACTCGTACTTGGCCATGCCCGCCGGACCGCAGTACTCGTGACCGGCGCTCCCCGGGCAGACCGCGCCCGGCCCCTCGAGGAAGCAGGTCGGTTCGGCGCTGACGGTCACCGTCTTCTCGCAGACGGCGGTGCAGCCGCCGGCATCGGTGACCTTGAGGGTGACCTTGTACGTTCCGGCCGCCGTGGCGCTCACGTTCGCGCACTGGTCGGTGGGTCCCGGCGCGGGGTTGAAGACTCCGTTGCCGGAGATCGACCACTCGTACTTGGCCATGCCTGCAGGACCGCAATACCGGTTGCTGACGGTGCCCGGGCAGACCGCGCTCGGCCCTTCGATGGAGCAGGTCGGCGCGGCGCTGATGGCCACCGTCTTGTCACAGATGCTCGTGCAGCCGTTGGTGTCGGTGACCTTCAGGGTGACCTTGTACGACCCGGCCGCCCCGGCGTCCACCTTCACGCACCGGTCCGCGAGGGCCGGCTCCGGGTCAAAACTGCCGTTGCCGGAGATCGACCACTCGTACTTGGCCATCCCTTCCGGAGCGCAGTACTGGTTGCCGGTGCTTCCGATGCAGGCCGCGCTCGGCCCCTCGATAGAGCACGACGGTTCGGGAAGGACGTTCACCGTCTTGTCGCAGATGCTGGTGCAGCCGTTGGCGTCGGTGACCTTGAGGGTGACCTTGTACGTCCCGGCCGCTCCGGCGGTCACCTTGGCGCACTGGTCCGCGATCCCGGGCACCGGGCTGAAGGCGCCGTTGCCGGAGATCGACCACTCGTACTTGGCCATGCCCGCCGGACCGCAGTACTGGTCACCGGTGCTCCCCGTACAGACCGCGCTCGGCCCCTCGATGGAGCACGGCGGCTCGGGCAGGACGGTCACCGTCTTGTCGCAGGTGTCGGTGCAGCCGTTGGCATCGGTGATCTTCACGGTGACCGTGAACGATCCCGCCGGCCCGGCGTCCACCTTCACGCACTGGTCCCCGCGGCCGGGCAGCGGGTTGAAGCTGCCGTCACCGGAGATCGACCACTCGTAGCTGGCCATCCCCGCCGGAGCGCAGTAGCGGTTGCCCAGGCTCCCCGTGCACACGGCATTCAGTCCGTCGATCGAGCAGCCCGGCTTGTCGTAGACCGTGACCGCGAGCTGGCATTCGCCGTTGCAGTCGGCGGGGGAATTCAGATCCGCGACGGCCAGCTTCACCGTGCCGGAACCCGCCCACAGCACGTCGATCGTGTAGGGGTCCGCCGTGGGGATGATCGTGCCGGCCGAAGGCGGGTCGATGGACCACGCCAGGGTGGCCGACGGGCTGCTCACCGTGGCCGTGTAGCTCTTGGTCTCGCCGGTGCACGACTTGTCCGGACCGGTGAGCTCGCAGGTCGGCGGCTGCACGAGCCGGAAGCTCCCGGCGGCGAAGTCCTTCAGCTCGGAGGTGAAGGAGTCGGACGACCGGGTCTTGACCAGCAGGTTGGTGGCCGGCTTGCAGAACTTGGCCACGTCGATGCCGAACG
>CAYLSO010000003.1:0-18069 GCA_964386525.1 uncultured bacterium
CAGGAGGAGCTGGGGCTCGACGTGCTGGTGGACGGCGAGATGTACCGCGGCGACATGGCCACCTACTTCGCCGAGAACACCGACGGCTTCGCCGTCTCCGGCCTGGTGCGCTCCTACGGCAACCGCTACTACCGCAAGCCCATCCTGACCGGCCCGGTGCGCCGCCGCGGGCCGATCACCGTGGAGTGGTGGAAGTGGGCGCAGTCGCTCACGAAGAAGCCGATGAAGGCCATCATCACCGGGCCCTACACGATGATGGACTGGTCGTTCGACGAGCACTACGCCTCCAGGCGCGAGGCGTGCCTCGACCTGGCGCGCGCCCTGCACGAAGAAGTGCGCGACCTGGAGGCCGCCGGAGCCCGCTGGATCCAGATCGACGAGCCGGCGCTGTCGGTGCGGGTGGACGAGCTGGACCTGGCCATCGCGGCGATGGCCATCGTCACCGAGGGGATCCGGGCGCGCACGCTCACGCACATCTGCTACGGCACCTTCGAGCAGATCTACCCGCGCCTGCTCGACCTGGCGGTGGACGAGTTCGACCTGGCGATGGCCGACACCGGCTTCGCGCTGGTCGACCACTTCGGCAAGCACCCGTTCACGAAGATCTTCGGTCTCGGCGTCTTCGACGTGCACACGCACGTCGTGGAGCCGGTGGCGAGCCTGCGGGCCGGCATCGAGAAGACGCTGCGCTACCTGCCGCCGGAGCGCGTCACCGTCGTGCCCGACTGCGGGCTGAAGACGCGCACCTGGGACGAGGCCAAGGCCAAGCTCGTTCACCTGGTGGCGGCGACCAGGCAGGTGCGCGAAAGCCTCTAAGAGGGATCCATGGCGAGGCCCGGCCGGCGGGAGTTCCTGCGCCGCGCTGCGGCGGCGGGGACGACGGCCGCGGTCGCCGTCCCGGCGCTGGCACGGGCGGCGCTCGGGCAGGGTGGCGAGATCGCGCCCGCGGCTCCCGCCGTGGCGGCGGGAGCATCGCCCCCCGCCTTCGCGCTGGACGAAGCGACGATCGCCGGCCTGCAGGAGGCCATGTGCGCCGGCCGGGTCACCGCCCGCGAGCTGGCGGAGCTCTACCTCGCGCGGATCGAATCGGTGGACCGCGGCGCCGCGGGGCTGGGCTCGGTGATCGAGGCCAACCCCGACGCGCTCGGGATCGCCTCCGCGCTCGACGAGGAGCGCCGGGGGAAAGGGCCGCGCGGCCCGATGCACGGCATCCCGTACCTGCTCAAGGACAATACCGACACCGCCGACGGCCTGCGCACCAGCGCCGGCTCGCTCGCCCTGGCCGAACACACCGCGCGCGCCGGCGCCCCGCCCGGTTGAGCCCGGAGCGCGCCCCGGTGTAGGATGCGCGGGATCTTCGCGACCCCACGCGATTCGCTTCGCAGCCCGCCGGCCTCGCGCCCCGCGGCCCCCTTCCGAGATTCGGAATCCGCCGCCGGGCGCAGCGCCGTCAAGGAGGACAGATGCCGAGCTTCGACAGGCACCCCGCCGAGCCCCGCTCCACCCAGTACGTCTACTACTTCGGTGAAGGCCGGGCGGAAGGCCGCGGCGACCTGAAGGACGTGCTGGGCGGCAAGGGCGCCGGCCTGGCCGAGATGACCAACGCCGGCGTGCCGGTGCCGCCGGGCTACACCATCGCCACCGAGGTCTGCCGCCACTACTACGCCCACGACAAGACGCTGCCGTCGGACTTTCCGATCCAGGAGAAGGTGGCGCTCGCGCGGCTCGAGAAGGAGATGGGCAAGCGCCTCGGCGACCCGCACGACCCGCTGCTCGTCTCGGTGCGCTCGGGGGCGAAGTTCTCGATGCCCGGCATGATGGACACCATCCTGAACCTCGGCCTCAACGACCGCTCGGTCGCCGGACTGGCCAAGAAGACCGGCAACGAGCGCTTCGCCTGGGACTGCTACCGCCGCTTCGTCGCCATGTACGGCAGCGTCGTGCTGGGCATCGCCAAGGACGAGTTCGAGCACAAGCTCAGCGCGCTCAAGGGCCGCCGCCGAGCCGCCCTCGACACCGACCTGACCCCCGACGACTGGAAGGGCCTAGTCGCCGAGTTCAAGGCCGTCGTGCGCAAGTACTCGGGTAAGGACTTCCCGCAGGATCCCTACCAGCAGCTGGCCGGAGCGCGCGACGCCGTCTTCCGCTCGTGGATGAACGACCGCGCCCTCTTCTACCGCAAGCAGAACCGCATCCCCGACGACCTCGGCACCGCGGTCAACGTGCAGGCCATGGTGTTCGGCAACCTGGGCGAGGGCTCGGGCACCGGCGTCGGCTTCACGCGCAACCCGGCGAGCGGCAAGAAGGAGTTCTACGGCGAGTTCCTGGTCAACGCCCAGGGCGAGGACGTGGTGGCCGGCATCCGCACGCCGCAGCCGCTTTCCGAGCTCGAGAAGGCCATGCCGCGCGTCTACCGCGAGCTGCGCGAGGTGACGCGCATGCTCGAGAAGCACTACCGCGACATCCAGGACTTCGAGTTCACCATCCAGGACGGCAAGCTCTACCTGCTGCAGACGCGCATCGGCAAGCGCACCGCGGCGGCGGCGGTGAAGATCGCTGCGGACATGGTGGAGGAGGGGCTGATCAAGCCGGAGGAGGCGGTGCTGCGCGTCGACCCGGCGTCCCTCAATCAGCTCCTGCATCCCAGCCTCGACGACAAGGTGAAGCTGCCGGTGATCGCCAAAGGGCTGCCGGCCTCGCCCGGCGCCGCCGTCGGCCAGGTGGTGTTCACGGCCGACGACGCCGACCGCCGCGGCACGGCCGGCGAGAAGGTCATCCTGGTGCGCAACGAGACGGTGCCCGACGACATCCACGGCATGGCCGCCGCGCAGGGCATCCTGACCGCCACCGGCGGCATGACCTCGCACGCCGCCGTGGTGGCGCGCGGCATGGGCCGCTGCTGCATCGCCGGCGCCAGCGCCGTCAAGATCGACGCGGCGCGCAAGGTGATGACGGTCGAGGGCAAGTCGGTCAAGGAGGGCGACTTCATCACCCTCGATGGCACGCGCGGCCTGGTCTACCTGGGCGCGGCGCCGCTCTCCGACCCCAAGCTGACCGGCGACTTCGCGCGCTTCATGGCGCTGGCCGACAAGGTGCGCCGCCTCAAGGTGCGCACCAACTCCGACACGCCCGAGGACTCGAGGAAGGCGCGCGAGTTCGGCGCCGAGGGCATCGGGCTGTGCCGCACGGAGCACATGTTCTTCGCCGAGGACCGGCTGCCGCACGTGGTGCAGATGATCCTCTCGGCCGGGCGCTATAAGGCGCTGGCGGCCGAGGTGGCGGCCCAGGAGGAGGCCCTGGCGCGCGAGAGCAACGCCCGCGCCCGGGCGGCGCTGCGCAAGGATCTGGCCGCCGCCAAGGCCAAGCTCAAGGCCCCCGAGAAGGCCTACAAGGGCGCGCTCGCCAAGCTGCTGCCGTTCCAGCGGCGCGACTTCCGCGGCATCTTCACGGCGATGGACGGACTGCCGGTGACCATCCGCACCCTCGACCCGCCGCTACACGAGTTCCTGCCCAGGCGCGAGGAGCTGATCGCGGAGATCGTGCGCATGGAGACCGAGGTCGGGTTCCTGGCCAAGCGCCGCAAGCCCGCGCCGCCGGCCCTGGCGCGCAAGCTGCGCGAGCGGCAGCACCTGCTGGCCCGGGTCGAGGAGCTGCACGAGTTCAATCCCATGCTCGGCCACCGCGGCTGCCGCCTGGGCATCACCTACCCCGAAGTGAGCGCCATGCAGGCGCGCGCCATCCTCGAGGCCGCCGTGCAGGTGGCGGCCAAGGGCGTCGTGGTCAAGCCGGAGATCATGATCCCGCTGGTCGGCCACGTGCGCGAGTTCCGCGCCCAGGCCGAGGTCGTGAACCGCGTCGCCGAGGAGGTGTTCGCCAAGGCCGGCCGCCGCGTCGAGTACCTGGTGGGCACCATGATCGAGGTGCCGCGGGCCGCGCTCACCGCCGCTCAGATCGCCGCCGAGGCGCAGTTCTTCTCCTTCGGCACCAACGACCTGACGCAGATGACCTACGGCTTCTCGCGCGACGACGCCGGCAAGTTCCTCCCCGACTACATCGCCAAGAAGATCCTGCCGGGCGACCCGTTCGTCTCGCTCGATGTCGAGGGTGTGGGCCGGCTGGTGCGGCTGGCCACCGACGAGGGGCGCGCGGCGCGGGCCGATCTCAAGGTGGGGATCTGCGGCGAGCACGGCGGCGATCCCGCCTCGGTCGAGTTCTGCCACGCGGCCGGGCTCGACTACGTGTCGGCGTCGCCGTTCCGCGTGCCCATCGCGCGGCTGGCGGCGGCGCAGGCCGCGGTGCGCGGCAAGGTGGCGGGCAGCGACAGCCGCTAGCGGCCGGTACGCCATCCGGACCCCGACGGGGCGTCGCGCGCGTGCTACAATGATGCGCGCGGCGCCCCGCGGGCTTTCACGCGGACGGCGCCGGCGAGCCGCGGAGCACGGGTCGCGGCGGTGGCCAAGCCGTCGATCACGGGTCGCGGCAGCCGTCGAATCCACACCCCACGCCGGGTCCGCCGGAGGGGGCAGCGCGCGTGTTCATCGAGGAGTACCTGCAGGACCTCCGCCGGGAACGCTACCGCCCCGCCGCGGTCGGGCGGTACGTCGCGCGCGCCTGGCAGCGCGGCCGCGTGGACGTGGCCCGCAGTCCCGAGGCGGCGCGCTCCATCGTGGTGCTGGGTCTGGCGCTCTTCGGCCTGGCCTTCATCGGCTCGGTGGCGGTCGCCCTCGGCGCCGGCCTGGTCGAAGCCCGGCGCATCCTCCTGTGGACCGGCCTGTGGCTGATCCCGCTCACCGGCTGCCTGCTCCTGCACGTCGGCCTGCTGCGCGACCGCCAAGGCTACGCCCTCTCGTCGGTGAACCTGCCCACCGCCGTGACCGCCGTGCGCCTGGCGAGCGTGCCGGCCATGGCGCTGCTGCTCGTCCACCATCACTGGAAGGCGGCCTTCTGGGTGGTCATCGCCGCCATGCTGAGCGACGTGGTGGACGGCTGGCTGGCGCGGCGGCTGAACCAGGAGACGCAACTGGGCGTGGTGATCGATCCGGTGACCGACATCTTCTTCCACCTGACGCTCTTCGTGTCGCTGTGGGGGGCGGGGCTCCTGGCCGGGTGGGTGGCCGCGCTGGCGGCCGTGCGCTACGGCGGGCTCCTGCTCGGCAGCTTCTACCTGTACGTGGCGCACGGGCCGGTGCGCATCAACTCGACCCTGCCCGGCAAGATCAGCGGCTTCGTGATGAGCGTGATGGTGGGCTTCCTGCTGCTGGGCGCCTCGTACGGCGCCGGGACCCTGGGCCCCGTGCTGCTGCCGCTAACCCAGGACGCCGTCGGCGTGCTGCTGGCCGGCGGCGTGGTGCACGGCGCCATCATGGGCTGGTACAACCTCCGGCACGCGCACGCCGAGGCGGAGGCCCAGCGCAAGGTGATCCGCGGCGTGCGCTTCGGAGACCGCTAGAGGTGCGGCCGTGATCCCCGGAGAGCCCGCCCGCCGGCCGCGGCCCGACTCCGGGCCGCCGGGCTCGCACGCCCCGGCGCCCGCTCCCGGCTCCGCCGCCGCTGCGTCCGCGCCGGCCCTCGAGGGCGACCTCGCCGTCTTCCCGACCACCGACCTCTTCCAGTTCTTCGCCCTGCTCGGCCTCTCCGGCACGCTCGAGGTCTTGCGCGACGGGCCGCCGGAGCCCGAGCGCGTGCGCCTGCGGCTGCGCGGCGGCCGCCTGGTCGAGGCCGAGACGACGGGGCCGCGGCCGTACCTGGGCGAGCTGCTGGTGCGCCGTTACGGCGTGTCCATCGAGGCGGTGATCGACGGCCTGCAGCGGCAGAGCGCGGTCCGGCGGGGCGGCGCGGCGGGGCCGCGCCTCGGCCAGATGCTGCTCGAGCGCCGGCAGCTCACGGCCGACGTGCTGCGCCGCGCCCTCGACGACGCCGTCGCGCGCGTGGCGGGGCCGGTGCTGCTGTGGGAGGCGGGCAGCTTCGCGTTCTGGCCCGATCCCTCGCCGATGGTCCCGCAGGCCATGTCGGGCCACGAGTTCGCGCCCCGCGCCGCCGCGGCCGACCCGTGCGAGCCCGAGGTGAGCCTCGAGGAGCTGGTGCTGCGGCGCTGGAATGCGGGGGAGGGCGGGGGATGATCAGCCGACGCAAACCGTGCTTCCCGGCGGCGACTATTCCTTGAAGCGGACGGCGGGGAGTGTCTAGACTCAGGCTCACGAGCCCGCCGAAGCTCCCCACACCCGCCCCCCAAAGACCGCCCATCGCGTGAACTTCTCTCTCTCCCCCGGCAGCATCCCCTGGCTTGCGCTGGCACTGCTGCTGGCGCTGGCGCTGGCCGTGTGGGCTTACCGCTTTGCGCTGCCGCCCCTGGCGCCGGGGACGCGCCGCCTGCTCTCCGCTCTGCGCGGGCTCGGGCTGGCGGTCCTGCTCCTGCTGCTGGCGCGGCCGCTGCTCTCGCTCGTCGAGCGTCCCGGGCGGCCCGAAGTGCTGGTGCTCGAGGACCGCTCCCTGTCCATGAACCTGCCGGCGGGGGAGGGCACAGGGCAGGGCGCGCCCGCCGCCCAGACCCGCGCGCAGGTCGCCGAGCGCGCCGCCGCCGAGCTGGCGCGCCGCCTGGGTGGGCGTTTCCGCGTGCGCCGCTGGCAGTTCGCCGCGCGCGCCTTCGAGGCGGGCAGCGATTCGGCAGGCCGGCTCGACCGCGCCTCCACCGCCCTCGGCGACGCCATCGCCGCGGCGGGGGATCTGCCGGCGGTGGCGGCCGTCGTGGTGGTGACCGACGGCGTGGCCAACCGCGGCCGCGACCCGGTGCAGGCGGCGCGCGAGCTGGGGCGGCCGGTCTCGGCGGTGGCCGTGGGCAAGACGCGGGGCTGGGACGCCGGGGTCGAAGAGGTGGCGGTCAATCCCACGGCGCGCGCCGGGCAGCCCACGCCCATGGAGGTGCGCCTGCGCCACACGGGCCCCGAGCCGCGGCGTGCGCGCCTCACCGTCTCCGACGGCGACCGGGTCCTGGCCGAGAAGGCGGTGACGCTCGCCGCGGGCGGTGCCGAGACCGTCGAGGAAGTGAGCTTCGTGCCGCGGCGGACCGGCCTGGCCTACTACCGCGTGCGGCTGGACGCCGGGCCGGGAGAGGTCACCGGCGTGAACAACCGCCGTGCCGCCGTGCAGACCGTGATGCCCGACCGGCTGCGTGTGCTGGTGCTGACGGCGGGTCTCAACTGGGACTGGACGTGGCTCAAGCGCACCCTCGATGCCGACTCCTCGTGGGCCGCCGAGTACGCGCTGGTGCGCGACGGGCAGGCCGCGCCCGTGCCGGGAGTGCGTCAGGCCCCGGACCTCGCCGGCGGCGCGAATCTGGCGCGCTACGCGGTGGTCGTGGTGCAAGGGCTGTCGGGGGCGGACGCGCGCTCGCCGCTGGGCCGGCGGCTCGCCGAGTACGCGCAGGGCGGCGGCGGGCTGGCCCTGTGGAGCGGCGAGGGCGCGGGCGGGTCGTCACTGGCCGCGCTGCGCGGCACCGAGCTGGGGCGCGCGGCGGCGATCGACCTGGCGGGCGGGCCGCCGTCGCAGGAGCTCACGCCCGAGCTGCCGCCGGGCGAGCCGCACGACATCGCGCGCATCGACGACGACCCGGTGACGGCGCGCCGCCTCTTCGCGGGCTTCGCCCCGCTGTCCGGCGTGGCCCCGCTGGCCACGCGCGCCGGCGATCAGCTCGTCCTCGAGGCGGCCGGCAGCCCCACGCCGCTGCTGCTCCTGCGGCGCACCGGCCGCGGCCGCGCGCTGCTCGTCAACGGCAGCGGGCTGTGGCGGTGGGGACTGTCGGGCGCGGGAGCGGCGGGCGCCGACCGCTATGCGCGGCTCTGGGGCGCCGCCCTGCGCGCCCTGGCCGAGCCGGCGCAGAGCGAGCCCCTGCGCGTCGCCGCCGAGCGGCCGCTGTTCGCCGAGGGCGAGCCGGTGGCGGTGAGCGCCTCGCTCCTGGACGCGGGCTTCCAGCCGGTGGACGGCGCCGCCGTCGAAGTGCGCCTCGAAGCGGTCGGCGGCCTCGAGGGCAGCCCGACGCCGCGGGCTCCCGGCGGCGCCTTGCGCCTGGCGGCGCAGGGCGGCGGCAGCTATGCGGGGCGCTGGCCGCCGCTGGCGCCGGGGCGCTATCGCGTCGTGGCCGCCGCGCGCGGGCGCGTGAGCGCCACGGCCACCTCGGAGTTCGTGGTCGACGCCTGGAGCCCCGAGTATCAGTCCGTGGAGCCCGACCGCCGCACGCTCGAGCGGGCGGCGGGGGTGAGCGGCGGGCAGGTGGTGACGCCGGCGCGTCTCGGCGAACTGGCGCGCCGGGTGGCGGCCCGGGCCGCCACCGCGGGCCGCGTGCGCGAGCGCCGCCTGTGGGAAGATCCGCTGGCCTACGCCGCGCTCGTGGCCCTGCTCTCGGGAGAGTGGTTCCTGCGCCGCCGGCGCGGGCTGCCGTGAAGGTGACGATCCTTATCGCATAGCCCCGCGATCTGCCGTAGCCCCCGCGCTCGCAGCGCCGCCTCCGCGCCCCCGTCGCGCTGCCCCCGGTTCACCGTCCCCCGAACGCTGCCCCCGGGGGAGTCCTGCCGTGATCCTCCATGCCACCACCGCAGGCGCACTCGCCTGCGCCGCGATCGTCTTGTCGTCCATCGTTTGCCCGCCGCTGCCGGCCCGCGCCCAGGCGGCGGCCGGTCCGCCCCCCGTCCTGCTCAACGAGATCTACTACGACCACCCCGGCGCCGACGGCGGTTACGAGTTCCTCGAGCTGTTCAACACGGCCGACGCTGCCGTTTCCCTCGCCGGCTACAGCCTCCAGGCTGGCGACGGCGCGGGGCCGGCGCGCTGGCGCACGGTGTGGCAGGGCCAGACCGGCGACGCCGTCGCGGCCCGCGCCCGCTTCACGCTGGGCGAATCACTGGTCTCGCCGCCGCCCGACCGCGTGCTCGATCTCGGCCTCGAGAACGGCCCCGACGCCCTGCGCCTGACCGCCCCCGACGGCCGCGCCGACGTCGTCGGCTACGGCGCGCTGACCTACACGGAGTACTTCGCGGGCGATCCCGCGCCCGACGTGGCGGCGGGCTTCTCGCTCGCCCGCTCGAGCGACGGCGCGTTCACCGGCGACAACAGCCGCGACTTCCTCACGCTGAGCCCACCGACGCCGGGGGCGGCCAACCGGCCCGAGCGCGACGCCGAACTGGTGGCCGGCACGCCACTGGTGGAGCCGGAGCTCGTCGAGCCGGGCGAGCCGGTGGCGGTGCGCGCGCAGCTGGTGAACCGCGGTGTCGGCCCGCTCGCCGCCCGGGAGATCCGCCTCCTGCTGTGGAGCGCCCCCGCCACACCGCTGCCGCCGGCGGCCGGGGCGGAAGAGGAGAACCCCGACGGGGTGCTGAGCGCCGACAGCCTGGTGGCGGAGGTGCTGCCCGTCGATCCGCTCGAGCCCGGCGACTCGCTCGCCGTGGGCTTCACCTGGGCAGCGCCCGCCGCCGGCGCCTACCGGCTCGCCGCCACGGCGCGCATCGAGGACGACGGCGTGGACGGCAACGACCGCCTCGAGGCGTTCGTGCGCGCCGGCTGCGGCCCGCTGGTGATCAGCGAGGTGCTCTACGCGCCGCTGCCCGGCGAGCCCGAGTGGGTCGAGGTGCGCGCCCACGGGGGTGGACCCGTGGACCTGCGGCGCTTCCGGCTGGCCGACGCGACCGGCCGGGCGGGCGCCCCGCAGGCCTCCGGCCTGGCCGCGCTCCTCGAGCCCGACAGCCTTGCGCTGCTCACCGAGGACGCCGCCGCGCTGCGCGCCCTGCGGCCCGGACTCGACGCGTTCCGCGTGCTCACGGTCTCGCCGTGGCCGGCGCTCAATAACTCCGCATCGGGAGAGGGCGCGAGCGCCGACCGCGTGACCCTGCGCGACGATCGCGGCCTGGTGTCGGATGCCATGTCGTATGAGGGCGGCGCGCCGAGCGGCTACAGCGTCGAGCGGCGCGACCCGGAGCGGCCCGGCCGCGACGCGCAGAACTGGGGCCTGAGTGCCTTGGCCGGCGGCACGCCGCTGGCCGCGAACTCGGTCCTCGCCGTATCCATGGGCGAAGCCGGGCTCGTCCTCTCCCCGCGCATCTGGCGGCGCGGGGGCGCCGGCCCGCCGCGGCTCAGCATTGTCTACCGGCTCGCCTGGGAGCGCGCGGTGGTGCGCCTGACGGTGATCGACGCGCGCGGCCGCGAGCGCGCCCGTCTGCACGACGGGCCCTCGGCCGCCGCCGCCGCCCTCGAGTGGGACGGCAAGGCGGCCGACGGCAGCGACCTCGCCCCGGGCGCCTACGCGCTGGCGCTCGACGCCCGCCCCGCCGCCGGCGGCGCGCGCCTGCGGCTCACCCGGCCCCTGGTCGTGGAGCCATGATGAAGCGGGCGCGTCTGGGATTCGCCCCCCGCGTCGGCGCCGCCCGCCTGGCTGCGGCCGCGATCGTCATCGCCGCCGCCGCGCTGTGCGCCGTCCCTGCCACCGCTGAGGTCTGGCCCGCGCCGCCGGCCGCCGTGGTGAGCGGACCGTTCGCCATCCTCGAGCCCGGACCGCTCGCGCTGTGGACGAACCCGGCGCTGTCCGCGACGGACTCCGGCTGGGGCTTCGGCGTGTCGTACGCGGAGCCGTTCGGGATCGCCGCGCTGGCGCGCTCCGAGGCGGCGGCCGCCTGGCGGCCGGGGGCCGTCGCCCTCAGCGGGGGAACGGCGCGCTTCGGCGCCACCGACTTCGCGGCGCAGGCCTGGGCCGCGGGACTCGCGGGCCGGACCGCCGACGGAGGCCTGCTCGCGGGTCTCGGCGCGCGCCGCCACCAGCGCGGGCAGCGGTGGGCGTGGGCCGTCGATCTCGGACTTTGCGCGCAGCCCGTCGCGCGCCTGCGCATCGCGGCGGTGGCGCGCAGTGCGGTGCGTGCGGGCGAGCCGCAGGCCGCTCCCGAACCCGAATGGGAGATCGGGGCCGCCTGGCAGGAGGGAGAGCTTGCCGTCGCGGCCGCTCTGGCGCGCGATGCGGTGGGGCCTCTGTGGTGCGGCCTGGGCACGCGCTTCGAGACCGGCGGACTGAGCGTCTACACGGTGCTCGGACGCCTGGCCGGGGGAGAGACCCGCCTGGCGATCGGCGTGCGCGTGCGGCTGGCGGGGCGCGTGACCGTCGCGGTCGGGCAGGAGGCGGGGCCGCTGCTGCCCGAGAGCCGTGCGGCGCTCTTGGAATTCGCGCCACGCCCGCCGCGGCGCGGGGGGCGCACAGACCCTGCGGCCCCGGCTCCATCGCGCGTGGGCGCGGAGCCGGAAGCGCCGGGCCCGCCGGTGCCCTCGCCGGACGCGGGCGCCGATCTCGATTCTCTCCTGGAGACGGATGCCCAGCGCCGCGGGCTCGAGCGCGCCTTCGACGCCGCGCAGGAGCCGGGGGGCGGCGAGGGCGATGCGTCCCTCGGGATCGACCTCGTCGCGGAGCCCGCCGTTTCCGCTGCCGCGCGCCGGCCTGCCGGGGCCGCACCGCAGCGCCCGGCCGCACCGCAGCGCCCGGCCGCGCCACCCGCCCGCCATGCGGACCTGCCGCCTTGGCGCTCGAGCGTGACGGCGGCGGTGGGCATCCAGCCGTGGCGGGCCGCCGGCCTGGGCGCTTCCACCGCGGCGGAAATCTCCTGGTGGCCGGCCGCCGCCCCGCGGGGGGCGCGGGTCGCACGCGCGGTCCTGCGTTGCGCGGCCTCGCGCGATCCGGGCGAGCCGGCCGGCTGCGACGAAGCGCGCGCCGACCTCACGCTGAGCGTGGCCCGGGGACGCGCCGTGATCGGCAGCTTCGACGCCGCTCTCGCCGGCGGGCTCGTCGCCACGACCCCCGCGCCGCGGCCGGCCGGATCGCCCTTGGACGCGGGCTCCTGGCGCTTCGCTTCGGCATCGCGCCCCGGCAGAGCCGGCGTCCCGGCGCTCTGGGGAGCCGCGGCCGAGGCCCGGCTCTCCCGCGCGCTGGCCGTGGCCGCCCTGTGGGGGCGCGGCCGGATCGACGCGCGGCTCACGGGCGAAGACCTGTGGCCCGGCGGGGGGCTGTGGCCGACCGGCGGCCGCCTGCACCGCACGGACCTGGAGCGGTCCCGCCGTGGCGCGATGGGGCAGGAGATCGGGGCCGTCGGCCTGGAGTGGTTGCCGGCCCGCCGCACGGCTTCCCGGAACCTCCGCCTTGGGCTCGCCCTGATCTCGGCGGCGTATCGAGGCGCGGCCCCGCGGCTGGTCCGGGGCGGGTCGCTCCTCACCCGGGGCTCCTGGGCCGCGAGCTCGGCGAATCTGACGACCCGCGCCGTCGAGGCCACCGCGGCCCTGGCTCTCGGTCCGGGAGGTCGCGGCGCGCACGAGTTCGACTTGCGCTGGCGTCCGCAGCGCCCCGGCGGGGCCGCAGCGCGGTTCTCCTGGGAGCGGCGAGCCGAGGGCTATGCCCCCGTGACGGCCGAGCCCTCGCCTTCGCCCCAGCACCGCGTGCGCGCCCGGTGGACCTCGGGCTCTTCGCGCGCGCGGCCATCGGCCTGGGCGGGCCTCGACGCGGAGGAGTGGGTCGGCTCACCAAGCACCGACTCCCCGGGGCGGCGCACTTGGACCCGCGAGGCGGTGGCCGGCCTGTCGGCCCGCACCGCGGTGGCGGCTGCCGCCATCGAGGTCGGCCACGCCTCGACCTGGAAGGAGCCGTCTCCGGGCGTGGCGCAAACCGGCGCGGCCTGCCCGGCGCCGGCCGCATCGCCGTGGCGGATCTCGCTGCACGCGACGTGGTCGCCGTTGCGGTCCCGGTCGGTCGTCTCCCTGGGCCACACCCGCCGCCAATCCGGGCGCTTCTGGCGCGAAGCCTGGGACCTGGCCTGGGCGGGACGCCTGACTCGCGATCTGGAGGGGCGCGTGGCCGTCGAGATCCGCCCCGGGGCGGCGTTCTCGGCGGGGTCCGACGTCGGCTTCGAGCCCGACCCGCTCGGCGGCACGCGTTTCTGGACGAGCCGCACGCCGAGCCGCGTGACCGCCGAACTGCGTTTCTCCCTCGGCCGGCCGGGGGGGCCCGATCACGGCGCCGCCGCGGCCGGCGACCTGCGCGGCCGGCTCCTGGCGCGCTGCTTCACCGCTTCGGAAAAACCCCGATTGGAGCTATGGTTGGCCCTCACGATGGGCACGCCGGCTCCCCTGTGACGGCGCCCGCAAGCCCCACCCGCGTGTTCCTGCCGCCCAGGTCTCGCGTAGGGAGGAGATGTCGATGAAGTACGCCACGCGCATGTCCCGCTGCGGGACCGAGACCGCGTTCGAGGTGCTGGTCCGGGCTCAGGCCCTCGAGCGCCAAGGCAAGGAAGTGGTCCACCTCCAGATCGGCGAGCCCGATTTCGACACCCCGCGCCACATCCGACAGGCCGCGGCCACGGCTCTGGACGAGGGCTGGACACACTACAGCCCGTCGCCCGGGCTCATGGAATTCCGCCAGGTCATCGCCGAGCACGTCTCGAAGACGCGCGGCATCGCCGTGGCTCCCGAGGAGGTCGTCGTCACCCCGGGCGGCAAGCCCATCATGTTCTTCACCATGATGGCCTTGCTCGACGAGGGCGACGAGGCGATCTATCCGAATCCCGGATTCCCCATCTACGAGTCGGTCATCGAGCTGCTGGGCGCCAGGGCGGTGCCGCTGCCGCTGCGCGAGGAGCGCGACTTCGCCTTCGACGTGGACGAGTTCGAACGGCTCGTCACGCCGCGCACCAAGCTGGTCATCGTCAACTCGCCGCAGAACCCGACGGGCGGCGTGCTCGACAAGCAGACGCTCGACCGCTTCGCCGAGATCGCCCGCAAGCACGACTTCTACATCCTCTCCGACGAGATCTACTCGCGGATCATCTACGAAGGGGAGCCGCTGTCGCTGTCGAGCTACCCCGGCCTCAAGGAGCGCGTCGTCATCCTCGACGGTTTCTCCAAGACCTACGCCATGACCGGCTGGCGGCTGGGCTACGGCGTCATGGAGCCGACGCTGGCCAAGCACGTGGCGCGCCTGCAGACGAATAGCAACTCCTGCACCAACAGCTTCGTGCAGCGGGCCGGCATCGCCGCCCTGCGCGGGCCGCAGGACGGCGTCGACGAGATGGTGGCCGAGTTCCGCCGCCGCCGCGACGCCGTCGTGGCCGGCCTCAATAAGCTCCCGGGCGTGTCGTGCCGCATGCCCAAGGGCGCCTTCTACGTCTTCCCGAACATCACCAAGACGGGCATGAAGTCGCAGGAGCTGGCCGATTCGCTGCTCAACGAGGCCGGCGTGGCCACGCTCTCGGGCACGGCGTTCGGCGCCTACGGCGAGGGCTACCTGCGCCTGTCGTACGCCAACTCGCTGCCGAACCTCGAGAAGGCGCTGCAGAAGATGCACGAGTTCCTCACCAAGCGGGGGCACGTCTAGCCGGCGTAGCGCGCCCGCCGGGCGGAGCGCTAGCGCCACGCGGTTGGCGGCATCCGCGCCTGCGCCCGGGCCCGATCCGCGGTGGTCGGACCGGGGCTTTTCGTCGCTTCGCCGACACTACGTGTCGGCCATGGTGACGCCGGGGCGAGGGTGCGCCACCAGCGCGGTCCCGTGCGGCCAAGGCTTACGCCCCGGCCGGTTTCTTGCATCCGCCCGCCCCGCCCCTTCGCCTTGGCGCCCCCGCGTTCAGGTTCCCGTCCCAGCCTTCGGCAGCGCCCCCGGAGGAATGTGCGATGCGACTGGTTTCTCTCTCCGCGCCCGTGCGGCGGACTGCGCTTCTGGCGGTGCCGTTCGCGCTCGCCGCCCTCGTGCTCGATGCCCCCGCCTGCCCCTGTGACGTACTGCTCAACGAGATCCTCGCCGGCCCGGGCCGCGACTGGAACGGCGACGGCGCCGTCTCCTCGCGCGACGACGAATGGGTGGAAGTCGTCAACACCGGCGGCGGGGCGGTCGACCTGTCCGGCTACCTGCTGAGCGACGCCGACTCCACCTTCCGGTATGTATTCTCCGGCGTGCTGGGGGCGGGGGAGCGGCGGGTGGTCTTCGGCCTGCAGGCCGTGGAATGGCAGCGGTCCAGCGGCCGCGCCATCGGCGGGCTGAGCCTCAACAATGCCGGCGATACCGTGCGTCTCTTCCTCGCCATGGGGGCGGACACGATCCTGGTGGACGCCTACGGCTACAAGAGCCACGAGGCGGTGACCGACCGGGCCAGCGGGCGCCGGCCGGACGGCGGAGTCTGGGCCCTCTTCGATGGGCTCAACGTCTACACGGGGTCGCTCGAGCCGCCCTCGAGCCTGTGCCTCCCGAGCCCAGGAGCGGTGAACCAGTGCGCGCCCACCGAGGCTCGCCCGTCCACGTGGGGCAGGATCAAGGGATCGTATCGGTGACCGACTCGGGCGCCGCGGTCGGCTCGCGGCGCCCGGCATCCGGGGCGAGGGAAGCGGTCGTCCGTGGGGCGCCCCAGGGGTCGCACCCTCGGCTCGGCCGCGCCCCACCCCGGAGCGGGCATTCGAGGGCCGCCTCGGACCCGCGGGCGGACGCTACCGCAGAGAGTTTCAGAGCTGGCGCCCCGCTTCTTCTCGCCGCGCCTCTTGCCGAAGAGGGGGCCGGTGTGTTTAGAATATGTCCGGCCGGGCCCCACCCCGGCCCATTTCAGCCCGTCCCGAGCCCAGGGAAAGCGACCCGGAGGGTTTCCCCCGACGGGGCGCCCCGGCGGTCGGGACTTTCTGCACCCAGCGCGAGCCCCGAAAATGCGAGAGCGATCACCCGGCCGTTCCGCATCCCAACCAGCATCCGGTCCGCCTTCCGGCGCGACCGAACTGCAGGGCTTGCCCTCCGGCTTCGGCTCGGCCTCCGATCCTTCCTGGGTGCTCTTCGAGAACCACCCCCGGGCCCTGCTGCTCTACGACCCGGAATCCTTCCAGATCCTCGCCGTCAATCAGGCGGCGTTGGACCTCCACGGCTACACGCGCGACGAACTCCTCGCGATGACCGTCGGGGAGATCCGCCCTCCGGAGGACCTGCCGCGGTTCCAGAAGCACCTCCGCGCCACCGCGGCCGGGCAGCGGATCTCCTCCGGTCTCTGGCGCCACCGCCGCAAGGACGGCACCGACGTGCTGGTCGAGGTCTCGGCCGCCGAGATGCTTCTCATGGGCCGGACGGTCCGCTTGGCGGCCATCCAAGACGTGACCGATCGGGAGCGGATGCGGGTGGCGCTGCGCGACAGCGAGGCGCGCAAGACGGCCATCCTGAACGCCGTGCAGGACGCGGTCGTGGCCTCGGACCTGGAGGGCCGGATCGTCGAGTTCAACCCGGCCGCCGAGCGCATGTTCGGCTATTCCCGTCAGGAGATCCTCGGCCGCCAAGTGGAAGAGACGATCGTCCCGCCGTACATGCGCTCCCGGCACCAGCGGGCCATGGCCAACTACGTTGCCACCGGCGAGCACCGCATGATCGGCCGCACCGCCGAGATGACCGGCGTGCGCGCCGACGGCTCCGAGTTTCCCATCGAGATCACCCTCGAGGTCATCCTGGTCGGTGGCCAGAAGGGCTTCACGACCTATATCCGCGACCTCACCGAGAAGAAGGCGGCCGAGGCGCTGTACGCCGCCGGGATCGGCGTGGCCGGGGTGCTGGCCGAGGCCGTGCGCTTCGAAGATGTGGCCTACAGCGCCCTGCGCACCATCTGCCAGGCGCTGGACTGGGAGCTCGGCGGCATCTGGATCCTCGACGAGGCCGCGCAGGTCCTGCGGCTCACCGACTTCTGGCACGCCTCGGACGTGGACGCCGCACCCTTCGAGCAGGAGAGCCGCCGCCGCGTGTTCTCGCGCGGCTTGGGTCTGCCCGGCCTGACCTGGGAGCGCGGCGGGCCGGTCTGGATCCCCGAGGTCTTCGCCGAGCACGGCTGCCCGCGCTACGAACTGGCCACGCGCTGCGGCTTCAAGAGCGCGGCCGCCTTCCCGATCCGCGCCGGGGGCGAGATCCTCGGCGTGGCCGAGTTCTTCGCCCGCGAGATGGCCGAGCCCGACCAGGGCATGCAGGATCTCTTCAACGCGCTCGGCTCGCGCATCGGACAGTTCCTGCAGCGCAGCCGGGAGGAAGAGCGCCACCGCGGGACGGTGCTCATGCTCGAGTCGGTCCTCCACCACTCGCCGCTCGGGATCCTCCTCATCGATCCGGATCTGACGGTGAAGTTCTGGAGCCGGGCGATGGAGGACATCTTCGGCTGGACGGCCAAGGAGATGGTCGGCATGCCGTACACGCTCGTGGTACCGGAGGAGCACCGGGAACAGTTCCGCAAGCACTACCACACCGTGCTGGCCGGCCGGGACTTCATGAGTTCGGAGTCGTGGCGCCTGCGCAAGGACGGCTCGCCCGCCCACGTGTCCATCTCCGGTGGACCGGTGCACGACGCCCAAGGCCGTCTCGTCGGCATCGTCGGCGTCTACGCGGACCTCACGCGGCCCAAACCGGTCGTCTGATCCCCGCTCCGGCCGCGCGCCCCGCGGCCCGCTCGTCGGTTTGACATCCGGCGCCCATCCAGCTAGTTTTTCCCCTCCGGCGGGTTCCCGGCCCGCCTGTCGATCCCGTCGCCGGCCTGGCGCCGCGCCGCCGCCGGCAGTCCCGGCCAACCGAGGCTTTTCCGAGGATTCATGAGCCCTTCCGTGGATGCGGCAACCCCCCGTGCGCACGCCCGCGGCCGCCTGGCGTGGAGCGCCGAGGAGCTGTCCGCCAAGGCCCTCGAGGTCCGCCGCGACATCGTCACCCTGCTGACCGAGGCGCAGTCGGGCCACACCGGCGGGCCGCTCGGCATCGCCGACTTCGGCACCGCGCTGTTCTTCCACGAGCTGACGCTGGATCCCCGCGACCCCAAGTGGGTCGGGCGCGACTTCTGGCACTTCTCCTGCGGGCACGTCACGCCGGTCATCTACTCGCTGATGGCCGAGCGCGGCTACTTCCCGCTCGCCGACCTGCTCAAGTTCCGCCGTTTCGACGGCCACTGCCAGGGGCACCCCTCGGCCCACGACACGCCCGGCATCGAGGTGTCCTCGGGCTCGCTCGGCCAGGGGCTGTCGGTGGGGGTGGGCGTGGCGCTGGCCTCGCGTCTCGACCAGAGCCCGCGCCGC
>CAYLSO010000004.1:0-2863 GCA_964386525.1 uncultured bacterium
GACCCTCGACTCGGAGGGCTTCGTGCTGCACGTCAACCAGGCGGCGGCCGACATCCTCGCCTGCCGGGCGGCCGAGCTGCGCGGGCGCCGTTGCCAGGACGTGCTGGGGCCGGGGCAGGAGGCCCTGCTCGCCTGCCTGCGCGACACGCTGGCCACCGGCCGGACGCGCCACCGCCTGGAGGTGCAGATGCGCACCGCCGGCGGCCGCCTGCAGCCGCTCGGCATCTCGACCTCGATCCTCACCGACGAGACCGGCCGGCCGCGCGGCGCCATCGCGGTCATCGCCGACCTCTCCGAGATCAAGGCGGTCGAGGAGCGGGCGCGGCGGGCCGAGACGCTGGCCGCCATCGGCCAGCTGTCGGCGCACATCGCGCACGAGATCCGCAACGCCGTCGTGCCCATCGCCGGCTGCGTCGAGATCCTGCAGCGCGACCTGGGGGTGCGCGGCGAGAACGGGCAGCTGCTCGAGCTGGTGGCGCGCGAGTGCGACCGGCTTGGCCGCTTCGTCACCGAGCTGCTCGACTACGTGCGCGAGCCCGAGCTGATGGACGAGAGGGTATGCCTCAACGACCTGGTGCGCGACGTCCTCGACCTGCTGCGCCGGCACCCGCGGGCGCGGGAGACGCGGCTGGCGATGGAGGACGAGGGCGCGGTGCTGTGGGCCCGCGGCGACCAGGAGCAGCTCAAGCGGGCCTTCCTCAATCTGGCGCAGAACGCCGTCGAGTCCATGGAAGGGCGCGGCGAACTGCGGGTGCGCCTGGCCGGCCGCGACGCGCGGGCGGCGGTCGAGTTCCGAGACCACGGGTCGGGCATCCCGGCGGAGAACTTGCCGCGGATCCTGGAGCCTTTCTTCACCACCAAGCGGGGCGGCACGGGCCTGGGGCTCGCGATCGCCGCCCGCGTCGTCGAACGTCACGGGGGCGCGCTGCTCGTGACCAGCGAACCGGGTGCCGGTACCACGGTCACCGTGGAACTACCCCAAGCGGCCGAAGAGCGGCTGGCGGCCTGAACGGAGAGGGAATCATGGCGGGCGAAAAGATCCTCGTCGTCGACGACGAGGCCAGCATGACCCAGTTCCTGGGGATAATCCTCAGGAAGGAGGGTTACCAGGTCACGGCGGTGAACAGCGGCGACGAGGCGCTCGAGAAGGTGCGCTCGGAGGCGTTCGCCGTGGCGATCACCGACTTCAAGATGCCCGGCATGGACGGCCTCGAGGTGCTGAGCGCCCTCAAGAAGGTCGATCCCACCCTGCCGGTCGTGCTGCTCACCGCCTACGCCTCGCAGAAGTCGGCCATCGACGCGCTCAACCTCGGCGCCTACCAGTACCTGGAGAAGACCGCCAAGGGGGACGAGGTGGCGCTGGTGGTGAAGAACGCCATCGAGATGCGGCGGGTGCGCAGCGAGAACTCGTTCCTCAAGCGCGAGCTCAAGAAGAGCCACGAGGACAAGGCGATCATCGGCAGCTCCGAGGAGATGGAGCGCGTCTTCCGCATGGTCGACAAGGTGGCCGACTCGGAGTCCACCATCCTCATCTACGGCGAGTCCGGCACCGGCAAGGAACTCATCGCCCGCGAGCTCCACTACCGGAGCCGCCGCGCCGGCGGGCCCTTCGTCAGCATCAACTGCGGCGCCATCCCGCGCGACCTCCTGGAGTCGAACCTCTTCGGCCACATCAAGGGCTCCTTCACGGGGGCGGTGCGCGACCAGGCCGGCCTGTTCACGGTGGCCGAGGGCGGCACCTTCTTCCTCGACGAGGTGGGGGAGATGCCGCTGGCCACCCAGGTCAAGCTGCTGCGCGCCCTGCAGGAGCGCGAGGTCATCCCGGTGGGCGGCACCCAGCCGCTGAAGATCGACTGCCGGCTGGTGGCGGCGACCAACGCCGAGCTGGAGAAGGAGGTGGCGGAGGGCCGCTTCCGCCCCGATCTCTACTACCGCCTCAACGTCATCCCCATCAAGCTGCCGCCGCTGCGCGCCCGCCGCGACGACGTGCCGCTGCTGGTGGACTACTTCCTGCGCAAGCTGGCGCGCGGCGGCACGCCCAAGTCGGTGAGCAAGGAAGCGCTCGAGCTGCTGGCCAAGTACGACTGGCCGGGCAACGTGCGCGAGCTGGAGAACCTCATCGAGCGGGCCGTGATCCTGGACGAGGACGGCGTCGTCGACGCCGAGGACCTGCCGGACAAGGTGCGCTTCGGCAGCGCCCCCAAAGGCAGCCTGGTGATCGACTCGCCGAACCTGACGCTCGAGGAGCTGGAGCGCGAGTACATCCTCAAGGTGCTGCACTACACGAAGTGGCAGAAGAAGAAGGCGTCGGAGATCCTCGGCATCAACGCCTCCACCCTCTACCGCAAGCTGCTGGCATACGGCGTGCAGGGGCCGGCCGGGCAGGCGGGGTTCGAGGAGCTGGAGGAGGGCGAGGCACACGCCGCTTGACGGGGAGGGGCGGCGGGGCAGGGCGCGCCGGCGTTGCGGGCCGCACGGTCCGCCCGCCGGCGTTGCATCGCGCATGAACTGGCCGGGGGCGGTCGGGATGTTTCCACGGCGCCCGGGGTCGGGGAGGCGGGTGATGCCGCCGGGCGGGGCGGCAGCCGCCCGACGGACAAACGGTTACGGGGCGGCGAGGCGGTGCGGAGAGTCTGGCACGGCCCCTGCTTTTCACTCTGGCGACGGGGGTTTCCTGGACCCCGACCCGAGGCAAGGCACCCAGGAGAGGAGGTGGACAAGGATGCTGCGCAACACGAAGGGCTTCACGCTGATCGAGCTCATGATCGTGGTGGTGATCATCGGGATCCTGGCGGCCATCGCCATCCCCAACTTCATCGCCATGCAGAGCCGGGCCAAGGAAGGCTCGACCAAGGCGAACATG
>CAYLSO010000005.1:0-2138 GCA_964386525.1 uncultured bacterium
CGTCCCATCGCTGCCGGTCCGTGGGAACGACAGGCCGCCGGTGGCGAGGATCACGGCGCGCGCCTCGATCCACTCGGCGGGCTCGTCGGCCGGCAGCGGCCATGTCCCCTCCCGATGCGCGGCGACCGAAGCCGAGAACGCATTGCTGTCGGCGACACGCTGGATCCCGAGGCGATAGCCGCCCGGCTCGAGCCGCTCCAGCCGCACGACCCGCGCCCCGCACTCCACGCGCACGCCGGCGCGCTCGACCGCGCCGACCAGCGCCTCGAGCACGGTGTGGGCGTCGTCGGTGACCGGGAAGTACTTCCCGGTCTCCTCGAGCTTTAGCTCCACGCCGAGGCCGGCGAACCACTCCAGCGTCGCCTCGACCGGGAACGCCCGCAGGATTCGGGCCACGACGTGCGCCGAGCCGCCGTGGAAATCGCGCTCGCCCACCTGGCGGTGGGTGACGTTGCAGCGCGTGCCGCCCGACATCAGGATCTTGAGCCCCGGCCGGGGGTGGGCGTTGAGCAGCACGACACCCGCCCCGGCCTCGGCGGCCCGCAAAGCAGCCGTGAAGCCCGCGGCCCCGGCGCCGATCACGGCGACATCGGCAGCGGCGGGCAGCGCGGGCGGGGGGACCGGGTCGGCGGGGCTCATGGCCCCTGCATCCTACCGCTTCCATTGACACGGGTGCTGCTGGTACGGTAAACACCAGCCCGAACGCTTGCGGTGGGGCTGTAGCTCAGCTGGGAGAGCGCTTGACTGGCAGTCAAGAGGTCGACGGTTCGATCCCGTTCAGCTCCACCATTCTTCGCAGGCCGGGCGGTGCGCTGCCCGGCCTGATTATTTGAGGAGTGAGCGCGTGACCCAAGCCCCCGGTCCCGGCCCGATTTCCCCTGCGGCGCCCTCGCGCCTCGCCTTGCGGCGCGCCACCGCCTACGCCCTCTTCGTCTTCGACCTCGGGCAGGGAGTGGACCTCGAGAGCTGCCGGCGCCGTCTGGCCAGCGGCACCGGGCAGGCGCTCATCAAGGGCAAGCGCCGCGCGCCCCGCCACTTCCAGTTCGAGACCCCGCCGCTCACGATCTCGGCGCGCAGCCCCGCCCTGACCGTGGGCGAGCACGCGACCGCCTCCGGCGCCGACGTCCTGCTCTACGACTTCGGGGCGGTGACCGTCACCTACGCGATCCCCTTCGCCGGCGACGTCGAGCGCCTGGTCGAGCTGAGTTGCGCCCTGGCCGACGACGAGACGCTGCTCGCCGACGCCCGCCGCCAGGTCGAGCAGCTCATGGCGGCGGCCGGGGATGCGATACACCTGCCCCGCCACTCGGAGCTGGTGGAGGACTACTTCCTGTTCCACGTCTGCGAGCCGGAGGGCGGCCTGTCGCCGGAAGCCGCCTGTGGCGCGCACGCGCAAGACCTGGCCCGCGTGTTGCGCGCCGAGCCCGGCGTGCTCTCGCCGGCGGAGGTGGCCGACGCCCTGGCGCAACGCATCTCCTACGGCCTCGACGACCTCGTGCTGGTGGACTGGAACGCCGCCTGGATCCTCGACCACGAGGCCGACGACGCACGCGCCGTGCTCGAGTTCGCCAACGTGCAGCTGCTCGAGATGCGCTTCCTCGACCAGCGCCTCGACCGTCAGCTCGACCGCGCCTACGAGTACCTGAGCGGCGGCGGGTCGGGCTGGCGGCCCGGGGCGCTGCGCTTCCGCAGCGACCTGCGCCCGGTGGCCCAGATGCAGGTGGACGGGGCCATCCTCTTCGAGCGCGTCGGCAACGCCCTCAAGCTGATCGGCGACCCCTACCTGGCGCGCGTCTACCGCCTGGCCGCGCAGCGCTTCCGCCTCGGCGAGTGGAACGCCGGCATCCTGCGCAAGCTCGACGCCATGGAGAGCATCTACCAGAAGATCTCCGACCGCGCGTCGACGCGCCGCCTGGAGCTCCTGGAGTGGATCATCATCTTGCTCATCGCGGTGTCCATCGCGCTGCCGTTCGTGCAGGGGAAGGTGGGGCACTGAGAAGGCGGGAGCTGGCCCGGGGCGCGGGCGCGGCGCCGGCGGGGCGCCGTCGAGGCGGCGCGTCCTAGAAGAACTGCTCCTTCTTGATCTTCTTCTTGTCCATCCCCAGGCCCACGAGGATGTCGCTGACGTCCTTGAGCAT
>CAYLSO010000006.1:0-28769 GCA_964386525.1 uncultured bacterium
CACCGGGATGCGTGCGCCCGGGTCGCCGACGGCGGCCTGCATCTCCTCCTCGATCCACTGGACGGTCTCGAGCCAGTCGGCTTTCGAGATGCCCATGTTGTTGCCGGACTCGAGGCTCAAGGTGACCACGGCTTGCAGGTCGGGGGGGACGAGGCCCATCTCGGTCAGCGCGCTGCGGGCGGCGCGCAGGACACCGGCGATGTGGATGCCGGTGGTGCAGTTGAGGCTACATCGGCCGCAGCCCGAGCAACGGCCGTAGACCGCCTCGACCCACTTGCGGGCCATGCCGCGGTCGAAGTCGCGGGCGCCGACCAGGCCGGGGGCGAGCTTGCCCACCGTCGTGAAGTGGCGCCGGAAGACCGCCACCACCTGCTCGAGCTTGTGGGCCGGGATCGACTCCAGCTCGCCGTCGGCGCGGAAGTAGTGGCAAGAGTTCGCGCACAGGCCGCAGCGCACGCAGGTGTTGAGGTAGGACGCCTCCGCCTCCCCCAGCCTGGCGCGGAAGACCGCCAGGCCACGCGCCAGGTCGGCGGGGGTCAGCCGCTCCAGCCGGGCTTCGAGGTCGCCGAGGTCGAGCATGGTGTGGCGGGCTCCCGGGCTCAGGCCGCCGGCGGCAGCACGCCGCGCCGGCCGAAGTGGACGCCGGAATGCCAGCGCGTGCTGAAGAAGAAGACGCAGTGGCGGATCTTGCCGAGCGGCAGGTAGAGGAGCAACAGCATGGCGACGATCATCTGCGCCGCTGCCGCCGCCGGCGCCAGCGTGCGCACGCAGGTCAGCGCCACGAACAGCGTCGTCAGCCCGTTGGCCACGAAGTCGTCCGGCAGGCTCAGCGCCCGCAGATGGCGCTCCCGAACGCGGCGGACCAGCAGCACGGCTCCCGCCAGCGCGCCCAGCAGGCTGAGGACGCGCAGACCGGCGAGCGGCACCCCGGCAGGCGTCGCCCCGGCCAGCGCCAGCGCCAGGGCCGCCAGGCTGGCGAAGACCCCGAGGTGATAGGTGACACCGGTGAAGTAGACCGGGAGGTTCTCGCGAGCGCTCTCCTTGGCCGCCGGCGACAGGCCGGGGCCGAAGGCGTAGGCGACGCCGCGGGCGGCGCTCCCGGCCGCGGGCGCGAACCACTCGCGCCGGCCGTAGGCGCGCGAGCGCAGATACTGCGCGCCGAGCGCCAGCAGGGCCCAGGCCGCCGCGACCAGGACGCCGACGCGCAGCGGATCCGCCATGCCGCTAGACGCAGCCGTCGGGCTTGGGCAGGCCCGCCAGCTTGCAGGCGCCTTTGGCGGGACCCGAGGGGAAGAGCTCGTAGATGCGCTTCAGGGGCAGGCCGGTGGTCTTGCAGATGGCGCGCACCATGGGCGCCGACTGCTTCTCCTCGTAGTTCCGCCGGATGAAGCGGAGGACCGCCCAGTGCTCGTCGGTGAGGGCGTCGAGGTTCTCCTCGGCCCGCGCGAGCAGCAGGGCGACCTCGTCGTCCCACTCCTCGGGGTGGACGAGGAAACCCTCCTCGTTCAGCTCGAGCGAGCGGCCGTTGTGATCGATCGTCGGCACGCCCGCCCCCTAGCCGCCCGGCGCCGAGACGTCCACCAGCCGGTCGAGCGCCTCCTTGATTCCGGCGCGCAGCGCGGCGACGTCCGCCGGCTTCCAGGCCTCGCGGTCGGCGCGCGCGAAAGTCGTCTTGTCGACGCGGTTGTCGAAGCGGCCCAGCGGCAGCAGGTAGGTCTGGCCCCGCGTCTCCACCCGCACCGTGTCGGGGCGGCCGGACTGCTCGATCAGCCACGCCATATCGTCGCAGCCGTAGTCGCCCATCATCACGGCGATAGGCACGCCGTGATGGAGGATCGAGCCCGGGTCCTTGGGGTCGGTGCGCTCGCGGTTCTTGCGGCGCGACTCCTCGGGGGTCACCCACACGTAGAGGATCGCGGAGCGCGCGAGGATGGCGTCCGAGAGCGTCGCCAGGGAATAGCGGTAGCCGAGCGGCGTGGGCAGCGGCGGCGTCGCGCCGTCCGGGCCGCCGCGCGCGAACTCCATGACCACCGTGCGGCCCTCGAGGCTGTCGGGGACGCCGGCGTTCTTGTCGCGCAGCAGGTTGGCGCTCTCCTTGGCCAGCGCGCGCACCAGGGCGGCGCGCGCCTCCGCCGGGAGCTTCCCCAGCACCGGCTCGGCGCCCACCCGGGCGCGGGCCGCGTCGAAGCGGTCGAGCAGCCACTCCGAGGCCGACGCAGGGGCCGCGTGACGGCGCTGGACGAGGTCGTCGAAGTCTTCGTTCAGCAGCTCGATCAGCATCCCCCAGTCGAGCGGCTCCTTCATCGGCAGGTCGTCCGAGTCGAAGAAGACCCCGTCGCGGCCGAGCTTGCGCAGCTCCTGGCTGACACGCCGCATCATGTGCACGTAGGGGTAGTCGTCGAGCTGCACCGTGGGGCCGAGATGGAAATCGTCGCGGGACTCGTCGGGACCGAGTTGCGCCAGGTAGCGGCGCACCTCGCTCTTCCCGGACGCGGGGAGCGCGAGGAGCAGGAGCACGTCGATGAGCTGGGGCATGACAGGAGCCTCGGTTGGGGATCCGGACGTGGCGGCGCCGGAACCGGCGCTCCACCGCATACGGGCCGGAGGATAGCAGAACCGCGGCCCCGCCGCCGCTGGGCTGCCCCCCCCGAGACCCGGCCGCCCGGCTGGGGCTATTACGCTTTCCCGACCCGGACACGCGGGTTAGAGTAGCGGCCGCCTGGCACCCCTCCGGCGCCCAGGCTCCACCGCAATCAGAAGAGGGAGACATGAGACGAATCCAAGTACCTCTGGCGATGGCCGCCCTGCTGGCCGCCGCGCTCGCGGCCGGCGGCGAACCCGCCCACGCGGCTGCGGTGGGCGCCGTGGTCGGACTGAACCGGGGGGGGATCAGCGGCGACGCCCCGCCGGACGCCGAGTACAGCGGCAAGACCGGCCTGATCGCCGGGGCGCAAGGCGAGATCGGCATCGGTTCGGACATCTTCCTGAGCCTGCAACCGATGTTCGTGCAGCGGGGCACGGGCATCCGGCTCGCCGACTCCGAAGACAACTCCTCGGAGGACAGCTTGAGCGTGGCCCTCGACTACCTCGCGGTCCCGGTCGTGGTGAAGTTCCTCGCGGCGGGCGGGCGCACGTACGTGGCCGGCGGCCTCGACGTCGCCTTCCTGACGGCGGCCACGCTCTCGGGTCGCGGGCCGGACGAGGACGTGAAGGACTCGTTCCAGAGCCTCGACGTCGGCGCGCTGCTGGGCGTCGGAGTCGTGTTCCCGATCGGGCGCCCCCGCCTCACCGTGGAGGCGCGCTACGTGATGGGGCTGGTCAACCTGGCGGACCCCGCGGCGGACGGCTCGACCCCGAACCTGCCGGACCGTTTCCGCTCCACCGGGCTGCAAATCACCGCGGGAGTGCTCTTCCCGCTCGGGAGGCCCTGATGCGCACCTCGAACGGACACGCGCGCGGCGGCCTCGCCGCACTGTGGGTAACCGCGGCCCTGGCGGCAGCGGGCGTGGGGCTCCCGGCCCCAGCGGCCGCACAGGACATCCGGCGCCCCCACCTGGCCGGCCACACGTTCCTGTCCACCGATCTCATCCCCGAGGCCTTCATAAGCACCTACGTGCGCAACTCGCTCGGCTACGCCCAGGCCCTCGACATCGACTATCCGCCGGTGGTCGTGCGAGGCGACACGCTGGTGACCTTGCAGGGGGATCTGGTCTACGCCCTTCTCGGCTTCGAGTACGAGCAGGCGGTCAAGGATTGGATCGCGGTGCGTGCGACGATCAACCTGCGCACCCGTCTCGGCACGCAGGCCGCCTCGCTGGTGAGGGACGGCGTGACCGTGAGCACCGGCTTCGACTTCGGCTGGAAGGCACGGCTGCACCAGTCGCGCAAGACCATTCTGTCCGGATCGCTGCTGGCCTCCAGGCAGTCTTACACCGCCGTGGATCTGGGCCAGTTCGTCGAGGACGTGATCGATGGAGCGCCGAACCCGCGCCTCATCGACGAGATCCCGGTGGTCCGCGGCCGTGGCGGGCTGCACTTCGCGTGGGCGGTGAGCCGGCCGTTCGGAGTGACCCTGTTCGGGGAGACGTCCTACGGCGAGGCCCCGCGGCGCGGGGAGACCGAGAGCTGGGAGTATAGCTACGGCGCGTGCGTGGATTTCGACGCCGGAGCCGCGTGGGACATCCCGTTGGGAGCCGCGCTCGCCTACCGCCAGACGTCGCTGCCCGAGATGAACTCGTCGGTCCCCGACATCGGCCGCCAGGCGATCTTGCGCCTGGCCTACAACGCGCAGCCCGACTTCGTGGTCGGGGTGGACCTCGTCGGCATCTTCAACCACGAGAACTCCCGCCGCGAGGCGATGGTCGCGACCGGCGCGATGGTCACCCTGCGTTATTATTTCTGAGCGGCGTGGACCGCGGTGGCGCGAGGGCCGGCGGCGATCGCCGGCCCTCCGCATTCGGGGCTCAGAACCGGTAGATCACCGACGCCACCGCGTAGTGCAGCCAGGCGAAGGTGTAGACCTCGTCGTTGTCGGCGCCGCCCTCGAGCGTGCGGTAGCCGAGGGCGAGGCTGGTGCCCGAGCTGATCTGGTAGCGCCCCTTGAGCGAGACGTCGAAAGCCCGCCCCTGCGGCGCCGCCAGCCCGTCGGCGTCGAGCTCGAGCTGCACGTCGGGCGACAGGGCCACCTGGCCGTTGAGGTTCAACAGCGGCACGAACCCGAAGTCGGTCTTCTCGGCCTGCGTCCCGGGCTGCGCCAGCGCGATGCGCGCGTCGCGGATCTTGCCGGTGAGGCCGATCCGCCACTGCCAGCGCGCGCCGCTGTGGACGAGATACCGGTAGCTCAGCCGGTACGAGTTGAACTTGTAGGTCGCGTCGGTGCTGACGCCGGGCGCGAAGGTCTCCCCCGCGAAGCTCACGCTGTCGGCGAGCGTCCCCTCGCCCTTGAGGATGAGCGGGGCGATCGTGAGCCGCAGGCTGCTCTTCCGCGACGCGTCCCAAGTGAGGTAGATGCGGCCGGAGGCGTACGGCCCGCTGCCGAGGACGTCGACCAGCGAGAACTCGGTGCCGGTGTCCCCGGGGATGCGCACGTCGTTGCGCGACTGCCAGACGAGGCCCCCTTCCACCTCGGCCTGGAAGCGCGGGGGGTCGTCGCCCGCCCGAGCGGCGGCGGCCGGGACCAGGACGAGGAAACAGGCGGTCAGCAAGGCACGGCGGATCACGGTCGTGGCCCCCTTGGGATGCGCCCGGCCACAAAGGCCGGGTCGCGCCGGACAGGTTGTCGCTGGAAAGTGATTTGACAGCATACAGCAGGCCGTGTAAAAGGCCGAATAGGCCCAAGAACAAAGGGGTCGCCGCCTTCGGGCGGGGCGGGACGTCGCCTACGAAATGGTCCGCTTTATGCAAGATGGGAAGGCGACGTCGACTATCGGGCGCCCGATCAACTCAAGCCTGCTCGCTCACCGGTGTGCTCTCCAGCCCCGTGACCGCTGGCGGCCCCGGGCGCCCTTTTTCTTGCGCTCTCTGACCCGCGTCGTGCTCCGTGCCCGTTCCGCCGCACCCTGAGGTCCCCATGAGCCCCACCGACTTCCTGTCCATCCGCGATTTCACGCCCAAGGAGATCCGCCGCCTCCTCGAGGTCGCCGAGTGGCTGAAGGCCAATCCGCAGGTCTACTCCGGCGCCCTGCGCGGCAAGACGCTGGCGCTGATCTTCGAGAAGCCGTCGCTGCGCACGCGCGTCACCTTCGACGTCGGCATCCAGCAGCTCGGCGGGTTCTCCGTCTACCTCTCCCCCGCCGAGATCAACCTCGGCAAGCGCGAGTCGGTGTACGACGTCGCCAAGAACCTCGAGCGCATGGTGCAGGGCATCATGGTCCGCACCTTCGCGCACGAGGTCGCCGAGGGCCTGGCCGAGCACGCGTCCATCCCCGTGATCAACGGACTCACCGACTACAGCCACCCCTGCCAGGCGATGGCCGACTACCTCACCCTGATCGAGGCCAAGGGCCGGCTCGAGGGGCTGAAGGTCGCCTTCGTCGGCGCCGGCAACAACGTCGCCCACTCCCTGATGTTCGCCGGCGCGCAGCTCGGCGTCCACGTCACGGTGGCCACGCCCAAGGGCTACGAGCCCGACGCCGCCGCACTCGCCTGGGCGCAGGAGCGCGCCAAGCAGACCGGCGGCAGCTGCCGCGTCGTCAACGACCCGGTGGAGGGCGTCAAGGGCGCCGACGCCGTCTACACCGACGTGTGGGCGGGCATGGGCCAGGAGGACGAGGCCGCCAAGCGCAGGCCGGTGTTCCTGCCCTTCCAGGTGAACGGCAAGCTCTTCGCGCAGGCCAAGCCGGACGCCGTCTTCCTGCACTGCCTGCCGGCGCACCGCGGCGAGGAGGTCACCGACGAGGTCATCGACTCGCCGCGCTCGGTCGTCTTCCCGGAGGCCGAGAACCGACTGCACGCGCAGAAGTCCATCCTGCTCGAGCTGATGAAATAGCGGCGGCCGCATGCCACGCACGGCACTCATCGCGGTCGGCGGCAACTCGCTGATCCGCGCCGGCGAGAAGGGCACCATCGGCGAGCAGCTCGACAACGCCCGCCGCACGGCGACGGCCATCGTGCGCCTCATCCGCGACGACTTCCGCGTCGTGGTCACGCACGGCAACGGGCCGCAGGTGGGGGCGGCGCTCTTGCGCTCGGAGCGCGCCGCCGGGCAGGTGTACGGCCACCCGCTCGACGTCTGCGACGCCACCACCCAGGGCGAGATCGGCTACCTGCTGCAGCAGTCGCTGCACAACGAGCTGGCGGCGGCCGGGCTCGACCTGCCGGTGGCCACCGTGCTGACGCAGGTGGTGGTGTCGCCCGACGACCCGGCGATGGACAAACCCACCAAGCCCATCGGGCCGTTCTACTCGCGCGAGGAGGCCGAGGACCGGCAGCGCCGCTTCGGCTGGGCCATCGTCGAGGACGCGGCCCGCGGCTACCGGCGCGTGGTCCCCTCCCCCGAGCCGCTGGAGGTCGTCGAGGCGGAGGTGGTGCGCGGCCTCCTGGAGCGCGGCGTGCTGGTGGTGGCGGTGGGCGGCGGCGGCATCCCGGTGATCCGCCGCGACGGGCGGCTCGCGGGCATCGAGGCGGTGATCGACAAGGACCGCGCCTCGGCGCTGCTCGCCGCCCAGCTGGGCGTGGACTGCTTCGTCATCTCCACCGACGTAGACCGCGTCTATCTCGACTACAAGAAACCCGGGCAGCGGCCGCTGCCGCGCGCCACCGCCGCCGAGCTGGCGGCGCACTACCGCGCCGGGCACTTCCCGCCCGGCAACATGGGCCCCAAGGTCGAATCGGCGCTGCGCTTCCTCGCGGGCGGCGGCCGGGAAGTGATCATCACGTCGTTCGAGCACCTCGAGGAGGCCGTCAAGGGGTCGGCGGGAACCCACGTCGTGCCGTGAGGCGCGCGGGCGCGATCGGCCGGCGGCGCGCCGCCGAGCCGCGCCGGCCCGCAGGAAGGAAGGCCGTAGCATGCAGCTCCGCCACGTGGTCGAGTCGCAGCAGTTCACCGTGCCGCTGCTCATGGACCTGTTCAATCGCGCCAAGGGCATGGAGCGGGTGGTAGCGCGCCGCGGCACGCTCGAGTACCAGGGCCGCATCCTGGTGACCCTGTTCTACGAACCCTCGACGCGCACCCGCTTCTCGTTCGAGTCGGCGATGATGCGCCTGGGCGGCGGCGTGCTGTCCACCGAGCAGGCCCGGATCTTCTCCTCCGCCGTCGAGGGCGAGGAGGTCGAGGACTCGATCCGCACCCTGGCCGGCTACTGCGACGTCATCGTCATCCGCCACCACCAGGCCGGCGGCGCCGAGCGCGCCGCGCGGGTGTCGCCGGTGCCGCTGATCAACGCCGGCGAGGCCGGCGGCCAGCACCCGACGCAGGCCCTGCTCGACCTCTACACCATCTACCGGCGCCGCAGCCTCGACGGGCTGGCGGTGGCCTTCGTGGGCGAGCTCGACCGCGGGCGCACGGCGCGCTCGCTCGCCTACCTGCTGGCCAAGTTCGAGCGCATAAAGATCTGGTTCGTCAGCCCGCCCGAGATGCAGATGCAGCCCGACATCCTCCAGTACCTGGAGCGCCACGGCGTCGCCTACGAGCTGGCCGACGACATCAACCAGGTGGTCGGGGAAGTGGACGTGGTCTACCAGACGCGCATCCAGCCGGACCGCGCCGCCGGGCTGCGCGTGCCGGGCAACCGTTACACCATCGATTCCAGCGTGCTCCCGCGCATGCGGCCCGACGCCATGATCCTGCACCCGCTGCCGCGCACCGTGGAGCTGGACCGGAGCGTCGACGACGACCCGCGGGCGCTCTACTTCCAGCAGGCGACCAACGGGCTCTACGTGCGCATGGCGCTGCTCACCCTGCTGCTCGACGGAGAGTGAAGATGACTTCCCCGGCCGCCAAGCCCGCCCCGGCCGCGCTCTCGACCGCGGATTACATCCGGCTCGAGGACGCCTACGGGGCGCACAACTACCACCCGCTCGACGTGGTCGTCGAACGCGCCGCGGGCGTGTGGGTGTACGACGTCGAGGGCAAGCGCTACCTCGACTGCCTGGCCGCCTACTCGGCGGTCAACCAGGGCCACTGCCACCCGCGCATCCTGGCCACGCTGGTGGAGCAGGCCAAGCGCGTCACCCTCACCTCGCGCGCCTTCCGCAACGACCAACTGCCGCTGCTCTGCCGCGACCTGCACAAGTTGACCGGGATGGACCTGGCGCTGCCCATGAACTCCGGGGCCGAGGCGGTGGAGACGGCGATCAAGGCGGCGCGCAAGTGGGGCCACACGGTGAAGGGCATCCCCGAGGGCCGCGCCGAGATCATCGCCTGCGCCGGCAACTTCCACGGGCGCACCGTCACCATCGTCAGCTTCTCGAGCGAGGAGCAGTACCGGCGCGGCTTCGGGCCGCTGACGCCGGGGTTCAAGGTGATCCCCTACGGCGACGCCGCCGCCCTGCGCGCCGCCATCACGCCCGACACCTGCGCCTTCCTGGTGGAGCCGATCCAGGGCGAGGCCGGCATCGTCATCCCGCCGGCCGGCTTCCTGCGCGAGGCGCGCGCGATCTGCTCCGAGAACCGCGTGCTGTTCGTGGCCGACGAGATCCAGTCGGGGCTGGGGCGCACCGGCAAGCTCTTCGCCTGCGAGCACGAGGGCGTGCGGCCGGACCTCTACGTCGTCGGCAAGGCGCTGTCGGGCGGCTTCTATCCGGTCTCCGTGGTGCTCGGCTCGCACGAGGTGCTCGGCGTCTTCCAGCCGGGCGACCACGGCAGTACCTTCGGCGGCAACCCACTGGCCTGCGCCGTGGCGCGCACCGCGCTCAGGGTGCTGGTCGAGGAGAAGCTGATCGAGCGCTCGGCCGAGCTGGGCGAGTACTTCCTGGGCCAGCTGCGCGGACTGGTCAGCCCGGTGATCAAGGAGATCCGCGGGCGCGGCCTGTGGATCGGCATCGAGCTGACGGTGAAGGCACGGCCCTACTGCGAGGCGCTCAAGGAAGAGGGTATCCTGTGCAAGGAGACGCACGACCGCGTCATCCGCCTGGCGCCGCCTCTGACCATCACGCGCGACGAGATCGACTGGGCGTGCGAGCGGCTGCGCCGGGTGATCGAAGCCGGCTGAGCGGCGGCGGGGCACGGGCGCGGCCGGCAAGGGGCGGCCGGCGGGCGGACACGAGCGGGAGAAGACGACGGGAACCACGGTTTTCCAAACCGATCCATCCACGAGGAGCGTATGAAGCGGATCAAGACCATCATCATGGGCGCGGCGGGCCGCGACTTTCACGACTTCAACGTGCTCTACCGGGACAACAGGCAGTACGAGGTGGTCGCCTTCACCGCCACCCAGATCCCGAACATCGACGGGCGGCGCTACCCCGCCTCCCTGGCCGGCAAGCTCTATCCCAAGGGCATCCCCATCCTCGACGAGAGCGAGCTGCCGCAGCTGATCCGCGAGCACCAGGTGGATGAGGTGGTCTTCGCCTACAGCGACGTCACCTACGACTACGTCATGGGGCGCAGCTCGATCGTCAACGCCGCCGGCGCGCACTTCAAGCTCTTGGGCGCCGGCCCGACCATGCTCAAGAGCGTCAAGCCGGTGATCTCGGTGTGCGCGGTGCGCACCGGCTCGGGCAAGAGCCAGACCAGCCGGCGCATCGCCAAGCTGCTGCACGAGTACGGCTTCAAGGTCGCCGTGGTGCGCCACCCCATGCCCTACGGCAACCTCGCCAAGCAGAGGGTGCAGCGCTACGCCGCCCTCAAGGACCTCGCGCGGCACCGCTGCACCATCGAGGAGATGGAGGAGTACGAGCCGCACATCGTCGAGGGCATCCTCATCTACGCCGGCGTCGACTACGCCGCCATCCTGGCCAAGGCGCAGGCCGAGGCCGACGTCATCCTGTGGGACGGCGGCAACAACGACATGCCGTTCTTCAAGCCCGACCTGAACATCGTGGTGGCCGACCCGCTGCGCGTCGGCGACGAGCTCGGCTACTACCCGGCCGAAGCCAACCTGCGCATGGCCGACGTGGTGATCATCAACAAGGTGGACACCGCCGACGCCAGCGCGGTCACCCAGCTGCGCGACAACATCCGCCGGGTCAACGCCAAGGCGGTGCTCATCGACGCCGCCTCGCCGATCGCCGTGGACCATCCGGAGCGCATCACCGGCAAGCGGGCCCTGGTGGTCGAGGACGGCCCGACGCTCACCCACGGCGGCATGAAGTTCGGCGCCGGCATCGTGGCGGCCACCAAGTTCGGGGCGCGCGAGATCGTCGATCCGCGGCCCTACGCGGTGCGCTCCATCGCCGAGACCTACCGGAAGTACCCCGACATCGGGGTGCTGCTGCCGGCCATGGGCTACGGCGACCAGCAGGTGAAGGACCTGCAGGAGACCATCAACAAGGTGCCGTGCGACGTGGTGGTGATCGGCACGCCGATCAACCTCGACCGCATCATCAAGATCGACAAGCCGACGGTGCGCGTGACCTACCAGCTGCAGGAGATCGGGCAGCCCGACCTGCCGCTGATCCTCGGCGCCTTCGTGGACTGGAAGCTGGCCAAGCCGGGCCGCAAGTAGACGGCGCCGGCACCCAGACGCCGAGGGGGAGCGGTGACCCGCTCCCCCTCTGTCTGTTTCCCGTCGTGCGCCGGGCCGCGCGCCCGCGGCCGGCGGCGCCCTAGCGCGCCCGCGCCATCGCGTCCAGGTAGCCGCGGATGGCGCGGTACTGGGCGTCGCCGTCCAACCCCGCCTCCGCCAGCACCATGTCGCCCTGGCCGCTGCCCGGGAAGTGCCCCTGGCGGTACGGGTGCAGCGTGGCCACCCGCCCGCGTTCGGAGCGCACCCAGCGGTACATCGTGGGCAGCGTGAAGCCGGTGATGCCCATGGCCTCGAGGCCGAGCCTTTCGGAGTAGATCTTCTCGCGCTCGGCGGCCGGCAAGGCGTCGAACAGCTCGGCGCTCGCCACGTAGTAGACGTCGAGGTCGACGCCGTCGCGCTCGAGCCGCGGCAGCACGTCGCGCGTAAAGGCGATGGCCACCGCGCTCTCCTGCAGCACCAGCACGCCGTCGGCCGCGCCCTGGGGGGGGCGCAGGCGGTAGACGCCGGTGCGCGCCGCGGTGGCCGGAGCCAGCCCGAGCTTGGCGCGGTCGGGCACCTGCTCGTTGGGCCGCGTGACGAACGGCGAGATCACCGCCGGGCGTCGCGCCAGGGCCGCGGTCATCAATGGCCACAGCTCCTGCGGGTCCCACGGCGTCAGCGTGATGGCCGTGCCGGGCGGGAAGTTCTCGAGCAACAGCTGCAGCGCCTGCGGGTCGGCGTGCGTCGGGCCGTCCTCGCCGGTCTTGAGCCCGGCGTGGGCGCACGCCAGGATCATCGGCCGGTAGGCGCCACCCTGCGCGGCGACGCGCGCCTGGTTGCCGATGGCGTGCAGGCGGGCGTCGATGTGGCCGAGCGGCGCCAGGAACGCGGCGTACGAAGAGGCCACGCCGATGTGGTGTCCGAAGGCGCCCAGGCCCGAGCAGAAACCGGCCATGGCGTCCTCGCAGATGCCGCCCACCGCCAGCAGACGCGCTTCCGGGTTGGTCTTGGCGTTGTAGAAGCCGGCCGCGAAGCCCTCGGCCGCCTTGTTGACGCTGGTCGAGCCGAGCAGGTCGGCGGCGGTGATGAAGAAGGCGCCACCGCTCGCCTGGTTGTAGTGCAGCAGCACCTTGCCCAGCTCGCCGCGCAGCGTCGTCACCGTGCCCGGCGCCAGGCGCAGAGCCTCGGGGATGTCGGCGCCGCGGTCGCGCTCGGCGATCTCGAAGACGGCCTCCACCCTGGGGGCCCGGGCGCGCGGCTGGCGGCCGCGCTTGTCGAGCCGCTCGCGGGCGGCCTTGAGGCGCTCGCCCAGGAACCGCGTCATCTCCGGGCGCCCCTCGATCTCCTTGCGCAACAGCAGCAGCGCGTCCCACAGGCAGGATTCCATCACCGCCGCGCCGTCCGGCCCCTGGCAGCGCTGCTGCTCGAGGCCGCAGCAGTTGGGCAGCGCCTTCAGCGGCTCGCGCTCCCCGGTCAGCGGCTTGAGGGCGGCGTAGAAGCCGTCCGAGCAGAGGCCGTGGCCGGCGCCGTGCGAGGCGCGGCCCTCGATGCCGTACTGCCAGCCCTTCACCGTGCGGTAGACGACCGCCGTCGGTTGCGCGCTGCCGAGCTGCACGGCCGCCCGCTGTGCGGCCAGCACCTGCTGGAAGTCCTTGCCGTCCGGGACGTAGATGACGTTCCAGTCGTGCAGGTAGGCGAGCTCGCGCGGGTCCCACTGCACGTACTCGCCGGGCTGGTCGCCGTCGCGACAGACGCGGTTGGAGTCGATCGAGGCCTGATTCCAGTCGACGTGCAGGAAAGCGTTGTCGAGCGAGGCGGTGCCGGCGCCGGCCAGCGCTTCGGCGACGCGGCCGGGCGTCATGCCGCCCTCGCCCTCGACGATGTGCACGCGCGGCGCGTCGGCGCCGTAGTAGTCGCGCGCGCCCAGCGCCAGGCCGAGCGAGGCCGACACGCCGACGCCCGAGGCCCCCGTCGAGAGCTTCACGAAGGGCGTGCCCGGCGTCGGGTGGCCGTCGAGCGCCTTGGAACGGAACTTGCGGAACAGCGGCGCGTCCGCGGTCGGGTTGCGGCGGAAGCCGAGCAGGTCCTCCAGCCGCAGCCGGCGGCTCTCCTCCTTGGGCAGCAGGTCGGGGGCGGCGGCGCACAGGATCTCGGTGCGCAGCGCCCACATGGCGTAGAGCCCGAGCGCCTTGTGCCCCGCCGCGTACGAGATGATGTCGGCGTCGGCGCGCTCCGGCCGGCTGGGATCGTAGTCCAGCGTCTCGAAGACCAGCCCGGCCACGAAGCGGCCCGACGAGATCGACCCGCCCGGGTGCCCGGAGGTCGGCACGTAGTTGTAGAGCAGCGCGCACAGGGCGCGGTAGATGCGGTCGAACTCCTCGTACTGGTGCAGCTCCTGCGGCGTGAGCGGCACGCCGTCGCGCATCACGTCGGCGACCTCGACGTAGCGGCCGCGGCGCGGTCCGAACTGGAATGCCATGGAGCCCCCTGCTGGTGCGCGCCGTGGGAGCGGCGCGGGTGGAGTGGGATTCGAGGCGATATTCGCGCCGCCGGGGCGGCGCGTCAACCGAGGGCGGCGCGGGCGGCATCTCCGCCATCCCTCTGGCCGGTCGGCGTTTGCCGACCGTCGTGGCCTCCCGGCCGCAGCCGCTCGCGCCCTTCTGCGTGCGCCGGCGGCCCGCTGCCGCGGCCGGCTCCCGCAGGCCGCGCCGGACCGTCAAGCGGAACCACGCCGGTGCCGATAACTTGCGTGGTTTGATGCCGGCGGGCATCCGCTGCCGATGCCGATGCCCCGCCCCCACCGCGCCCATACGAGGGACCGAGGACGGACCATGGACGAGCAGATTCCGCAGGGCGAGGAGCGCGGGGCCACGGCCACCTCTTCCGAGACTCCGAAGAAGTTTTCCTTCGACCCGCGCCTCCTGGTGCCCGAGCCGCTCTTCTGCTGCGACGCGGAGGGCTGGCTCCTGTGGCTCAACCAGGCCGCCGAGGAGCTGACCGGGCAGCCGGCGCACCGGCTCGTCGGCTACTCCTTCGCGGTGCTCTTCCCGCCGGAGAACCGCTCCCGCCTGGCCCGCGGCTTCGCGCGCCGCCTCCTGCGCGGCGAGCCGGAATTCTACAGCGAGGTGCCGCTGCTCACCGGCTCCGGCGAGCCGCACTGGGTGGGCGTGCGCGTGCGGCAGCTGCGCGCCCCCAACGGACGGCTGTGCTACGTCTGCTCGGCGCACGACCTGCAGGCCATCCACAGCGAGGTCGAGGCCCTCAAGCGCCGGGTGCGCGAGCTGAAGGCGCGCGCCAAGGAGGCGGCCGCCGCCGTGCAGCTCAAGTCCGACTTCCTCGCCGTCATGAGCGACGAGATCCGCACGCCCATGAACGGCGTCATCGGCATGAGCCGCCTGCTGCTGGACACCCACCTCGACCGCGACCAGCGCATGTACGCCGAGGTCATCGAGAACTCGGGCCGCACCCTGCTCGAGTTCGTCAACGACATGCTCGACTTCTCGAAGATCGAGACCGGCCGGCTCGAGCTCACCAAGCTCGACTTCGACCTGCGGGTCACCGTCGAGGCGGTGGCCGCCGCCCTGGCGCCGCGCGCCAACGGCAAGGGCCTCGCATTCGCCTGCCACGTGCACCACCGCGTGCCCTCGCACCTGAACGGCGATCCGGGACGGCTGCGGCAGGTCCTGCTCGCCCTGGCCAACACCGCCATCGGCTATACCGGACAGGGCGAGGTCGCCTTGCGCGCCGACCTCATCGAAGAGACCGCGCACGAGGTGGTGCTGCGCTTCGGGATCAGCGAAGCGGGACTGGCCGGGAACGAGGAGGAGACGGAGGCGCTGCTGCGCTGCTTCACCCGCGAGACCGCGCGGGTGCCGGCGCGCCACGGCAGCGCCGGCCTGGGGCTCACCATCGCGCGCAAGGTGGTGTCGCTGATGGGCGGCGAGGTGGGAGTGCGGCACGACGAGGCCAGCGGCGGCCACACCCTCTGGCTCATGGTGCCGCTCGCCAAGGCCGCGGCCCCGCCGGCCGCCCGGCCGCGCCACGCCGCGGAACTGCGCGGCCTGCGCGTGCTGGTCGCCGATCCGGCGAAGAGCGCGCGCACGCCGATGGTCGATTCGTTGCGCGCCTGGGGCTGCACGGTGGAGGAAGCCGAGGACGGCCTGCAGGCCACGGACCGGCTGCACGCCGCCGGCGCCGCCGGCGATCCTTTCGCCCTGGCGCTGGTGGATCTCGAACTGCCGGTGGTCGGCGCCGAGGCGCTGGCCGGCGCCATCCGCGGCGATCCGGAGCTCGCCGGCACGCAGCTCGTCCTGTTCACCAACCTGGGCCGGCCGGGCGACGCGGCGCGGGCCGACGACTGGGGCTACGCCGCCTACTTCGTCAAGCCGGTGCCGGCCCGGCACCTGCATGACGCGCTGCTCGAGGTCGTGCGGCGCGGGGCCGCGGCCGAGGCCGAGACCGCCGAGGCGCCCGCCGGCAGCCGCCTGGTGACGCGGCACACCGTGGACGAGCAGCGGCGACAGAACGTGCGCGTCCTCCTGATCGAGGACAACGCCGTCAACCGGCTGGTGGCGGTCTCCGCGCTGCACCGCATGGGCTACGCGCCCGAGGTGGTGGGCGGCGCGGCGGAGGCCGTCGAGCTCATGGAGGGGCAGCGCTTCGACGTCGTCCTCATGGACGTGGCGGAGACCGAGCAGGACCCCTGTGGGATCGTGGAAGCGGTCCGCGCCGCCGAGCCCGCCGGCCGGCGCACGCCGGTGCTCGCCGTGACCGCGCAGACGGAGCCGGAGCAGCGCCGGCGCTTCACCGCCGCCGGGGTCGACGGATTCCTGCCCAAGCCGCTCGACCTCGGGGCGATGTGCGCCATGGTCGAGCACTGGACGCAGCACGCCGAGACCACGCCGGCGGCGGCGGTCGCCGAGACCGCGGCTGCCGCGGCCGCGGACCCGGCGGAGACGGCCACGGCAGGATCGCCGGCCACGGTCGCGCACCGCGACGGCGAGCCGGAGCCGTTCGAGATCGCGCCGGTGGAGGTCGAGGGGAGACCGGAACCCGCCTCCGCGCCGGTGGCTTTCGCCGCCGTCGAGCCGGTCGTGGCCGAGTGGCAGGAGGAGGCGGCCCGGCCCGCCGAGATCATCCCGTTCCCGAGCCCGGCGGTCGTGACGCCGGAGCCGGACGCGGCCGGGAGCGACACCGAGGCGCCCGGCGCCGAATTCAGCGACCTGCCGGTGCTCGACGCCGCGCAGCTGGCGGTCTCGAGCATGGGTAGTCCGGCGGTCGAAGTGATGCTCCTGCGCACCTTCTTCGCCAACACGCAGGGACCGCTGGAGCGCCTGCGCGCGGCCATCGACGGCAACGACGCCGACGCGGCCGAGCACGAGGCCGAGGGTCTCACGCGCCTGAGCCGGTCGCTCGGCGCCATGCGTTGCGCCGCGGTCTGCGAGCGCATCGGCCGGCTGGCCCGGCGGCAGGATTTCGCCGCGCTGCGCCACCTGGCGGCGCGCGCCGACGTCGAGCTGCGGCGTATCGAGGCGACCCTCGGGGAGCGCTCGCAGGCGGCATAGGCTCCGCCGGGTCCGCCGCTCCCTGTCGTCGTCGACACCCCGCGCCGCCGCCCCGCGGCGGCGCGGGCTTTTCCCTCTCGCTTGACGCCCGCGCGGCGCGTCGTTACGCTGCGCCGCGCTTGCAGTCTCCGCCCGCACCCCGTCGTCTCCGGGCCGGGCCGCCGAGCCCCCTGCCTGGAGGTAGCCATGCCGTCGCCGTCCCGGAAGCACCCGCACGCCAGAATCGCCGCCGCGCTGTTCTTCGTCGCCACCCTCGCCTCGTGCGCCGGCACTCCGGCCGTGGACACCCAGCGCGAAGCGCAGGCGATCCGCGACCTCGAGAAGAAGTGGAACGAGGCGGTGGCCGCCAAGGACAGCGTGGCGACGGCCGGGTTCTACGCCGAGGACGGCGTGGTGATCGTCGCCTTCCGGCCGCAGATCACCGGACGCCCGGCGATCCAGTCGTGGTGGGCCGATCTGCAGCGCGTGCCCGGCAGCAGCCTGACCTTCTCGCCGACCGCCGTCGAGGTCGCCAAGTCGGGCGACGTCGCCTACGAGCTGGGCGCCTACCAGACGGTCGTCGCCACGCCCCAGGGCCGCGTGACCGACAACGGCAGCACGTTCATCGCCTGGAAGAAGGTGAAGGGCGAGTGGAAGGTGGCGGTCAACAGCTTCAGCAGCTCGGAGCCGCTCTTCCCGACGCCGCCTCCCCCGCCGCAGCCGTAACGGCGCGCCTCTGGGCGGGGCGCGGACGGACGGAGCCCGCCCGCCCCGCCCCTACCGCGTGCCGGGCGCGCGGCTCAGCCAGTGCGCGACGTTGAGCGCGAATTGCGCGTTCTGCGGCGCCGCCGGGTCGTTCATCCCCGTCGGCCGGCGCTGCGGGCCGGCGAGTTGCGCCGTCAACATCGCCGCCTCCCCGAAGCAGGCGCAGCGGCCGCGGCCGAACTCGAGGACCGCGCCCTGCAATAGCCCCGCCGCCGACAGCCGCGGCGTGCGCCGCGAGAACTGCCACGCCTCCTCGGGCATGAGCAGTACCGTGCCCTCGCCGAGCGTGAGCAGCGCCTGCCCCGGACCACGGAGTCGGAACGCCTGCCCGGTGAACGCCATCACCGAATCGACGTGCTCGGCGGCGTTGCGTCCCTCGGTGACCGGATGCCGGGCCAGGGAGCCGTCGGCGCGGGAGAAGCGGAAGTTGCCGTTCTCCGCGGCCGCGTCGAGCGCGAAGCCGTTGGCGAAGAGCACCCCGAAGGCGGCCGCCAGCGAGTCCGCCGCGCCCGGAAACGGCATGTGGTCGGCGATGAGCCACAGGGCCCCGCCGTCGCGCACCCAGTCGCGCACCACCGCAATCTCCGCCGCGGTGAAGGCCGAGGGCGTCGGCAGGAACCAGTCCTCCTCGTTCTGCGCCGCGAGCGCGTTGGCGACGACCAGCACCTGCGCCGAGTCGAGCGCGGCGCGGGTGAAGGGGCCGCGCTGCGGGCGCACCGTGTAGCCGTCGCGGCGCAGGAGGTTGGCGAAAGCCAGGAAGCGCCCGCCCGCCGTGTGGAAATTGTGGTGCGCCTCGTCGAGCAGCACCACCGGGCCCCGTCCGGAGGCGTAGGCCGGCGGCCCGACGTTTCCCACGAAGAGCGAATCCGCCACCTGCTGGCCAGCGGCGCGACGCGGCTCGCAGCCCGCCAGCATCCCGGCGGCGAGGAGTAGCGTGCCGACGGTGAGGTGCAAAGCGCTGGCGGCGACTGCCCGGTAGCGGCTGTGTGTCACGGGCCCTCCTTGGGGATGGCGGCCGACCGGCGGCTAGCGGTGCGCCCCGCCCCGGTAGTCCTTCTCGCCGGCCGCGATGGCCAGGGGCAGCCGGTTCTGGGGCGGCGGCAGCGGGCAGGTGGCGAAGGGCGTGAAGGCGCACGGCGGGTTGTACGCGCGGTTGAAGTCCAGCTCCAGGATGCCGTCCGGCCCGGGCGGTTTCGCGTAGAGGAACCGCCCGGCGCCGTAGGTCCCGCGGCCGTTGGTGGAGTCGGCGAAGATGAGGAACAGCTCGTCCGAGCCCTCCTCGAGGATGGGATCCAGCCGGTAGGTCCGGCCGCCGCGCTCGAAGACCACCGCCCCGGGCGACTCCGACTCGCTCACGTCGCCGAGCACGTTCGTGATGGCGACCGGCTTGGGCGGATCGTACGGCTCGAAGCGGGCCCGCAGGCGCCAGCCGGGATCGACGGCGTAGTACTCGAGGCCGGTGAAGCGGGCCCGCTCGGGGCTCTCGAGGTCCTTGAGCCGCACTCCGACGCGCCCGCCGCGGCGGATGACGTGGAAGCGCAGGGGGCCGAGCGCCAGCCCGCTGGGCCCGCCGCTGTCGGCGTCGGCGCGCAGCGCCATCCGCGTGACCGGCCGGCCCCCGCAGGTGACCGGCACTCCCGGCCGCACGCGCAGCGTCACGGAATCGCCTTGGCGCACGAACGAGCCGGCCCGCGCCGGCGCTTTCCCCTCGGGGAACACGAGCCGGTTCGACTCGGCGGCCCCGAAGGGGTTCTCCCCCGGCACGAGCCAGAATAGCCCGGCCAGCGAGAACCAGCCGTCCGGCTCGCGCAGGCTGGCCGCGCGCTCGGCGTGCCAGCTTTCGATGGCGGCCACGTAAGCCGAATCGGCCGCGCCGCCCGCCGTCCGGTCGGCCCGTGTCCCGCATCCCGCCAACATCCCGGCGGCCAGCCCCGCCACGGCGGCCGCGCCTTCCACGGCTCTCCGCGATCCTCTCATCGCTCCTCCTCCTGCGCCCCATCCCGCCGGGCCGCCGCCCGCAGGCGGTTGGCCACCCACAGGGCGCCCAGCATACAGGCGATGCCGGCCAGCCGCACGGCCGCCGGCGCGCCCACCCGGTCGGCCACCGTGCCCATGATGAACGAGCCGAACGGCGCGGTGCCGATCAGCATCAGCGTGAAGAGGCTCATGACGCGCCCGCGGAACTCGTCGCGCACCGTGATCTGCAGCAGCGTGTTGGTGGTGGCCGCGAAGAGGATCATGCCGAAGCCGACCACGAAGCTCAGCCCCAGCGAGAGCCAGAGGACGCGCGAATAGGAGAAGGCCACGAGCCCCGCGCCGAAGGCGGCCAGCCCGAGGAAGAGCGCGCGGCGCAGCGCCGGGCGGTCGCGCAGTCCGGTGAGCGTCAGCGTGCCGAGCACCGCCCCGCAGCCCGCCGCCGACACCAGCAGGCTGTAGCCGCGCGCCCCGGCCCTGAGCAGCGCGTCGGCGAACACCGGCATGAGCACGCCGTACTGGAAACCGAGCATCCCGGTGAGGCCCAGCAGCGCGAGCAGGTGGCGGATGCGGGGCGTGTGGTACGCGTAGCGCACGCCCTCGAGCAGGGTGGCCAGCGCCGGCGCGTGCGGCCCGCGCGGCCGCGGCTCGAGCGCCATGCGGGTCAGGTTCCAGAGGAGGAGCAGGTAGGAGGCGGCGTTGAGCCAGAAGCAGGGGGCCTCCCCGGCGCGCACCAGCACGAAGCCGGCGATCGCCGGGCCGACCAGCCGCGCGCCGTTGAAGACCATCGAGGTCAGCGCGATGGCGTTGGGCAGGTCGGCGGGCGGCACCAGCTCGGAGAGGAACGACTGGCGGGCCGGGAAGTCGAAGGCGTTGACCACGCCGTTGGCGAGCGCCAGGCCCAGGAGCACGGCCGGCGTCGGATCGCCGAAGGTCACGTAGGCCGCCAGCCCCACCGCCTGGAGCAGGTTGAGCGACTGGGTCACGCGCACCAGGCGCCGCCGGTCCACCCGGTCGGCGACCACCCCGCCGACCAGCGAGAAACCGAGGATCGGCAGGCTCAGCGCCACACCCGTGAGCCCGAGCAGGAAGGGCGAGGCGGTGAGCCGGTACATCAGCCAGTAGAGGGCCACGCTCTGCATCCACGTGCCTACGACCGAGAGGGCGTGGCCGGACCAGAACAGGCGGAAATTGCGGTGGCGCAACGCGGCGAAGCGGCCCGCCGCGCGCTGCCGCCACGCGGCGGCGGCAGTCCCGGCCCCAGGGCCCGCCCCGCCCGGGGGCAGGAGCGACATGCGCCCACCTTACCAGATGTGGTAATCGTTGCCCCCGTGGCCAGTGTCCCCCCTCTCGACAGGCCCGCCTACGGGCTGCAGTGGCGCAACGCGTGGACCCTCCTGCGGCGCCACTTCCGCGAGGACCAGCTGCTGCTGCGCGCCGCGGCGCTGACCTACGCCACGCTGCTCTCCGCCGTCCCCTTCCTGGCCGTCGTGCTCTCGGTGATCCGCGCTTTCGGCATCGAGGACCGCGTCCTGCCCTGGGTGGTGGAGCGCCTGCGCATCGGCGGCGAGGGCCCGACGGCGGTGCTGCTGGGGCTGGTGCAGCACCTCAACCCGGCGGCCCTCGGTGCGGCCGGCGCGCTCGGCCTGCTGGTCTCCGCGATACTCCTGCTGGCCCAGGTGGACTCGACCTTCAACGCCGTGTGGGGCGTGCGCGAGAACCGCAAGCTGACCGCGCGGCTGGTGGGCTACGGCGGCGTCCTGGTGCTCGGCCCGCTGTGGATCGCGGTGTGGACCACGGTGCTGTCGTGGGCGCGCATCGCGGTGTCGAGCTGGGCGCCGGAGTGGTCCACCCTCGGCTACCTGCTGCTGCGCATCGCCAGTCCGCTGCTCGGGCTGATCGTGCTGTTGCTGCTCTACCTGATCGCCCCCAACACGCGGGTGCGCTTCCGCGCCGCCCTGGCCGGCGCGCTGGTCGCGGCGACCTTCCTCGAGGTCAACCAGTTCGTGTTCGTGGGCTGGGTGAAGACCTCGGTGGCCTACAACGCGGTCTACGGCGCCTTCGCCGCCTTCCCCATCTTCCTCGGCTGGATGTACTCGAACTGGGTGGCCGTGCTGGTCGGCGCCGAGGCCGGCTACCTGGTGCAGAACGTGCCCACCTGGCTGCGCGAGGTCGGGGAGGAGTCGGGGCTCCTGGCCTGGGTGGACCGCGAGCGGCTGGCGCTGGCGGCGGGCGCGCTGATCGCGGCGCGCGGGCCGCTCGACGCCGACCGCCTGGCGGAAGCGCTGGAGGTTTCGCCGCGCCTCATCCACCGGCCGCTCGACGACCTGCAGGACGCCGGCTGGCTCGACCCGGTGATGGACGCCAACGGGCAGGTCTCCGGCTACCGCGCGCGGCCCGAGCTGTCGCTGGCGACGCTGGCCCAGGTGCGCCGCTCGCTGCGGGCGCTGGGCGAGGAGTCCTCCACCGGCATCCGCCAGCGCGCCCTGGTGGGAGCGCCGCCGTGGGTGGCGATCCTCGAACCGCTGGAGCGCGCCGCCGAGCGCCCGTTCGAGTCGTGGTCGGCGCTGCAGCTGGCCGAACGGCTGGCCGCCGGGCGCGCCGCGCCGGAAGCCGCCGCGCCGGAAGCCCCCGCGTCGGAAGCCCCCGCGCCGCCGCCCGCCCCCGCCGCCCGGTGAGCCACTCCCACGGAGACCCCATGCCGCGACTGGAGACCTTCCGCCGCGAGCGCGAGCGCCTCAACGCGCGCGTGCTCGAGACCGCCGCCCTCGAGACCAAGCGCTTCTTCGCGCTCGACGGGCAGTGCTACCGCGACGGGGCGCTGCCGGCCAAGACCAAGGAGCTGCTCGGCCTGGTCGCCTCGATGGTCCTGCGCTGCGACGACTGCGTCGCCTACCACGTCATCCGCTGCGCCGAGGAGGGCGCCTCCGACGCCGAGCTGCAGGAGAGCTTCGGCGTCGCGCTGGTGGTCGGCGGCTCGATCGTCATCCCGCACCTGCGCCGCGCCGTGGACCTGCTCGACGAGATCCGCGCCGAGCCGGGCGCCGGCGGGGAGACCGCGGCCGAGTAGGCGGGAGCGGGGCCCTCCCAGGTATTGACCCGCACCCCGCGGCGCGCCATCCTGCGCGCGTCCCGGGCCCCGCGTCCGGGATCCGCCGGCCCCGCGCGGGGTCGCGCCGCGCGCGCCCGGTCCGCGCCGTCGGGCCGCGCCTGCTTCCCCACAGGAACGAGACGCAAGGAGGGCACTCCGCCCGTGAGCAGCGCCACGAACGTCGTTCCGCCGAAGGCCGTCCCCCGCTCTCCCGGTCTTCTCACCTCGTCGGTCGGCATGAAGGTCGTGATGGCGGCGACCGGGATCGTGTGGTTCGGCTTCGTCGGCATCCACATGATCGGCAACCTCCAGGTCTACCTGGGCCCGGAGGCGCTCAACCACTACGCCGTCTTCCTGCGCGAGCTGTTCCACGGCGCCGCCCTGTGGATCTTCCGCGCCGGGCTGCTCGGCGCGGTGGCCCTGCACGTCTGGTCGGCGACCGTGCTGACCCTGGAGAACTGGCGGGCGCGCCCCACCGGCTACCGCCGGCTGGCGTGGCGCGAGAGCGACTACGCCTCGCGCACCATGGTGTGGAGCGGGCCGATCCTCGCGCTGTTCCTCGTCTACCACATCCTGCACCTGACCACCGGCGACGCGCACCCGAGCTTCGTGGAGGGCGACGTCTACCGCAACTTCATCACCGGCTTCCAGTCGCTGCCGGTGTCGCTCTTCTACATCCTGGCCATGCTGGCGCTCGGCTTCCACCTCTGGCACGGGGTGTGGAGCATGCTGCAGACGCTCGGCCTGGCGCACCCGCGCTACAACCGGCTGCGCCACGTCTTCGCCACCGCCTACACCGTCGTCGTGGTGGGCGGCAACGTCTCGTTCCCGATCGCCGTCTTGACCGGCGTCCTCCGCTAGCGGCGGGCGTCGCGGGTCCGGAAAGGCTGCCGACGATGGAGCTCAAGTCGAAGATCCCCGCGGGTCCGATCGACCGGAAGTGGGACAAGCACCGCTTCGAGATGAAGCTGGTGAACCCCGCCAACAAGCGCAAGTACAGCGTCATCATGGTGGGCTCGGGGCTGGCGGGCGCGGCCGGCGCGGCGTCGCTGGCCGAGCTGGGCTACGAGGTGAGCTGCTTCTGCTACCAGGACAGCCCGCGGCGCGCCCACTCGATCGCCGCCCAGGGGGGCATCAACGCCGCCAAGAACTACCAGAACGACGGCGACAGCGTCTTCCGCCTGTTCTACGACACCATCAAGGGCGGCGACTTCCGGGCCCGCGAGGCCAACGTCCACCGCCTGGCCGAGCTGTCGGTGAACATCATCGACCAGTGCGCCGCCCAGGGCGTGCCCTTCGCGCGCGAGTACGGCGGGCTGCTGGCCAACCGCTCCTTCGGCGGCGCGCAGGTGTCGCGCACCTTCTACGCGCGCGGCCAGACCGGCCAGCAGCTCTTGCTCGGCGCCTACCAGGCGCTGGAGCGCCAGATCGGGCTCGGCAAGGTGAAGATGTACCCGCGCCACGAGATGCTGGAGCTCATCGTCATCGGCGGCCGGGCGCGCGGCATCGTCACCCGCGACCTGGTGAGCGGCGAGATCGAGTCGCACCTGGCCGACGCCGTCTGCCTGGCCACCGGCGGCTACGGCAGCGTCTTCTTCCTCGCCACCTACGCCAAGGGCTGCAACACCACCGCCATCTGGCGCGCCTACAAGAAGGGCGCCGGCTTCGCCAACCCGTGCTTCACGCAGATCCACCCCACCTGCATCCCGGTGACCGGCGACCACCAGTCGAAGCTGACCCTGATGAGCGAGTCGCTGCGCAACGACGGGCGCATCTGGGTGCCGCTGAAGCCCGGTGACGCGCGCGCCCCCGGCGACATCCCCGAGGCCGAGCGCGACTACTACTTGGAGCGCATGTATCCCAGCTACGGCAACCTGGCGCCGCGCGACATCGCCAGCCGCGCCGCCAAGCGGGTGTGCGACGAGGGCCGCGGCGTGGGTCCGGGCGGCAAGGGCGTCTATCTCGATTTCGCCGACGCCATCGGGCGGCTCGGCCAGGACGCCATCATGGAGAAGTACGGCAACCTCTTCGAGATGTACGAGCGCATCACCGACGAGGACCCGTACCGCGTGCCGATGCGCATCTACCCCGCCGCGCACTACACCATGGGCGGGCTGTGGGTGGACTACAACCTGATGAGCACCATCCCCGGCCTGCACGTGCTCGGCGAGGCCAACTTCTCCGACCACGGCGCCAACCGCCTGGGGGCCAGCGCGCTGATGCAGGGGCTGGCCGACGGCTATTTCGTCATCCCCTACACGATCGGCGATTACCTGGCGAGCCACAAGCCGGAGAAGATCGCGCCCGACCACCCCGAGGTGCGGCGGGCCGAGGCCGAGGTGGCCGGGCGCACGGGCCGGCTGCTGGCCATCGGCGGCCGGCGCACGCCGACCTCGTTCTACCGCGAGCTGGGCCGCGTCATGTGGGAGGGCTGCGGCATGGGCCGCAACCGCGCCGGCCTGGAGGCGGCGCTCGCCAAGCTCCCGGCCGTGCGCGAGGAGTTCTGGAAGAACCTGCGCCTGCCGGGCGGCGCCGCCGAGCTCAATCAGAGTCTCGAGCTGGCCGGGCGCGTCGCCGACTTCCTCGAGCTCGGCGAGCTGATGTGCCGCGACGCGCTGGAGCGCGAGGAGTCGTGCGGCGGCCACTTCCGCGAGGAGTACCAGACGCCCGACGGCGAGGCGTTGCGCGACGACGAGAAGTTCTGCCACGTGGCGGTGTGGGAGTACGCCGGCGCCGGCCAGCCGCCGGTCCGCCACCGGGAGCCGCTGACCTTCGAGTCCATCCCGCTCGCCCAACGGAGCTACAAATGAACCTCACCCTGCACGTGTGGCGGCAGCCGGACGCCGCGAGCGCCGGACGCTTCGTCACCTACCCGGCCGACGACATCAGCCCCGACATGTCCTTCCTCGAGATGCTGGACGTGGTCAACGAGGGGCTGATCGGCAAGGGCGAGGACCCCATCGCCTTCGACCACGACTGCCGCGAGGGCATCTGCGGAACCTGCGGCGTGGTGATCAACGGCAACCCGCACGGGCCGCGGCTGCGCACCACCGCCTGCCAGCTGCACATGCGCAGCTTCAAGGACGGCGACTCGCTCACCATCGAGCCGTGGCGGGCCAAGCCGTTCCCGGTGCTGCGCGACCTCATCGTGGACCGCGGCGCCCTCGACCGCATCATCGCCGCCGGCGGCTACGTCAGCGTGGCCACGGGCAGCGCCCCCGACGCCAACGCCATCCCGGTGCCCAAGGAGAACGCCGAGCTGGCCATGGACGCCGCCGCCTGCATCGGCTGCGGCGCCTGCGTGGCCGCCTGCCCCAACGCCTCGGCGATGCTCTTCGCCGCCGCCAAGGTTTCGCAGCTGGCGCTGCTGCCGCAGGGCCAGCCGGAGCGCTACCTGCGCGTGCGCAGCCTGATCGCGCAGATGGACGCCGAGGGCTTCGGCGCCTGCACCAACCACCGCGAGTGCGAGGCCACCTGCCCCAAGGGCATCACCGTGGACCACATCGCGCGCTTGAACCGCGATTTCATCAAGGCGCTGCTCACCGTCGGACGGCGCGAGGCGCGGGTGGGCGAAGGCGGAGCGGGGTAGGCGGGATCGCCCGAGGCGACCGCCGCGCCGCGGCGGGACGAACGACGAGGGCGGGCGCCAAGCGGTGCCCGCCCTCTCGGTTTCCGATCCGCGCCACTTCGTCTACGCGCGCTTCAGCTCCACCTCCCACATGGTCTGCGTGTGCCCGTCGGCGATGAACTGGCCGACCGCCGTGTAGTGGTCGAGGGCGCGGCGGATGAGGGTCTCGGAGCCGCGGAAGCGCCCCTTGGCCGAGGCGTAGTGCAGCAAGATGTAGTCGGGCAGCAGGTGGATCTCGCCCTTGAGCTCGCCGAGCCGGTCGTTGCGCGACACGAAGCGGAAGCGCTCGGGGATCGAGGTGCCGCGCACATCGTAGTGCTGGTGCACCTCGAAGGGCGCGCCGGCGTGCACGGTCATCGAGGACTCGACCACGATCGCGCTGCCGCCGAGCACGCGGATCTCGGTGTGGCCGGTGATCCTGGCCTCGCGCGCGTCGTCCCCCACCCAGCCGGTGCCGAGGGCCTCCCAGGCGCCGTCGGAGACCATGAAGGTGTGACGCGAGGCGATGTCGAAGCGGGTTGCCATGAGTCCTCTCCCGTGAGCCAAGTCGATGGGCGGCCGGCGGCCGGCGAAGTCCCTTCCCCTGTGGAGCCAAGAGAATACCCCGAGCCGGCCCCGAGGGCAATTCGGCCGGGCCCCGCGGTGGGCGCGACTCCCGAGGGTCCTCCGGGCGGCCCCTAGGTGCCGAGTCCGAACCCGGTTTCGGCGAGTTTCTTGAGGTAGCTGAGGGCGGCCATCCGGTACGGCTCCCGCATGCGGTCGAAGAGCAGCACGCCGAAGAGGTGGCCGAGGTAGCCGCCCGCCATCCGGTACTCCTCCTCGACGCGCACCACCGTGCGGTTGGTGAAACGGTACTGCACCGAGTAGCGCAGCACGTGGTCGTAAGTGAACCGCGGCTTGAGCCTGACGGAGAAGCCCATGGAGTTGAACGGCTCCCACCGCTCCGCCCGCAGAGTGCTGGTCACGACCCCGTCGATGCGGAACTCGGTGTCCACGCCGTCGCGCTGGGGGGTGAGGAACACGGTGCTGTCCACGGCGGAGTTCCAGCGCGACAACTGGGACAGGTCCGAAAGCGCCTCCCAGACCCGCTCGCGTGAGGCGTCGACCTCGAGTGCGGCGTCGTAATGGGTGACCGGCGCCGGCACGAAGTAGGCGACCGCCAGGGCCAGGAGCACGAGAATGAGGAACCGTCCCATCGCCATCCCTCCATGGTGCGGCGTGGGGGCGTCCCCCGCGCGGGCGTGTCGAGCATCCTACTCCGGCCCGGGCCGAAAGCAAGAGTCGCGGGTCCGGCCTCCGGGGACTGCCGGAGTCGGCGGCCCGGCCGGTCCGGCGGGCGGTTCAGATTCGATTCAAAGCCGTATCAATCGCGTCTTGCCCGCAGGCCCGGTCCGCTCTAGATTCCCTGCGGCGATCGCCGCCGCACGGGGCCCTTCGCACAGAGGAGCAGGAAGGATGCCCAAGAAGACCCGGATCCCCCCCGAGTTGATCGAGCGCATCGGCAAGGACTTCATCCTCTCGTCCCGCAACGGGGTCCCCTACCTCAAGCGCTACGCCCGCCCGCGCAACCCCGACACCCCGGCCCAGCGCCGCGCGCGGACCGCGCTCGCCCGCGCCGTGCACGCGTGGCAATCCGCCGGGGCCGCCGTGCAGGAGCGCTGGAACCGCGCCGCCAAGGAGCAGGGCCGCTCGTCGGGCTACAACCTGTTCCTCAAGGACTTCATGGCCCGCGATTGGGCGCTGCCGGAGTAGGGAGCGGCCGGCCCCCCACTGGGGCGGCCCCGGGGGAGCCCGGGCCCGCTATAGCGAGCCGAGGCGGTTGGGCGCCGCGGGGCCGGGCACGCCACGGCCCGAGCGCAGCACCGAGTCGGGCACCAGGACGGTCCAGCCGATCAGCCCGCCGAGGGCCCCGGCGTAGCAGCGGGTGAGGGTCTCCAAGAGCGCCAGCTCGGCGCCGCGCCGGTCGCCGGCGGGGAAGCTCTCCGAATCCAGGACGCAGTCGAAGGGGCGCTCGCCGTCCCAGGCGCGCCCCACCACGTGCCACAGCGACCGCTCGCCGTGGCGGCGGCGCGTCACCTCGCGCACCTCGTAGTGGAGGTCCATGGCCCACTCCACGGCCGACGCGAGGAAGGCACGCCGCACCTCGGGCGCGCCCGCCACCGGCAGCAGCGACTGCTCGCGTTCGAGGCCTTCCCACAGCTCCTCCAGGCGGCGGAAGAGGCCGGTGGCCGAGGCGAGGAACTCCATGTCCTCGCCGAGATGGAGCGCCTCGCCGGGCAGGGCGTGCAGGACGCGCTCGCGCAGCAGGGCGCGGTGGGCCTCGCCGGCCTCGCGCGCCGCTTCGGCCAGCGGGTAGATCTCGGGAGCGATCCACAGGGAGAATGGGCCCAGACGTTCGGGAAACCGGAAGCCGCTCATCGCACTCCGCCTTGTCGAAGCCCCGGGGCCCGCGCCTCGCGCCGCCGTCCGCGGCGCCCGCGCGCCCCGCCCTCTATCTTGCCCGGCGCGCCCGCAGCCACGCCAGCAGTTCTTCGAGGCTCAGCGCATTCAGCACCCGGTCGCGGGTCGCCCAGCCCTTGCGGGCCGCCATCACTCCGAAGCGCACGTCGTCGAGCCCCTCGGTGCGGTGCGCGTCGGGGTGGATGCCGATCCAGCCGCCCCGC
>CAYLSO010000007.1:0-7931 GCA_964386525.1 uncultured bacterium
TGAGGCCGCGGTGCTCTTCCCTCGGATCCGCCCTCGCGATCCTGATCCCGCTCGTCGCCCTCGATTCGCCCGCGCCGCGCCCGGCGGGACCGCTGCCGGCGGAAACGCCGGACCACGCTACCGTGGCCTCGCTGCAGGAGACCGTCCGCCGCTGGGAGTACCACGTCACCTGGCAGGAGCGGACCAGCCTGCCGGGGCTGCCCGCCGCCTACCACGCCCCCAACCGGGCCCACGACCTGCGCACGTACTTCACGCCGGACGGCGTCCGCATGACGCGGCGCACGGCGGCCGGACCGGGCTGGGAGTGGGGTCTGTCGCTGGCGGCGTACGGAGCCGGCGCCGCCCTCGCCGCCCCGGTGCCCGCCCGGCTCGTGACCGCGCAGAACCGCATCGAGTACCGACGGGGCGACCTCGTCGAGTGGTACGTGAACGACGAACGCGGTCTCGAGCAGGGCTTCACGCTAGCCGCGCCGCCGGCCGGGCACTCGGGTGACGCGCCGCTCGTGCTCGAGCTCGCGCTGGCCGGCGACCTGCGGGGGGCGCTGGCCGCCGGCGGCGAGACCCTCGAGCTGGCCTCCGCCGACGGCGCGGCCGTCCTGCGCTACGGGCAACTCGCCGCCTACGACGCACGCGGCCGCGCCCTGCCCGCCCGGATGGAGCTGGCGGACGCCGGCGCGCGGATCCGCCTGCTGGTGGACGCCCGCAGCGCCACCTATCCCGTCACCATCGACCCCCTGACGACATCGGCGACCTGGTCGTTCGAAGGGGACCAGGCCGACCCCCACGTCGGCTACTCGGTGGCCACCGCCGGCGATGTCAACGGCGACGGTTTCTCGGACGTGATCGTGGGCAGCCCGCGGTACGACAACGGGCAGCTCGACGAGGGCAAGGTCTTCGTCTTCTGCGGCTCGCCCGCGGGCCTGCCGAGCGCGCCGACGTGGACGGCCGAGGGCAACCGCGAGGCCGCGGGGCTGGGCTTTTCGGTGGCCACCGCCGGCGACGTCAACGGTGACGGCTACTCCGAGATCCTGGTCGGCGCGCCCGAGTACTCGGTATTCGCCGACGAGGCCGGCGCGGCGTTCCTGTGGTACGGGGCGTACTTCGGGCTCGGCCCCCCAGGGGCCCCGGACAACGCGGACTGGAAGGTCTACCCGCGGGCGCCCGGCGAGATGCTCGGCTACTCGGTGGCGAGCGGCGGCGACGTCAACGGCGACGGCTGCGCCGAGATCCTCCTCGGGGTTCCCGGCGCCGACGTCCCCCACCCCAACAACGGCCGCGTCGACGTCTACTGGGGCGGCCGCGATGGGATCACCGCGCCCGCCCGGCAGGTCTACGTGGCCGCGTACGGGGCCGAGATGGGGCACTGCGTGGCGCCGGCGGGTGACGTCAACGGCGACGGCTACGGCGACATCCTCACTTCGTCGCCCAACTACTCGAGCAGCGGGGCGGCGCTGGTCTTCTACGGCCCGGGGCTCTCCACCGAGCTCGGGCAGGTCTGGGCGGCGTTCGGGCCCCACGCGGGATCTGGGTTCGGCTCGTCGGCGGGCACTGCCGGGGACGTCAACGGCGACGGCTACGCTGACGTCATCGCCGGGGCGCTCGGGTTCGAGAACGACAAGACCGACGAGGGCGCCGCATACGTCTACCTGGGCGGGGCCACCGGCCTGGCGGCGACCGCGGCGTGGAGCGCCGAGGGCGATCAGGTGGGGGCGCGGATGGGCGCCAGCGTGGGCACGGCCGGCGACGCCGACGGCGACGGCTACGCCGACATCGCCGTGGGCACGCCGGGCTGGGGGTTCCAGCAGGCCGGCGAGGGCATGGTCAGCGTCTGGTTTGGGGGCCTCGGCGGCCTGGGAGCGCCCTCGTGGGCGGCGAGCGCCGACTGGCGATACGAGGGCGACGTCGCGGATCTGGCTCTCGGGACGACGGTGGCCTGCGCCGGCGACGTGGACGGCGACGGGCTCAGCGACCTGCTGGCGGGCAGCCCCTCCTACGACCACCCCGAGGTCAACGAAGGCCTGGTGATGCTCTTCGGCGGCCGCCACCAGGGCATGGGGATGGTGACCGGGTGGGAATACGCCTCCGACCGGCAGTTCGCCGCGCTCGGCTGGTCGGTGGCGGCCGGTGACGTGGACGGCAACGGCCACTCCGATCTCATCCTCGGGGCCCCCTACTTCGACGCCGGCGTCCCCGAGGAGGGAGCGGTCTTCGTCTTCACCTGCGGCTCGAACGGCCCGTCGCTCACGACCCCGACCTGGACCGCGCGCGGCACCCAGGTGGCGGCGAACCTCGGCTACTCGGTCGCCAACGCGGGCGACGTCAACGGCGACGGCTACGACGACATCCTGGTCGGCGCCCTCGGCTACTCCGCGGGCGGCGAGGGCAGCGAGGGGCACGCCTTTCTCTGGTGTGGCTCGGCAGCCGGGCTGGGCGATCCGGGCACGCCGGCCAACGCCGACTGGAGCGCGCAGGCGAACCAGGCGAACGCGGAGTTCGGGCACTGCGTCGCGGGCGCCGGCGACGTGGACGGCGACGGCTACGCCGACATCCTGGTCGGCGCCCAGTACTTCGACTCCGGCCAGACCGACGAGGGCGCGGTCTTCCTCTGGCGCGGCTCGGCCACAGGCCTGGGTGACCCGGGCGTACCCCTCAACGCCGACTGGCGGGCGCAGTCCGACCAGGCCGGCGCGCGCCTCGGCTACTCGTGCGCCGGGGCCGGCGACGTCGACGGCGACGGCTACGACGACGTGATCGTCGGCGCCCTCATGTACGACCACACGGTCAACGACGAAGGCGCCGCCTTCGTCTGGCTGGCCGCGAACTCGGGGTTGGTGATCGCCGGCACGCCCGCCAACGCCGACTGGTCGGCGTTCGGCGGCCAGGCGCTCGGCCACCTCGGAGCCTCGGTGGCGGGCGCGGGTGACGTGGACGGCGACGGCATCGGCGACGTGCTGGCCGGGGCTCCGGACTACGACGGAGCGGCGGTCGACGGCGGCCGGGTCTTCCTCCATCTGGGCACGCCGACCGGGCCGGCCGCGGTGGCGGCGATGGCCCGCGACGGGACGCAGGCCGGCATGCGGCTCGGCGGGCGCGTCGGCAGCGCCGGCGACGCCAACGCCGACGGCCTGGCGGACGTCTTCGCCTCGGCCCCCACCTACGAGAGCGAGGGCGGCGACGACGCCGGCGCCGTCTTCATCTGGTTCGGCTCGAGCTCGACCATACTCACCCCCACCAACCAGGGCATGGCGTGGGGCGAGCCCGGATCGCAGTTCGGCTTCGCGGCGGCCTGCGCCGGAGACGTCAACGGCGACGGGTTCGCGGACCTGGTCGTCGGCGCTCCGGTCTTCAACGAAGGCCAGGTCGGCGAGGGCGCGGCCTATCTGTGGTACGGCGGCGGCACCCGCCTCCACCGCATCCCGCGGCCGCGGCAACGGCGCTTCGACGACTCCGGACCCGTCGCGCAGCACGGGAGGGCCGGCAGCGCCAACGCCTTCCGCATCGACCTCTTCGCCTACTCGCCCTTCGGGCGCGGCAGGGTGAAGCTCGAGTGGGAGCAGAAGCCGTGGACGCAGCCGTTCGACGGCACGGGACTGCGGCGGACCGCGGACTGGGTCGGCATCCCCCTGCCGGCCGCGAGCACCCTGCTCGGCACGGCGGTGGACGCGCCGCCCGGGCAGCGCGTGCACTGGCGCGTGCGGGTGCGCTACGACCCCGCGACCACGCCCCTGCAGGTCGCCGGCCCGTGGATCGGGATCCCGTGGAGCGGGCGGACCGGCGGCGGGCTGCGCATGGCGCCGGCGGCCGTGGCGGTCGAGGAGCAGCCGCCGGACGGGCGCGCGGGCGTGCGCCTGGCCGCCGAGCCGAATCCGTTCCACGGCGCCGCGGCGCTGCGCTTCGTGCTGCCGCAGGAGATGGCGGTGACCCTCGGCGTCTACGATGCGCGCGGGCAACGGGTGCGCAGGCTGCTCCCCGGGACGGCGCTCGCCGCCGGGCCGCACGCGAACACCTGGGACGGCCGAGACGACGCAGGGTGGCCGGCCGCTCCCGGCGTGTATTTCGTGCGGCTCGTCACGCCGGCCGGGGAGGCGACGACGAGGTTGGTGCGGATCCGGGAGTAGACGGCGCGCGGGAGCCTAGGCCGGATAGACGGTCTCGCCGTCCTCGAAGACGAGGAGGGCCCCGGGCGTGAACGCCTCCCACCGCTCGTCGGTGAGCGGTCGCTTGGCGATCACGTGACCGCGCTGGCCGGGATCCTTCTCGGCGCCGAGGTCCACCTCCCAGTCGTCATCCCGCAGCACGACCCGCCCGTACGGCGGGCGGCGCCGGACGTGCCACAGGCCGTTGTAGCCGCCGGCGTGGTGATAGGCGTAGAGTCGCCGCCCCTCGGAGAACAGCAGGTTCATGGTGCCGCAGGGGTTGATCTCGCGCAGCCAGCCGTGGAGGCGTCCGAAGGCCTCGAACGGCACGCGCTGGTCGGTCAGCCAGGTGGCCAGCGCGCAGAGCGCGGCCTCCGAATCGGTGCCGCCCACCGGCGTGAAGAGCCCGTCGAGTCGGGACACGAGGCGCTCCCGCTCCAGGGTGCCGTTGTGCGCCACCACGAGCTCGCGGCCGCCGACCTCGCGCGCGAACGGGTGGGTGTCGGCGAGGACCAGCTGCCCGACGCTCGCGCGCCGTACGTGTCCGATGAGGACGCGGCTGCGCAAGCCCGCGTAGCCGCGTACGAACTCGGCCAGCCAACTGCCGGCGGCCCCGGCCGGCTCCTTGAAGACCTGCGCGGCGCCGCCGGCGAAGGCCGCCACGCCCCAGCCGTGAGGGTTGTCGCGCCCCCGGCGTCGGAAGCCGCGGAACGACAGGGAGGGCAGCACCGGCTGGTCGAAGCAGAGCCCCAGCAGCTCGCACATGGACTTCTCCTCTCCGGCGGCGATGGGATGCCGCCGGAGAGAGCGTGCCACCGCGGTGGAACGGTATTCCGTCGTCGCCCCCCGGGGGATGTGGGAGAAGATCCGGTTTAGGCGGACTGAAAGGCCTCCCGGGCGATCGGGTGGCGACGCGGGCAACTGTCGTTGCGCGAGTATGTGTTGCACGAAGCTCTTCCTTGCGACCCGGGTGGATGGAGAGTAGGATGTTTGCGGCGATGCGATCCGCGTAGGCCGCTAGCGGACGGAGTCGATCGTCAGAACACTCCGCCTGTCGCCGCTTCGCCAGCGTGGGTCCATCCCTTCTTCCTTGCCATGCGTAGTCCATCACGGACCGTCGCGGCCCCACCCCGCAGACAGCCCCCAACCCACAGCGAGGCGTTCTGCCTCCGGGGGTATCCATATGCGACCTCGCGTCATCGTCCTCGCGATCGCCCTGGCCCTGATCGCGGGCCAGGCAATTGCGGCGCCCTTCGGCTTGGGCAACCGGTCCCCCGCCAAGACACCCGGGACCCCGCCGGCTCCCCCGCTGTCCACGCAGTCGGTCATGGGTGGCGGCGACGGCTTCTGGAACGCGACCGTCATCTCGACCCTGCCCTACACGGACACGGGATGGACGAGTTCCTTCAACGACAACTACACGCCCCCGTGCGCCAGCCGCGGCGCACCCGACGTGGTCTACAGCTACCAACCGAGCGCCGACGTCTGCGTGACCATCTCCCTCTGTGGCTCGAACTTCGACACCGCCCTCCATCTCTACGACACGGCGCCCAGCGTCCTCGTGGCCTGCAGCGACGACTACTGCGGTAACCCGCCCCAGAAGTCGAAGCTCGTCAGCGTCCCGCTGCTCGCCGGCCACACCTACTTCATCGTCGTGGACGGCTACGGGTGCGACTTCTGGAGCGGGGTGTGTGACGCGGGCGACTACGTGCTCTCGGTGACCGCCGACTGCCCGGCCCCCTGCGTCGTGACCTGCCCTCCCGGCGCGATCGCGGAGGGCGAGACCTGCGGGGCGTTCCTCAACGACGGCTGCAATATGGCCTCGCCGCAGTTCACCGACATCCCGGCCAGCCCGACGGGCGTGACGGTGTGCGGCACCTACGGCAGCTGGACCGACGGGTTCGGCAACCTGGTCCGCGACACCGACTGGTACCGCATCACGCTCGCGGAGCGTACTCGCGTCCGCCTGTGCGCCACGGGCGACGTCACGACGATGATCGCGATGGTCGACGGTCGGACCGGCTGCCCGACGACCTCGTTCGTCAGCACCTTCGCGGAGCCCTGCCTGGAGGGTTGCGTGACGGCCGACCTGAACCCGGGCACCTACTACCTGTTCGTGGCCAGCATCTTCGACGCCGCGTTGGGCTGTGAGAAGCGTTACGTGATGACGGCCACGTGCACGGCCCTCGGCAGCGGCGACCTGCACTGCAACGATGCCAACGGGAACTCGCTGTTCCTGGGTCAGACCCTCACCCTGACCGGCGTCCTGACGTCCAACTTCCCCGTCTCGACCGCCTCCCGTTTCACCATCCAGGACGGGACCGGGGGGATCGTGGTCTTCGGAGCCCCGATCTACTGCGGCGGCCTGGGCGACATGGTGAGGGTGACGGGGAAGCTCATCCAATATAACGGCGTGCTCGAGCTGTCGAGCCCGCTGAGCATCGACCTGGTGAGTTCCGGGCACCCGCAGCCGGCGCCGCTGGTGCTGACGCTCGCCGAGGTGAACGGTAGCTTCCAAGCCGACTACTGCGAACCGAACGAATCGCGGCTGGTGCAGGTTCGCAGCGTGGTGATCCGCTCGAGCACGGGGGCCGCGTTGCCGCCCGGCGCGACCTTCGCGGCGGCGACGAATTACCAGATGGTGGCGATGGACGGGACGATCGCGACCCTGCGCGTGGTGCAGACGACGCCGAACGGATGCAGCATGGTCAACCCGTTGATCGGCACCCCCATCCCGCTCGACTGTCCGGTGCACGTGACCGGCGTGCTCAGCCAGTCCGACAGCAGCTCACCGTACACGGCCGGCTACCAGGTGCAGCCGCGGGGCCCGGAGGACATCGCCGTGGCCTGCCCGGTGAAGACGGTCCCGACGACCTGGGGCAGCATCAAGAGCCGGTATCGCTAGCCGGATACCTGTCGCTCCCGACCCGCACCCCGGTGCGGGCCGAAACGCCGACCACCCCCGTTTGCGCGGGGGTGGTCGGTCGGCTTCGCAGCGGCAGGTCGCAACACCGCGCCCTACGGCGTCTCCCGCTCCCGCTCCACGTCCCAGAAGACCAGCGCCGAGCGCACCCCGCTCGGCCACCGGTAGCCGCCGTCGGCCGGGGTCAGATTCCGGCGCAGGAGGTCGGCGAGGAACGCGTCGTGCTCGCTGCGCGCGCCGAGGTCGAAGCGGCGTCTGAGCTCGGCCAGCGCCTCCTCGAGATTGGGGCTCGTCCAGGGGTCCCACGGCCCCGAGTCCTCCATCAGGACGTTGGCGCAGATGCCCATCTGCAGCAGGACGTTGTAGGCCACCTGGAAGTTCGGGCTGTCGTGGGGGTGCCCCCACACGCGTCGCGCGGCCTGGGCCATGACCCCGTCGGCGACGGGCGCGCGCAGCACCAGGAAGCAGACGCGGCGCGTGCAGCGGATCATGGCCCGCAGGAAGCCCGGCAGGTCGGGGCAGCCGTACATGGCGTGCGAGCAGAGCGTGAAGTCGTGCGGCTCGACCGTCACCTCGGGCCACGCCCCCTCGACGACGGCGACGTTGGTGACACCCTCGGCCGCGAGATGCCCGCGCATCACCCCGATCATGGCGCCCGAGGGCTCGACGGCGGTGACCCGCGCGGCGCGGCGGGCGAGGAAGGCGGCCCAGGCGCCGGTCCCGGCCCCGATCTCGAGCGCCGTCGCCCCGGGATGCGCGCGCAACGTCACCGCGACGAGCTCGCGGCTCGAATCGGGAGTCTCCCACCGCCGCACGGTGCGCGCGTGGAAGTCGTGGGCCTTCTTGACCCAGACGTCCGCCTCGCCCTCGTC
>CAYLSO010000008.1:0-49626 GCA_964386525.1 uncultured bacterium
AGCACGCCCTGGTGCTGGCGCAACGGCTCGGCGGGAGCGCCGCCGCGCACCGGGCGCTGGAGGAGGTCGAGTATCGCTGGAACGAGATGCTCGGCGCGATCGAGGTCGAGACCCCGGACGACTCGTTCGACCTGGTCATGAACCGCTGGCTGCTCTACCAGGCGGTGAGCTCGAGGCTGTGGGGCCGCACCGGATTCTTCCAGCCGGGGGGCGCATACGGCTTCCGCGACCAGCTGCAGGATGTGATGGCGCTCGGCTTCGCGCGGCCGGACCTCTACCGCGAGCACCTGCTGCGCTGCGCCGCCCGCCAGTTCAGCGAAGGGGACGTGCAGCACTGGTGGCACGAGCCCACGGGCCGCGGCGTGCGCAGCCGCTGCTCCGACGACCTGCTGTGGCTGCCGTACGCGGTGGTCCACTATCTGAAGTGCACCGGCGACCGGGCCGTGCTCGACGTGCCCGTGGCCTTCCTGGAGGCGCCCGCGCTCCTGCCCGGCGAGCTCGAGGCCTACGGTCAACCCGCGGTGGCCGGCCAGGGCGGGACTCTCTACGAGCACTGCATCCGCGCCATCGAGGGCCGCTTGCCCATCGGCCCGCACGGTCTCCCGCTGATCGGCACCGGGGACTGGAATGACGGCATGAACCGGGTCGGGCATCAGGGCCGCGGCGAGAGCGTGTGGCTGGGCTGGTTCCTCTCGAAGATCCTGCACGACTTCGCCGCCATCGTGGACGCGCGCGGGGACCCCGAGCGCGCCGCCCGCTGGCGCGGCGAACGCGAGCGGATGGGCGCCATGCTCGAGCAGGCGTGGGACGGCGCCTGGTATCGCCGCGCCTACTGCGACGACGGCACCCCGCTGGGCTCCGCCCAGGCCCAGGAATGCCGGATCGATGCGATCTCGCAGAGCTGGGCCGTGCTCTCCGGCGCCGCGCCGCTGGCCCGCGCCGAGCGCGCCATGGACGCGGTTCGCATGCAGCTGGTGCGGCGCGACGCCGGCGTGATCCAGCTGCTCGCGCCGCCCTTCGACCAGTCGCCGCTCGACCCCGGGTACATCAAGGGCTACGTGCCGGGGGTGCGCGAGAACGGCGGCCAGTACACCCACGCCGCGCTCTGGACGGTGATGGCGATCGCGCATCTCGGCAGCGGCGACGAGGCGGTCGAGCTCTTCCACATGCTGAATCCGATCAACCACACCCGCACCCCTGCCGACGTCGACCGCTACAAGGTGGAGCCCTACGTGGTGGCGGCCGATGTCTACACTCACCCGGCGCACATCGGCCGCGGCGGCTGGACCTGGTACACCGGCTCGGCCGCCTGGATGTACCGGCTCGGGCTCGAGTCGATCCTCGGACTCAGGCGCCGGGGCCGGTGCTTTGCCATCGCACCGTGCGTTCCCGGGTCGTGGGACGGCTTCGTCGTGCGGTGGCGCCATGGGCAGAGCCTCTACGAGATCAGCGTGGAGAATCCCGGGCGCCGGAGCCGCGGTGTCGCCGAAGCGGTGCTGGACGGCGCCCGGGTCGACGCCCGGGCGATCCCGCTGGTCGACGACGGCGCGGTGCACCGACTGCGCGTGGTGATGGGCGAGCCCACGCCCGAGGTCACCCCGCTGCCGGCGGTCGAAAGCCGGCTTTCATTGGGGAATCCGCGGGAGATCTGAGCGGCGCGGGCTTCGCGGCGGGGTGACTAGCTTTCTTCCGGGGTTCGGTCTATACTGGCTTTCGTCTTCGGTTGCCTGTCGATGTGTCGTCGACGTCCAGATTCCGCCAGAGACCTTTCTGGCGGTTTTTTGTTGGTCGGCCACCCGCGATCGATCGAAGCAACGGTCACGGAGACCGGACGTCGCCGCGACGTGATACGCGGCAAGTGCGGGTCTTCGGACCCGGATACAACAGGAGTTTCAAGTGGCTAGTGGCACCGTGAAGTGGTTCAACGAGGCGAAGGGCTTTGGCTTCATCTCCCAGACGGACGGCGAGGACGTGTTCGTCCACTTCTCCGCCATCGCCGGCGACGGGTTCAAGACGCTCGCCGAGGGCGAGGCCCTCGAGTTCGACGTGACGCGCGGCCCGAAGGGGCTACAGGCGGCGAACGTCCGCAAGGCCTAAGACGCCCGAGGCACCACCTCGCGCCGGGGGGGGCGGCGTCCGCAAGGACGCCGCCCCTGGCGTTTTCCATCGGGCTCCTGCAGATGCGACCTCCTTCCCGGTCGAGGCGATGGCGCCCCGTCCAGTTGGGCGATTCGGGCCGGGCCCGGCGGGCGCCCCGACGATTCGGCTTCGCCCACGCCCCCCGGGGTGTTAGAGTCCTCGCCGCGAAGCACCCCGCCTCTTCGCGGCTTCCCCCGGGAAGCCGATAGCGCGCGTTCCTGCTTTCCGGCCGGCAAAGGACCGCGCCTCCAGCTCCGGAACGGCCGCGAGACCCACCCTCGCGCACCCCGAATGCGCCCGTGGGGTTCGCCCCGCAGACGGCCCCGCCAGGCAGCCGTCTCCTGCGGGTGCGCGACGTCTCCCACGAGGTCGTCCGGAGGGCGGGGGTCGTGCGGTGAACCGGAGCGGAAACAGACAAAGCGGCACCGGCAGCGCGCCGGCGCCAAGGAGGCCACCATGAAGCACATCAGCGTCAAGCAAGTAGGTCCGGTCGTGGTGCTCAAGCCGCGCGGCAACCTCATGGGCGGGAATGAATGCGATGAGTTGCGGATGGCCGCCGAGGAGGCCGGGAAGCAGGGCCCCCTGAGCCTGGTGATCGACCTACAGGGGGTCGAGTACATCAATTCCAGCGGGATCGGCGAATTGGTGGGGCTCTACACGAGCTACAAGAAGCGCGGCGGCGGGGCGGTCCTCGCCAATCTCCACAAGAAGGTGAAGGACCTCCTCGTCCTTCTCCACCTGGTACGCGTCTTCGACATCTACGAGAGCGAGGAGGAGGCTGTCGCGAGCTTTGCGGCCGCACGGCCCGAGCCCCAGGCCTCCTAGCGGACGGGGCGGCGGCCTGATTCGCACCGCCGGCCGACCGCCGAACGGAACTGCGACCCCGTCGCCCGGTGGCCCACCGTCCGGGGGGCTTCGTCGGGCACCGGTCCCGTCTCTGCGGTTCGGTGGTGCTAAACGGACTTTACCTAGACTTGTATGACGCCCGTCATATAATTCGCTGGCCTTCGACCGCGCCAACCCCCATCATCATCGGTCAAGCCATCCTGGCGCTCGGCGGCAGGCGCCGAAGCCTCACCCGGTGGCGTGAAGGGAGTCGCTTATGTATCGCAACGTTACTCGGATGGCCGCAATCGCCGGGGCGATCGTACTGCTCGGCCTCGCTGCCGCTTCCACGGCCGGAGCCTATTCCCTGCGCATCCCGCAGGTGACCATCGGAAGCTCGTCCGAAACCACCCTGCAGGCCTATCTCAACGGCGTCGGCGAGAGCATCACCGTCGCCACCGACCAGGCGGACGTGCAGGTGCTGACCACGGACGTCTCCGGGAACGTCCTGTTCACGCTGATGCTCGAGATCGCCGGCAACGCCAACGGCAACGCGATCGGCATCTACAACGCGGATCAGGCGATTCCCGCCACGTTCCCGGTCTTCCCCGGCAGCGCCGGGCCGGGCTACTTCGCCGTCGTTAGCTTCCAGTCGGGCGGCAACCTCGTGGTGAATCTCTTCAACAGCAGCGCCGGTCTCGTCAGCTCCAACTCCTACGGCGGCGTGAACGCCTCGGCCTTCGGCTTCTACCTCTCCGGCCCGGGCGGCACCTTCTACTCGGAGGACGGGCGCAACGCCGGCGGGGCCGCGCAGGCCCTCATGTTCGCGGGCACGGGAGTCAATTTCGGCCAGTGGTGGATGGCGTGGGAAGACCAGCAGGCCGGCGACCGCGACTTCAACGACGCGGTGCTCCTGCTCGAATCGGTGGCCCCGGTGCCGACGCAGACGAAGAGCTGGGGTGGTGTGAAGGCTTTGTACCGGTAATCGCCGCAAGCTTCGCGACTCGGAGCCGGCGCTGGCGCGACCCGCCAGCGCCGGTTTGTCTTCCCCCCCGGGGGCTTAGAACCGGACGCCGGCGCCGAAGGTCAAGCTGGTGCGGTCCAGCGAGTACTTGCTGCTCGGGAAGTAGACCTGGATGTTGCCGATGCCGTTGCGCACGTCGTAGGGGCCGTAGCTCATCTCCCCGGCGTACCAGTACTGCGCCGCCGCCTCGGCGAAGAACCGCGAGCGCAGCGGCCAGGTGGCCGCGCCCTCCGCCAGGAAGCCGAACCGGGTGTCGGAGTTGCCCGGGAACTCGGTCCAGTCGTCGCGGGCCCGCACCTCGGCGCTGGTGAGCGCCGGCCCGAGACCGATCCGCACCACGGAACCCAGCGGCCGGTAGGCGATCAGCGCCGCGTAGCGCGTGGACGAGGCTTCGAGGGAGAGCTGCACGCGGTAGAGGACTTGCCGCACGCCGTAGGCGCTCACCTCCTCTTCGCCGCGTACGAGGCCGCGCACCTCCCATTCCGGAGCCAGGGCGTAGCCTAGGGCGACGCCGTACGCCCAGCGCCCGCCCTCGCTGACCGGGGTCGGGCGCGACTGGTCGCCGCCGCTGCCGTCCGCCAGCGGGAAGTAGTCGTCGGCCAGCGTGGCGGCACGCAGCGCGCTCTCGAAATCCTGCCCCGGATTGCCCAGGTTGACGCTCCCGAAGAGGGTCAGGCTGACGCGCTGGTCTTCGGGCAGCGGCCCGGCGGCGCCGGCCGCTGCCGCGGGCAGACCCGCCAGCAGCGCCACCCCGGCACCCACGGCGATCCACCTCACACTGCGGGCACGCATGGGTTTGCCACTCCTTCCTCACGGCTGGTGGTCGACACGGCGGCTACGAAAAGCGCGGCGCCGGGCAGTGCCGGTGCGCCGCGATCGCGAAGGCGGGGAGAACCAGTCATCGGACGTCCTCAGTGGGCGGCGCTGCGGAGCCGCCCCTGAGCCGTCCCGGTGTGGGCGGACGATAGCGCCGGTGCGGGCGCGACACAAGCGTCGGGTCGGCACCGTGTTGCGGCCGCGACGCCGGGGGCGCCTGCCGCCCGAGTTGCCTGACACCAAACTCGAGGATTTCGGCCAAGTCGGGCTCCGGGTCGATTCGCAGTTGTTGACGCCCCCCGGTCGGGCTAGAATCCCATCGCTTACCGGGCCGCACTCTCCACCCATCTCCCAACAGGAGGTCACCATGAGAAACGTTGCGACCATTGCTCTCACGGCGGTCGTGGCATCCCTGGCCGTCGTCTCGCTCTGCTCCGTCGCCGGCGCCCAGGTGCCGTTGACGGGGTACGGCGTTCCGGCCGCCGAGAACTTCAACACGCTGGCTTCGACGGGCACCAGCTCGGTCGTGCCGACCGGTTGGGCGTTCCTGGAGACCGGTACCAACGCCAACGCCTTGTACTCGGCGGGCACCGGCAGCAACAACGCCGCGGATACCTACAGCTTCGGCGCGGCCCTGAGCGCGGAGCGCGCGTTCGGCGGGCTGCGCAGCGGCACTCTCGTCCCCACCATCGGCGCGTCGTTCGTGAACAGCATCGGCGGACCCATCGGCCGGCTCGACATCGAGTACGTCGGCGAGGAGTGGCGTCTCGGCACTCTCGGCCGCCTGGACAAGCTGGATTTCCAGTACAGCCTCAATGCCGTGAGCCTCAACACGGGCACCTGGACCGACGTGGACGCGCTGGACTTCATCGCGCCCGTGACGGGACCAACGATCGGCGCGTTGGACGGCAACGCCGCCGCCAACCGCACGCTGATCTCGGCGGCCATCTCGGGGCTATCGCTCGCACCGACCGCAGTGATCTGGATCCGCTGGACGGACTTCGACGGGACCGGCGCCGACGACGGTCTCGGCGTGGACGATTTCCAGATCATCCCGCGCGAGCCGCCGGTGCCGGTGGTACCCGTCACGCTGGGCGCGGTGAAGGGCACGTATCGGTAGCACGAACGGCGGACGCACCAGCGTCCACCGCCCTGCAAAGCACGGGCGCCGGGTCCCTCGGGATCCGGCGCTCGGTGTTTTCAGGCCAGGCAGGTGCGGCCGCGGCCGCGCGCGTCGGGACCCGACTAGGTCCGCACCGGCTTCGGTGTGTTCTCGTTCGACGGCGGCAGGATGGGGTGGGTCACCTGCGGCTGCTCGCCGGTGAGCGCCTTGAGGAAGGCCACGACCTTGGCCGTCTCCTCCGGCGTCAGGGTGGCGTTGAGCTGCAGCTCGGCCATGAGCTGCACGGCCTCGGCGATGGTCCAGCGGCTGCCGTCGTGCAGGTACGGCGCCGTCAACTGGACGTTGCGCAGCGTCGGGACCTTGAAGACCATCCTGTCCTTGGGATCCTTGGTGACGTCGAAGCGGCCTTGCGGCGAGGCCTTGGTCACGAACGGCTTGTAGACGCCGAATTTCTGGAAGGAACCGTTGCCCACGCCCGGGCCGTTGTGGCAACTCGTGCAGCCCTTGTCCTTGAAGAGCTTGTAGCCCTCCATCTCCTCGGCGGTCAGCGCCGTGTCATCGCCGTAGAGCCACTTGTCGAAGCGCGAGTTCGGCGTCACCAGCGTGGACTCGAAGGCGGCGATGGCGTCCTGCACCTGGGCGATGGCGATGGTGTCGGTGCCGTAGACCCCCTTGAACAGCGCCACGTACTCCGGCATCGACTGCAGCACCTGGTCGGCCAGATCGTGCGTCGAGGCCATCTCGCCGGGGTTGGCGATCGGGCCGCCGGCCTGCTCGACGAGGTCCTTGGCGCGCCCGTCCCAGAACTGGGCGACGGCGTACTTGGCGTTGAGCACGGTGGGCGAATTGATCGGTCCGAGCTGCCACTTGTGGCCGATCGAGCTGGGCAGCCCGTCGCTGCCGCCGAGGCCGAGGTTGTGGCAGGAATTGCAGCTGATGAAGCCCGACTTCGACAGCCGCGGCTCGAAGAAGAGCATCCTGCCGAGGTCCACCTTGGCCGAGCTGGTCACCACCGCGGCCTCGATCGGGCCGATGGGCTCGTCGGCGTGGACCAGCTTCAGCTCCCCCTTGGCGGGGCCTTCCGCCTTCTGCTGCGGGGCGCAGCCGGCGACGACCAGCAGACAGCAGACGGCGAGCGCGGCCAGGATTCTCATCGCTTCCCTCCTGTCGAGGCGGGTCCGGACCGTGAGCGGGGCGCGGCCGGACTCGCGGGCGGGTGTCGGACTCAATCGCGTGGCGCCGACGGCGCGCGGGGCCACGCCGGCGGCGGATGACGGCATGGTGCCACGGGGGGCGGAAAAGGTGAAGCGGGGATTGGCCCGCCGCTCGCGGCCTCACCGCCCCAAGAGCCGGTTCACCCTCTCCACCGACAGGTGCGCCACCGCCTGCGGCTCGATCACCAGCCGCCGCAGGGCCACGCTGTCGCGCTGCGCTCCCGGCGTGGGCTCGATGCGGTACCCCCCGTGGCGCGCCAGGTACGTCCGCCGGAGCAGGGGAAGCGACAGCAAGCGGATGTGAAAGACGGTTCCGACGTCCCGGGAGGGCGTATCCGGGCCCGAACAGGGGTGTCTAGCGGTGTGGGCACGGGAGCCACGCCCCCCGTGCCCACGGAACGTCCGGCGCCGCCAGGCGCGGACGGTGAACCGCGAATCGTCCTAACCCTGCTTGACCACCCGCTTCACCAGCGTCTGGCTGTCCACCTGCACGCGGATGAAGAACACGCCCACACCGGCGTCGCGCGAGCCTGAGTCGCGACCGTCCCAGGTGAGGCGGTGGGCGCCGCCGCCGAGCTCTCCGAGATCCTGCCCCGCGACGAGACGGCCACGCAGGTCGTAGACCTGCATCGTCACGCGCGCCGGGCGCGGCAGGTCGAGCTGTAGGCTGAGCTCGCCCTGGAAGGGATTGCTGAGCGGCCGCAGCGCCAGGGCCTTCGCCCCCACGCCGTCCGGCACGTCCACCAGCGTGTTGGCCACGACGGCTTCCTCCATGAGCACCGGCGTCGAGCGGCCGTTGGCCGTCCACAGCGCGTAGAGTTCGTCCCCCTTGGTGTTGGTGGTGTTCTCGTCGCGTAGGAACTCGACATACTCCTTCGAGGTCGTCTGGTAGTAGAGCCGCGCCTCCACCTGGCGCGTGGCGGCCGGCAGCTCGTACGCGATCGCGTCCCAGTTCTGATTGTCGGCGTAGCGCGGCACCGCGCCCTCGTGGTCCACCGGCTGGCCGCCGAACGCCGCGTACGCGGCATTGGTGAAGCCCAGCGGCGGGATGCGATTGTCCTTGTAGACGGTGTCGTTGAGCGCGAAGTGGAAGGTCGTCCCCGGGCCCTTGCCGATGGCCGCGGCCAGCGCCGGTGAGATCCCCAGGTGCGCATCGTAGACGCGCGTGTCGTTGGCCAGGCTCAGCACGCCGGTGGCCGCGTCGTAGGCGCCCGACTCCCAGATGACGTTGCCGCCCCCATCGCGGGCGACGACGTTGACCCACATGCGCCGCCCCTCGGGGTAGCCGGTCGGCAGCTTGTGCCCCGAGCGGTTGGTCAGCGTGACGTGGGCGACGAAGTGGTCGGCGACCCACTCGGTGGTGAGGTCGAGCACCGCGGCTTTGCGTAGGATGGTGATCGCCCGGGTCTTGGCGTCCGAGAGCGCCAGCGCGCTGGTCTCGCCCGGATAGAGAGCGCCGATGAGCGGCGGCATCCAGGCGTTGCCCCCCGTCATGTCGTGGTAAGGCAGGTCGGCGCGGGTCGGCGCCGCCGGGTCGTTGCACCCCTTCCCGGAGACGTCGGACATGTGGCAGTCCTGGCAGATGGCGACCACGCCGCCGGGCTTGTTGCCGGCGAACTCCGGCGCATAGACGCCGGCCGGGAAGGCGCTGTGCAGCCACTCGCTGTAGGTGCGCTCGAGCGGCAGCAACACTTCGGGATCGAACGAGGCGGCCGCCTGGTCGAGCGGGCCGGGCGCGTAGTCGGCGCCCGCCACGCGGTTGAACGCCGGATTCGAGACGTTGTGGCAGGTGCCGCAGAACTCGCTCGAGCGGTGGAACGCCGACTGCAGGAACGGATGCGGCGCCACCGCGTCGGCGAACGGCCCGCGCTTGCGCGGGTCGGGATCGACGACGAACTGGCCCGTGGTGTAGTGCCCCGGGGTGTGGCCCGGCAGCAGGTTGGCGAGCACCGCCTGGTCCACGAGCGGGCTCACCCCCGGCTTGTAGATGGGATCGACCGCACGGTGGCAGAAGTCGCAGGCCACGCCGTCGCGGTCGAGAGCCGTGAGCTGGCTGCCGTCGGTGGGCGTGCTGCGGCCGGAGAGCCAGCCGCCGGGCGTATGGCAGCGGATGCAGAGGTCGCCGGACGACGGCGCGTCCTGCTCGGCGACGGCCACGCAGGCGAAGAAGAGCGGGTCGCGCGCCGCCTGCCCCATCATGCTGCCCAGCCAGCCGTGGCCGGGCTCGGCCGCCGTGTTGTAGCCACCGTGGCAGGTGATGCAGGAGGCGGCCTCCTGGAACTGACCGCCGCCCAGGGGCTGCGTGCCCGGCTGCTTGAAGTCGCGCAACGTCGTGGCCACCACGCCGCCCGGCGTCTGCTGGATGGTGAAGTTGGCGTTGCTCGAGTCGGCCCTGCTGTTGCCCGCCGCGTCGCGCGCCAGGACCTTCACCCGCGCCTGCAGCGTCGGCGTGTTCTGCACGAACCACTGGAAGGTGCCGGTGTTGGCCACGCTGAGCGCCAGCGGCTCCCACGAGTGGTCCGCGGCGTCGCGGTAGAAGATGTCCACGTTGGCCACACCGACGTTGTCGGTGGCGGTCCAGGCGATCTGGTGCCCCGTGCCGCCGACCCACGACTCGCCGCCGTTGGGCGTGGTCACCGTCACCGTGGGCGCCTGCGTGTCGCTGCCGGTGGTCGGCACCAGGTAGTTCGTGATCTCGTTGACGTTGGGGATGTTGGAGCAGCTGCCGACGTTGCCCGGCGTGAGCCCCGGGAAGGTCGGGGTGTTGGTGTAGGTGGCGGTGTTGGTGACCTCGGTCAGCGTGCTGAAGCCGTCGCTGTCGGAGTCCTCGTTCTGGATGGCGGTGATGGCGGCCTCGGTGTTCGGATAGCTGTTGAGGACCGCGGCGACCCGGTTGCCGTAGGGGTTCTTGGGCCCCCCGCCGTTGAAGTCGAAGTGGCAGACGCCGCAGTGCGTGGCGTGGCTCGGCAGGTTGTCGAGCTTGCTGCCCACCGCGCTCGGATAGACGGTGAAGAAGGACCGGCGGATCGTGGGCCGCGCGAAGGCGGTGACCACCGAGCCGAAGCAGGCGATCGCGGCCAGGGCGAGGCCGATCCGGAGGGGCGACCAGCAGGTAGTGGACCGATTCATTACCCACCCCCGTGGATGATGGGCGGCCTCGGGCAGGCCGTCCGGTGGATTCGACGCATGACTCGCGCCTTGAGGGGTTGCATGTATCGGGCCAGGCGAGGGGAGCGGCCTCGCGGCCCCTGCGGCGGCGAGAGACGCCTTTCAGGCGCGTGGCTTGCGGCCGCGACTCGTCCTGGGACAGGTCGATCCGGCGGCGGACCGGCGCCACAGCGGCGACAGACTGTCTGCGGCTGCGGCCGGAATGTCGGTCGGCCGGCTGGAATGTCGGTCGGCCGGCCCCGCCGGAATGCCGGTCGGCGGCCACCATACCTTGTGGTATGGATTACCAAGTGAGCCCTTCCCCCGCGCCCGTGCCGCCCCTGGCCAAGTCCGCCGCCGTCGTCGCCACCACGCTCATCTGGGGAAGCACCTTCCTGGCCATCAGCATGGGCAACGACACGGTGCCGCCGGCCTGGGCGGCGACTCTGCGCCTGGCGATCGCGGCCGTGGCGCTGTTCGCCATCCTCGCCCTGCGCCGCCAGCCCCTGCCGCGCGGTGAGGCGATGGTGAGCGCGGTGCTCTACGGCTTCTTCCAGTTCGGCCTCAACCTACCCCTGCTCTACTGGGCGGAGACCCAGGTGCCCTCGGGCCTCTGCGCCATCATCTTCGCCACCCTGCCGCTCAACAACGCCGTCCTGACCCACCTGTTCGGGCTCGAGAGGCTCACCCTCGCCAAGATCGCGGGCGCCGTGCTGGCCCTGGCCGGCGTGGCCGTCATCTTCTCGGCTCAGGTCACGCTCGCCGTCGAGCCGCGGCGCCTGTTCGCCGTGCTCGTGGCCACCTGGGCGGCGGGCCTGGGCAGCGTGTTCTTGAAGCGCGGCCCCCGCCAGTCGCCGATCGGCGCCAACGCGGTGGGCGCCACGGTCGGCCTCGTGGTCTGTGCCTTCACCAGCCTGCTGCTCGCCGAATCCCAGGCGTTGCCGCGCGGCGGCGCCGCCTGGTTCCCCATCCTCTACCTCGCCGTCGCCGCCTCGCTCGGCGCCTTCGTCCTGTGGGCCTGGCTCCTGAACCACTCGAACATCACGCGGCTCAGCTACATCTCCGTGGTCGTGCCGCTGGTGGCGCTCGTCCTCGGCGTGCTGGTGCGCGGCGAGCGCCCGGCGCCGGCCAGCTTCCTGGGGGCCGTCATCGTGCTGGCCGGCGTGGCCCTCGGAGTGCGCGTCCCGGCGAGGCTCGCCAAGGACCCGACCAAGACCCCCGCCGACCTTGCCCCGCCCTCGGTAGCCGAGTAGCCTGGCTCCGACGACCGCCTCACGGCCGGGGCCCTATCCCGGCCGCCCGTGCGGCCACCGCTCCCGGCTTTCGAGAGGAGTCCCGCAATGCCAGGGATCCGCCCGTTGCCCGTCGAGTCTCTCCGCCGCGCCTGCGACCCGGCGCAGTTCCGGTTCGCGACCACCGCCGAGCTCAAGCCCGTGCACCTGCCGATCGGCCAGCCGCGCGCCGTCGAGGCGCTGCGCTTCGGCCTCGGCATGCGCGCCGAGGGCTACGACCTCTTCGCCCTCGGCCCCCAGGGCAGCGGCAAGCACACCACCGTCGTGCAGTTTCTCGAAGCCCAGGCGGCGGGCGAGCCGGTGCCGCCCGACTGGTGCTACGTGAACAACTTCGCCACGCCGCACCGGCCGCGCGCGCTGCGCCTGGCGCCCGGCCTCGGCGCGGTGCTGCGCCGCGACATGAACAAGCTCGTCGAGGAGCTGCGCGCCGCCATCCCCGCCGCCTTCGAGAGCGAGGCCTACCGCTCGCGCAAGCTGACCCTCTCCAAGGGCCTCGAGGAGACCCAGGAGCAGGCCTTCGAGGCGCTGCGCGAGCAGGCGAAGGAGCGCAGCATCGCGCTCCTGCGCACGCCCATCGGGCTGACGCTGGCGCCCATGAAAGGCGAGGAGGTGCTCGACCCGCAGGAGTTCGCCAAGCTGCCGCCGGCCGAGCAGGAGCGCCTCCAGAAGGAGGTCGAGGGGCTGCAGGAGCAGTTGCAGGAGTTCCTCCACAAGGTGCCGCGCTGGGAGAAGGAGCACCGGGCCAAGCTGCGTGAGCTGCGCCGCGAGGTGTCGCGCTACGCGGTGGAGCGCGCCATGGAGGACATCTACGAGGACTACGGGGAGCTGCCCGAGGTGCTAAACTACCTGCACGACGTGCAGAACGACGTGCTCGAGAACTTCCCCCAGTTTCTGCAGTCTGGGGCACAGCCGCAGTCGCCGCAGCCGGAGGGCGCCCCGCCGCTGCCGCCGGCGGTGGCCGAGCTGTTCGGGCTGTTCCGCCGCTACCAGGTCAACGTCATGGTGGACCACGACGACTCGAAGGGCGCGCCGGTGGTCTACGAGGACCAGCCGAGCCTGCCCAACCTGCTCGGCCGCATCGAGCACATCTCGCAGATGGGCGCCCTGGTCACCGACTTCACGCTCATCAAGCCCGGCGCGCTGCACCGCGCCCACGGCGGCTACCTCATCCTCGACGCGCGCCGCCTGCTGATGCAGCCCTTCGCCTGGGAGGACTTGAAGCGCGTCCTGCGCTCGCGCGAGATCCGCTTCGAGTCGCTGGCCGACCGGCTGAGTCCGGTGTCCACCGTCAGCCTCGATCCCGAGCCCATCCCGCTCGACTGCAAGGTGATCCTCATCGGCGAGCCCTGGCTCTACTACCTGCTGACCGAGGCCGACCCCGACTTCGACGAGCTCTTCAAGGTGGCGGTGGACTTCGACGACCGCACCGACTGGACGCCGGAGACGGCGAACATGTACGCCGGGTTCTTCGGCCACGTGGCGCGCGAGGAGGGCCTGCGGCCGCTCGACCGCGACGCCGTGGCGGGCGTGCTCGAGCACGCCGTGCGCCTGGCCGGCGACGTCGAAAAGCTTTCGACGCGCATGCAGCACCTGGTGGACCTGGTGCGCGAGTCCGACTACTGGGCCGGGCAGGCGGCGCGCGAGACGGTCACCGCCGCCGACGTCGAGCGCGCCATCGCGGCACAGATCCGCCGCGGCGACCTGCTGCGCGAGCGGATGCAGGAGGAGATCCGCCGCGGCACGGTGCTCATCGACACGCGCGGCGAGGTGGTCGGCCAGGTCAACGGCCTGTCGGTGTACTCGCTGGGCGGGCTGGCCTTCGGGCGCCCGAGCCGCATCACGGCGCGCGTGCGCCTCGGGCGCGGCGAGGTGGTGGACATCGAGCGCGAGGTGGAGCTGGGCGGGCCGATCCACTCCAAGGGCGTGCTCATCCTCTCCGGCTTCCTCGGCGAGCGCTTCGCCACGCGCCGGCCGCTGGCGCTGTCGGCGAGCCTCGGCTTCGAGCAGTCCTACTCCGGCGTCGAGGGCGACAGCGCCTCCTCGGCCGAGCTCTACGCCCTGCTCTCGGCGCTGGCCCAGACACCGGTCAAGCAGTCGTTCGCGGTCACCGGCTCGGTCAACCAGCGCGGGCAGGTGCAGGCGATCGGCGGCGCCAACGAGAAGATCGAGGGTTTCTTCGAGGTCTGCCGGACGGCCGGCCTCACCGGCGACCAGGGCGTGCTCATCCCGGCGTCCAACGTCAAGCACCTCATGCTGCGCCGCGAGGTGGTCGAGGCGGTGGCCGCGGGCCGTTTCCGCGTCTACGCCGTGGAGACCGTGGATCAGGGCATCGAGCTGCTGACCGGCGTGCCCGCCGGCGAGCGCGAGGCCTCCGGCCTGTACCCGGAGGGCTCGATCAACCGGCGCGTCGAGGACCGGCTGACCGAGCTCGCCGAAGCCGCCCGCCGCTTCGCCCTGCCGCACAAGGAGGAGCGCCCGTCATGAGCGAGCGCGCGACGGACGGGCCCGCCGTCCGGCGCATCCTGGTGGCGCTGGACGCGGCGGCGCACGACCCGGCCCTGCTCGATGCCGCCGCGGCGCTGGCCGCCCGCCTCGAGGCGGAGCTGATCGGCCTCTTCGTCGAGGATCTCAACCTCTTGCGCTCGGCCGGGCTGCCGTTCGTGCGCCAGGTGAGCTTCCTGACGGCCAGCGCCGAGGAGTTCGACGCGCCCACCACCGAACGCGAGCTGCGCGTCATGGCCGAGCGGGCCGAGCGCCGTCTGGCCGCGGCGGCGCACGAGAACGGCGTGAAGTACTCGTTCCGCGTGGTGCGCGGGCACGTGGCCCACGAGGTCAGCGCCGCCGCCGAGGAGGCCGACCTGGTCATCGTCGAAGAATCGGCGAGGCCGCTGACCCGCCACCTGCGCCTGCCCGCGCCCTGCCGCGACGCGACCCTGCAGGTGAGCCGCTCGGTGCTGCTCTACCGCCGCGGCGCCGACACCGAGGGGCCGATCAGCGTGGTGTACGACGGCTCGCCGGAAGCCGACCAGGCGCTGGCCATGGCGGGAAAGCTGACGGGCGACGGCGAGCGCGGGCTCGAGATCCTCCTCGTCCCCTCCCCCGTGGCCCGCGGCGCCGACCTCGAGCACCGGGCGCGGCAGCGGCTCATCGACCACCGCGGCGAGGTGCACATGCGCGCCCTCGGCCCCGCCGGGCTGCCGCAGATCGGCCGCCTGCTGCGCGACGTGGGCGCCGGGCTGGTGGTGCTGCACGGCAGCTGCGCGGCGGCCCGCGGCGCGGAGATCGAGAGCATCATCAAGGACCTAGGCTGCCCGGTGCTGCTGTTGAGGTAGGGTCGCAGGGGCCGGGCCACCCGTGCAGTCTGCGCGAGACGGGCGTGAGGCCGGTGTGCTTCGCAGGTCAGGGCGCCGTGAAGTCGGCTTCCCAGCGCCTTCTTGCCGGCCCGGCAGCGCTGGCGCGCCGCTTGCTATTTCTCCGAACAGGCGAGCCTGGCCGCAGGCGGCGCCTTCTCCCCCAAACCACAGGAGCTTCTCGAATGAAAAGGAACCGCTCGCTTCCGCTGACCGTCGCCGTCCTGCTCGGCGCCGCCCTGCTGGCCGGCTGCGGCGACTCGCCGACCACCCCCGGGATCCAGCCGCAGATCGTCAACAACACGGACAGCTTCGAGTACCAGACCTCGAGCGTGCGCAACTACTCCGGCTCCGCCACCTACACGTGGCAGAACACCGGGGTCGCGGCCAACGTGAATCAGGCCACCACGGTGACCGCGGGCAGCATCAGCGTGGTCATCACGGACGCGGCCGGCACGCAGGTCTACTCGCGCTCGCTGTCCGACAACGGCACCTTCGTCACCGCGGACGGGGTGGCCGGGGCCTGGAAGATCCGGGTCGTCTACAGCGGCGCCAGCGGCACCGTGAACTTCCGCGTCGAGAAGAAGACCTAGCCCGCGACCCGGGGCCCGCTCCCTGGCCGGCCGGGCCCCGCTCCGGGTTCTCCGCGCTGTCGGCCGCGCGCCTGGCACGTCAGGCCAAACCCAGGTATCTTCCCCGCGAACCGACCGCCGACCGTTCCGTTTCTCGGAGACCGTCCCGATGACCCCAACCGCCCCCCACCCGTCCGAGCAATCCCCCTTCATGAAGGCCTGCCGGCGCGAGCCGGCGCCCCACACGCCGGTGTGGCTCATGCGCCAGGCCGGCCGCTACATGAAGGAGTACCGCGACGTGCGGGCCCGCGTCTCCATGCTCGAGCTGTGCAAGTCGCCGGCGCTGGTGAGCGAGGTCACGACCTACGCCGCCCGGCGCATCGGGGCGGACGCGGCCATCCTGTTCGCCGACCTGTTGCTCATCGTCGAGCCGCTCGGCCTCGCCCTCGAGTACAGCCAGGGGGAGGGCCCGGTGATCGCCCCGGCGGTGCGCGACGCCGCCGCCGTGGAGACGCTGCGCGAGGTGGACCCCGAGGCGCTGGGCTACGTCTACGCGGCCGTGCGGCAGACCCGCGCCGACCTGCCCACGACGCTGCCGCTCATCGGCTTCGCCGGGGCGCCCTTCACCGTCGCCTCGTACCTCATCGAGGGCCGCGGCACCCGCCACTTCGAGCGCACCAAGCGCTTCATGCACGGCGACGAGGGCGCTTGGCGGGCCCTCATGGAGAAGATCGTCCGCGGCACGGCGGCCTACCTGAACCGCCAGGCCGCGGCCGGCTGCCAGGCCCTGCAGATCTTCGACAGCTGGGTGGGCTGCCTCTCGCCCGCCGATTACCGGCGCTACGTGCAGCCTTTCTCGGCCGCCCTCATCGCCGCCCTGCCGCCGGGCGTGCCGGTCATCCACTTCGGCACCGACACGACTTCGCTGCTTCCTGACATGAAAGCGGCCGGCGGCACGGTCATCGGCCTCGATTGGCGTGTAGAATTGGACCGCGCCTGGCAGGGCCTCGGCTACGACGTGGCGGTGCAGGGCAACCTGGATCCCATCGTGCTGTTCGCCGAGCCCGCGGTCATCCGCGCGCAGGCCCAGCGGATCCTGACGCAAGCCGCAGGGCGCGACGGGCACGTCTTCAACCTCGGCCACGGCATCCTGCCGGGCACCCCGGTGGACCACGTGGTCCGCCTGGTGGAGACGGTGCACGAGCTGAGCCGGCGCTGACGTTTTCGCGGATCCCGATCCGGCCGCCACATCCGAAACCCGCCGCACCCCCCGCGGGGGGCGCGGCTCTTGGGCACGCCATCCGAGACCGTGAACGAACCTTCGTCTCCCCTGCACATCGCCGTCGTCGGCGGCGGGATCACCGGCCTGACCGCCGCGTACCGCTCGGTGGAGCGGGCCCAGGAGAGCGGCCGCGCGGTGCGCGTCTCGCTGCTCGAGGCGGGCCCGCGCCTGGGCGGGGTGGTCTCCACGCGCTCGCGCGACGGCTTCGTGGTGGACGACGGGCCCGACTCCTTCCTCACCGACAAGCCGTGGGCCCGCTTCCTCGCCGAGCGGCTGGGCCTGGGGCCGCGGCTGATCGCCACCGACCCCGCCTACCGCGCCAGCTTCGTGGTCCGCGGGCGCCGCCTGTGGGCAGCGCCCGAGGGCTTCCAGGTGCTGGCGCCGGGGCGGCTGCGCCCGGTGTGGCGAAGCCCGCTGTTCAGCCCGCTGGGCAAGCTGCGCATCACCCTCGAGGCGTGCATCCCGCCGCGCCACGCCAGCGGCGACGAGAGCGTGGCCAGCTTCGTGCGGCGGCGCTTCGGGCGCGAGGCGCTCGAGCGCATCGCGCAGCCGATGGTCGCCGGCATCTACGGCCTGGATCCCGAGGATCTCTCGCTCGAGACCACGTTCCCGCGCTTCCTGCTGCTCGAGAAGGAGCACGGGAGCATCCTGCGCGCCCTGCGCTCGGCGCGCGGCTCGCGCGGCTACGCCATCGAGTCCTCGCCGGCCGAACCCGACCGTGAGGGCCGCTTCGCGCACAAGAGCGGCGGCCCGCGCCTCGGGTTGTTCGAGAGCTTCGACGGCGGCATGCAGGTGCTGGTGGACGCGCTGGCCGCGCGGCTGCCGGCCGGGGCGGCGCGCACGCACCTGCGGGTGGAGGAGCTGCGGGCCGGGCCCGGCGGTGGCCGCCCGCGCTGGCTGCTGCGGACCTCGGCGGGCGAGCAGGCCGCCGACGCCGTGGTCCTGGCCCTGCCGGCCTACGAGGCCGGGCGGCTATTGGCCGCGGTGGATGCCACGCTCGCGGCCGACCTGTCGGCGATCGCCTACGGCTCGTCGGCCGTCGTGTCGCTGGCCTACCCCGAGGGCGCCATCGCCCACCCGCTGGGCGGCGCCGGGCTCGTCATCCCGGCGCGCGAGGCGCGGCGCGTGCTGGCCTGCATCTTCTCGCACCGCAAGTTCGCCGGCCGCGCCCCGGGCGGCCAGGGCCTGCTGCGCGCCTTCATGCCAGGCGAGGCGGCGGAGTCTCCGGATGCCGAGCTGGCCGCCGGCGCGCACGCCGAGCTGCGCGACCTGCTCGGCATCTCCGGCGAGCCGCTCTTCTCCCGCGTGGCGCGCTATCCCCGCGCGACCCCGCACTACCGCGTCGGCCACCGCGATCTGGTGGGCCGCATCGAGACCCGTGCGGCCGCCCTGCCGGGACTCTTCCTGGCCGGCAACGGCTACCGCGGCGCCGGCATCCCCGACTGCGTGCGCAGCGGCGAGGCGGCGGCGGAAGCCGCCCTGGCGTCGCTCTAGGGCCGGCTTCGACAGCCCCGCGGCCGCACCGCGGACCGCTTGAAGAAAACTTGACCCGGCCGGGTCCGCAACCATTCCGCCGACCGCGCATCCTAGTCAGCGAACCGACGCAGCCGGCCCGCCTCGCGGCGATCCGGCCCACCCATCGAGATCAGAGCTTGTCTCAGGCCCGGGCGGGGCGTGCGGAACCCGCCGGGCGGCGGCCCCGTCGGCTGCGTCCCGCAGGCGCGGCGGTGGCCGCGGATGGAATCGACGTCATCGGCACTTCGCCGCCGTAAGCGGTGGGGTGATGCGGGTTCGGGGGAGCACCGCGCGGTGACGTCGACTACTCCTGATGCACCTGACACGCGGCGCCCGACTGGCGGGCGCCGCGTCCCTGTTTAACCGGGGCGGACGGGCCGCCCGCGCCGGGAAGGCGGCCGACTAGGCCGCCGCCTTCGCCTTGCCCGCCTCCGCCTTCTGCGACTCGATGCGCATGCCGTAGAAGGAGCGGTACACGAACACCACGGCGACGAGGAAGAGCACCACGCCGATCGGCCGCGCGACGCCGGGGTTGGCCACCGCCGTCTCCACGGCCAGCACGCCGAACAGCGTGGTGAACTTGATGATCGGGTTCAGGGCCACCGAGGAGGTGTCCTTGAACGGGTCGCCCACCGTGTCGCCGATCACGGTGGCGGCGTGCAGGTCGCTGCCCTTCTCCTTGAGGTCCACCTCGACCACCTTCTTGGCGTTGTCCCAGGCGCCGCCGGCGTTGGCCATGAACATGGCCTGGAAGAGCCCGAAGACGGCGATCGAGATGAGGTAGGACACGAAGAAGATGGGATCGAAGAACGCGTAGGCCAGCGTCAGGCAGAAGATCACGATGAAGATGTTGAACATGCCGTTCTGCGCGTACTGCGTGCAGATCTTCACGACCTCCTTGGAGTCCTCCACGGAGGCCTGCTCGCGGTCGAGCCGGATGTGCTGCTTGATGTAGGCCACGGCGCGGTAGGCGCCGGTGGTCACCGCCTGCATGGAGGCGCCGCAGAACCAGTAGATGGTCGCGCCGCCGGCGATCAGCCCGAGGATGACGCGCGGCTCGAGCAGGTCGAGGGTGAAGCCCGCCATGTGCCGCTGCAGCAGCAGGATGATCGAGAAGATCATGGTGGTGGCGCCGATCACCGCGGTGCCGATGAGCACCGGCTTGGCCGTCGCCTTGAAGGTGTTGCCGGCCGAATCGTTGGACTCGAGCAGGTGCTTGCCGCGCTGGAAGTCGGGCTTGAAGCCGAACTGCTTCTCGATCTCCTGGGCCGAGCCTGGGCGCGACTCGATCATGGACAGCTCGAAGATGGACTGCGCGTTGTCGGTCACCGGGCCGTAGGAGTCCACGGCGATGGTCACCGGGCCCATGCCCAGCAGACCGAAGGCGATGAGGCCGAAGGCGAACACGGACTCGTGGCTCATGAAGCCCGCCAGCCCCTGCACGCTCGTGGCGTAGCCGATCGCCATGAGGATGGCGATGGCGATGCCCTTCCAGAAGCAGGAGAAGTTGCCCGCCACCAGGCCGGAGAGGATGGTGAGCGACGCGCCGCCCTCGCGCGAGGCGGTGACGATCTCGCGCACGTGGCGCGAGTTCGAGCTGGTGAACACCTTGGTCAGCTCGGGGATCACCGCCGCCGCCAGCGTGCCGCACGAGATGATGATGGAGAGCTTCCACCACAGGCCGTGGCCGAGGCCGCCCAGGATGGCGATGGAGGCGCCGAAGGTGACGAGGATGGAGACCAGCGAAGTGATCCACACCAGGCTGGTGAGCGGGCGCTCGAAGTCCATCTCGCTCTTGCCCTGGTTCTGCGCCCGGGCGAGGGCGCTGTTGGCCAGGTAGCTGAAGACCGAGGTGAAGATCATCAGCACGCGCATGACGAAGATCCACACCAGGAAGTGCGCCTTGTACTCGGGGAAGACGGCCAGCGCGATGAAGGAGATGAGGGCCACGCCCGTGACGCCGTAGGTCTCGAAGCCGTCGGCGGTCGGGCCCACCGAGTCGCCGGCGTTGTCGCCGGTGCAGTCGGCGATGACGCCGGGGTTGCGCGCGTCGTCCTCCTTGATGTTGAAGACGATCTTCATCAGGTCGGAGCCGATGTCGGCGATCTTGGTGAAGATGCCGCCGCAGATGCGCAGCGCCGAGGCGCCGAGGGATTCGCCGATGGCGAAGCCGAGGAAGCAGGCCCCCGCCTTCTCCCCCGGCACGAAGAGGAGGATGGCGAGCATCATGATGAGCTCGACGCAGATCAGCAGCACGCCGATCGACATGCCCGACATGAGCGGGATCTCGTAGACCGGGACCGGGTCGCCGCGCAGCGAGGCGAAAGCGGTGCGGCTGTTGGCCAGGGTGTTGAGTCGGATGCCGAACCAGGCCACCGAGTACGAGCCCAGGATGCCGATCACCGACCAGAAGAGAATGAGCGCCACGGTGCCGAGGCCGGAGGCCTGCAGGACGCCGAAATAGTAGACGATGCAGGCGCCGATGAAGACCTCGAGGATGATTAGGAAGCGCCCCTGCTGCAGCAGGTAGGTCTTGCAGGTCTCGTAGATGATGTGCGAGACCTCGAGCATCGAAGCGTGCGCCGGCAGCGCCTTGACGCGCATGTACTGGACCAGGCCGAACACCCCGCCCAGCAGACAGACGGCGAAACCGGCGTAGAGCAGGCTCGCGCCGGGGATCTGCATGCCCAGGATGTCGTAGACCGTGTCGATCGGCGGGATCTGCAGGTCCAGCTCGCTGGCCAGCGCCGGGCGCGCGCCGGCGAGCGCCAGCGCGAGCGGTGCGGCGAGCAGACCGGCGGCGGCGCTCAGGGTGCGCCGCAGCGCGCCGGCCACGGCAGACAGCTTCCTCATCGGTGGACTCCTTCAGTTGGCTTCCGGCTGGGTCGGATACCGGAGGCTGCCGGCGGGCGGAACCGCCGCGGCGGTGCGCGGTCGCATGGCCTCAACCCATGGTGCCGGCAGCAAGTAGCGTGGATCGGGGCAAGACCGAAGCGCCGTCCCGGATACGGGGCGGCAGCCTAGCGGGTCAAGGCGGGGAAAACAAGGGGAGCCCCCGGGCGACACCCGGGGCTCGGCTCAGCCCGCCGCTAGCGCCCGGCCGCCGGCAGGCATTCGAGGGTCTGGCCCGCGGAAGTTCGTCAGGATCACACCGGCCGCGGTGCCAGCGATCCCCCCCAGCACGAACCCCAGCGCGGGTCGGTGATTCCCCGGCGCACGCGACAGGTGACCTTCCCCATGGGCGCCTCCAGAGGATCGAGGTAGAGGCGACGGGAGCCCCGATCGAGACCCCATACGCCGGTCGGGGCGGCCGGGCTCGATAGGCGAGCAGTTTCTCCGCACTGAACAGCCGAACTCGCTTGCATCGTCGGTAGCGGGTGCTAGACTCGCGGCGCGGAAGGAACCGCGCGAGGCCCTGTTCGGCACCCTCCAACCACGCCCATCCAAAGGAGTGACCCTCATGAGAAGACTGGCTACTGCGTTTCTGGTGCTGGCCGGACTGGCTGTCGCGTCCATCGCGTTGGCGGTGGACTTCGACCAGAAGACCGTCATGCCCGAAGGCATCACCCCCAACTTCACGCTGGCTCAGGTGCTCGCCTGCGACAACGGCACCGCGAACAACGCCTACTTCCAGGCTGACGTCGCCCGCTACGGCAACCTCTTCAACCTGGGCAGCAGCGCGCGTCTGAGCCACCTCGAGTTCGCCCACTACGGCTTCGGATTCTCGGGGCCGTACAACTACGACATCGAGCTGTGGGATCCGACGAGCTGCACCGTGATCGCGACCGTGGACGGGCTCGTCGCTCAGGACGCGGCCGACTTCTTCGTGGTGGAGTCGGTGGATCTCTGTCCGCGGCAATTGGTCGCTTCGGGCAACGTGATCGTCGCGATCGACGCGAACAGCTGCGCCGTCCCCTCCGACTGCTACCCTGACGTCCTCTTCGACACCCAGATCAACGTCCTCTGCCCGTTCATCGTGGATGCGGCAGGCGGCGTTTGCATCGATGTCAGCGATCAGTCCGGGCCATTCTTGCTCCGGCTCGAGATCGACAACTGCGCCGTCCCCGTGAAGCCGGGCACGTGGGGCGCCCTGAAGCAGCTCTACCGCTAAGCTCGTTGGTTTCTCGAGCGCCGTTGCAGGGCAGACACACGAGGGAGGTCGTGACGCGCCGCGACCTCCCTCGCTCGCGTTTGGGGACCCGGCGCGGGTTCGCCACGGGCCTGGCGCTGCTGGTGGCCGGGGCGGCGGCGCTCGCGCCCGGGACCGCATCTTCGGCGGCCGCGGCCCCCCGCCCCGAGCGCCTCCTCCTGATCTCGATCGACGGCCTGGGCGAGGAGCGGGTCGACGCCGCCCGCATGCCGGCGCTCGCCGCGCTGCTCGAGCGCGGCGCGCGTTGCGAGAGCGCCCGATCGCCCTCGGGCCGCACCTTCCCCGCGCTCACCGCTCTGCTCTCCGGCCGCTCACCGGCCTCGACGGGGGTGAGCACCGAGGGCGCAGTCGGCTTTCCTCCTGCGGGCGCGGCCCTCGCTGCCGCACTCGGCGCCCTGGGCTACCGGGGGCTCGCGCTTCCGGCCGACCCGTTCGCGCATTCGGGAAGCGGGATCGGCCGAGGCTTCGCCCGCTTCGTGGCGGAGTCCCCCGCCCTGTCCGACAGCGCCCGGGCGGACACGGCCCTGGCATGGCTGGCGCGTCCCGGCCGGCACTTCGTCTGGCTCGGGCTCTCCTTCGGCGAAGCCGAGACCGCCTGGCGCCGTGAGGACGGTCCCGCGTTCGCCGACGCCCGCGCCCGCGAGGCTCGGGCGAGAGACCTCGACGACGCGATCGCCCGGTTGGCGGTGGGCCTCGAGCGCGCCGGGCTCGCCCCCGGCACCCTGCTCGCCGTGGCGGGCACCCACGCACTGCCGGGGGATGCCGACCCGCGCCGCGTGCCCATCGCGTTCATCCGGCTCGACGGGCCGGGCGGGGATCCGATCCCCGGCGACGCCAGCCTCGTGGACGTGGCGCCATCGCTCGTCCGGGCCGCCGGCGGGAAGCCCGCGGGCTTCGACGGCCGCGCGCTCCTTGGCGCGCCGGGCGCGGCGCCGGCCGGCTCGGCCGAGACACCCGCTGAGAGTCCGTCGCCGTGCCGGGGCGAGCTGCGGTCCGTGATCGGCGACGGCAAGGCGGCCCCCGACAGCGCCGCTCTCGAGCGCCTGCGGGGGCTGGCCGAGCGCTGCCCCGAGGACCGGCGCGTGGCGATCGAGGAGGCCGACGGGCTCTCCCGCGCGGGCCGCGAGGCCGATGCGGCCCGCCGCTTCCTGGCGGTTCGCGAACGCTGGCCGGAGGACCCCGCGAGCGCGCTGGCCTACGCGCAGCACCTGGTGCGCCACCAGCGGTTCGAGATGGTGGGTGCCACGCTGGCGGCGATCCCGCGCACCAGCCCGTTCGCGGCCGAGGCCGCCTGGCTCGAGGTGATCGCGCTCGCCGGCGAGCTGCGCTTCACCGCCGCCTCCGCGGCGGCGCGCCGCGCGGCCGCGCTCGCCGTGCCCCGTGGGTCGTTCGCCGAGGCGCCGGCCACGCTCGACCGGCTGCACGCGGCCCAGAGCGTGGCCGAGGCGCAACCGGACGATTTCGCGGCGCAGATGGCGTTCGGCCGCCAGCTGGGCGAGTTCGGGCTCACCGAGGAAGCTTACCGCCACCTGCACCGCGCGCGGCTCGCCGACTCGACGAGCGCCGAGCCCGACTTCTGGATCGCCACCTTCCTGCTGCGCCAGGGGCGTCTCAAGCCTGCCGCCCAGACCTTCGAGCGTGGGCTCGTGACCGACCCGGGCCATCGCGCCTCGCGCGTCGCCCTTGCCGAGGTGCTGATCCGGCTCGACCGCTGGCGGGAAGCGATCCCGCAGCTCGAGCGCGCCGTGGCCGAGGATCCGGGCGACGCGCGCTCCGGCTACAACCTGGCGTGCCTGCTCGCCAGGGATGGCCGTTCCGAGGAGGCGCTGCGCGCGTTGCGGCGCGCGCTGGACGCGGGCTACGGCGACTGGGATCGGCTGGCGGAAGACGCGGATCTGGCCCCGCTCCGGGACCGTCCCGAGTTCCGGGCGCTGCTGGCCCGGCGCCCCGGGGGGCCCTGAGTCCGGGGCCGCCCGCCTAGGCGCGGGCGGAGCGGGCAGCCACGGCCCGCAGGAACTGCTCGAGCAGATTGCCGGCCACCGCCAGGCGGTACTCCCGGTCGGAGCGGATGTCGTCGATCGGCGAGATGTCCTCGCACAGCGCGGCGCGCGCCTCGGCGACGGCGGCCGGGGTCGGCCGGTGGCCGAGCAGCGCCAGCTCGGCGCCGCGGGCGCGCAGCGTCACCGGCGCGACGCTGCCGTAGGCGAGGTGCACGACGTCCACCGCACCGCGCCGGTCCAGCCGCAGGAGCCCCGCGCACACCACCTTGGAGATGCTCTGCGCCCGGCGCGTGCCCACCTTGCGGAAGAACTGCCGCGTGCCGGCCGGAGGGAACGGGATGCGGATCTCGGTGATCAGCTCGTCGGGGGCCATCTCGAGGTCGCGGTAGCCGCGGAAGAAGCCGGCGAACGGGATCTCGCGCGAGCCGCGCGCCGAGCGCGTGTGCACCACCGCGCCCAGCGCCATGAGCGGCGGCAGCGAGTCGCCGGCCGGCGAGGCGTTGGCGATGTTGCCGCCGAGGGTGGCGCGGTTCTGGATCTGGCGCGCGCCGATCTCGGCGGCGGCGGCGGCCAGCGCCGGGAAGCGCCGGCGCACCAGCGCGTGCTCGCGCAGCTCGCTGAACGTGGTGAGCGCCCCGACGGTCAGGCCGCGGCGGTCGGCGCGCACGCCGCGCAGCTCGTCGAGGCCCCACAGGTCGAGGTAGACGCGGCCGCTCGGCGGCGTGCCGGCATTGAGATAGACGAAGAGGTCGGTGCCGCCAGCGATGGGGATGGGACGCGCGCCGCGCGCCGCGCCGCTCATGAGCCTGAGCGCGTGCGCCAGGTCGCGCGGGCGGGCGACCGCGAGCTGCGAGAGCGCGGTCCTCATCGGCGACCCCGCTCGGCGGTCTTGGCCGCGCGCCGCTTCGCCGGCGGCTTCCGCGCCGGGCGCTGGGCCGGCTGCTTCTCCGCCGGTTTCTTCCCCGCCCGCGGCGCCGACCGCTTCTCTGGTTGCTTCCCCGCCCGGGCCGCGGCCCGCACCGCGTCCACGATCTTCTGGTAGCCGGTGCAGCGGCAGAGGTTGCCGGCCAGCGCCTCGCGCACCTCGGCCTCGCTCGGCACGCGGCCCCGCGCCCGCGTCAGCAGCTCGTGCGCCTGCACCAGGATGCCCGGCGTGCAGATGCCGCACTGGGTGCCGCCGCGCGCCACCATCAGCTCCTGCAGCGCCGAGAGCCGCGCACCATGCGCCAGGCCCTCGACGGTGAGGATGCGGGAGCCGTCGGCCTGCACCGCCGGCACCAGGCAGGAGTTCACGGAGCGCCCGTCGAGCAGCACGGTGCAGGCGCCGCACTCGCCCTCGCCGCAGCCCTCCTTGGTGCCGGTGAGCCCGCAGTCTTCGCGCAGCACGTCGAGCAACCGCTTCAAGGGCGGCACGCGCACGCGGCGCGCCTTGCCGTTGACGGTGAATCGCAGGGTGACGGCGGCCATCAGCGGCGCTCCTTGGCGGCCAGCGCCCGCAGCACCCGCTCCGGCAGCACCGGGAGTTCGTCGAAGCGCGCCCCGGTCGCCTGCTCCACCGCCGCCACCACCGCGGGAGCCGGAGCGTCGAACGGCAGCTCCCCCACGCCCTTGGCGCCGAACGGCCCGCGCGAGTAGGGCTTCTCGACCAGGATCACATCGATGGGCGGCGTGTCGGCCGCGGTCGGGATGATGTAGTTGGTGAGCTGCTGGTTCCACACGCGCCCGTCCTTGACGCGCACCTCCTCGAGCAGCGCGTAGCCGAGCGCCTGCGCCGTGCCGCCCTCGATCTGGCCCGCCGCCAGCACCGGGTGGATCGCCTTGCCCACGTCCACCGCCGTGGTGACGTGGAGCAGGCGGACCTCGCCGGTGTCGAGGTCGGCCTCGGCCTCGACCACGCAGCCGTCGTAGCCGAACACGCCGTAGGCGTCGCCGCGATAGGCGGCGTCGTCCCACGCGATCCCCGGCGGCGGCTCGTAGCGCCGCTCGACGCGCAGCGGCCCGCGCCGCGCCAGGTGGCGCCGCGCCAGGCGCCGGAACCCCTCGCCGTCGGCCCAGCCGCGCCCGGCGAAGGCCTCCAGCTCGGCGCGCATCCCCGCGGCGCAGCGCCGGACGATCTCGCCGACCACCATCACCGTGCGCGACGCCACCGTCGGCCCGCTGTCCGGGACCTTGGCGGTGTCGGGCGTCTCGACCACGACCAGCTCCGCCGGCACGCCGAGCGTCTCCCCCGCGATCTGCGCGAAGGCGGTGATCGTCCCCTGGCCGATCTCGGTGTTGGCCATGAGCACGCGCGGCCGCCCGTCGCCGGTCAGGTCCATCGCCGCCCGCGAGGCCAGCCGCACCTCGCCGCTGCCGGTGAAGCCGCCGCCGTGGTAGACCAGCGACACGCCGATGCCGCGGCGCAGGCGCCGCTCTCCCGGGCCGAACCGCCCGGCGCGCTCGGCGCGCGCCGCCGCCGCATTGTCGCGCGCGTAGCGGACCCGCTTGGCGGCGTAGCCGGCGCGCTGCGCCGCCTGCTCGAGCACGTCCAGCGCGCCGACGCTCTCGCGCAGGGTCTGCCCGGTGGGCGTGACGTCGCCGACCTCGTAGGCGTTGCGGCGGCGCAGCTCGAGCGGATCGAGGCGCAGACGCTCAGCGATGCGGTTCATCTGGCACTCGATCGCGAACTGCGTCTGCGGAGCGCCGAAGCCGCGGAAAGCGCCCGCCGGCGGCAGGTTGGTGGCCACGGCGCGGGCCCGGATGGCGACGTTGGGGCAGACGTACGGGCCGGCGGCGTGGATGGCGCCGCGCGACAGCACCACCGGCGTCAGCGTCAGGTACGCCCCGCCGTCCATCACCACGTCGATGTCGTGCGCCAGCAGGATGCCGGCGGCGTCCACGGCGCTGCGAATGCGCACCATCGCCGCGTGGCGCTTGGTGGTGGCGGCGATGTCCTCGCCGCGGTCGTAGACGATCTTCACCGGGCGGCCGCTCTTCCACGCCAGCAGCGCGGCGTGGCCGGCGATCATCGACGGGTACTCCTCCTTGCCGCCGAAGCCCCCGCCGGTGACCGTCTGGATGACCCGCACCCTCTCCGGCGGCAGCGCGAAGACGCGCATCAGCGCCGCGTGCACGTAATACGGGCACTGCAACGAGCCGCGCACCGTGATGCCGCCGGCGCCGTCGGGCTCGGCGATCATGCCTTGCGGCTCGATGTAGATGTGCTCCTGGGCGCCGGTGCGGTAGCGGCCCTCGACCACGATCGCGGCGCGGGCCAGGGCTGCGGCCGCGTCGCCGCGGGCGATGCGGACCTCCTTGAAGACGTTGTCGCGCTTGTAGAGGACCGCCTTGCGGGCCAGCGAGTCCTCCATGGTCAGGACCGGGTCGAGCGGCTCGTACTCGACGCGCACCGCCTGGCGCGCCGCCTCGGCGCGTTCGGGGTCCGCGTGGGCCACGAGCAGGATGGCCTCGTCGGCGTGGCGCACCTCGCCGGCGGCCAGCAGCGGCTGGTCGTCCTCGATGAGTGCGACGACGTTCTCGCCGGGGATGTCCTTGTGGTCGGCGAGCACGACACCGGTCCAGTCGAACGCGGGGTCGAGCTCGATGCGCCTGATGCGGCCGCGCGCGATGGTCGAGCGGACCGTGCGGCCGTGCAGCGCGCCGGGCACGCGCAGGTCGTCCACGTAGAGGGCCCGGCCGGTGACCTTGTCGTAGCCCTCGAGCTTGGGGACGCTCACGCCGACGGAACGCGTAGACGAGGCGGACGGCACGCGCCGTGCCCCGCGGCGGCGCGGCGCGGCGGGTGGGCGGGGCGGGGAACCGCGTCTGGATCCGGTAGGCATGGGCGTAGGGTAATGCGAACCCGGCCCGGCGCCAAGACGAACGAGGTCAGCCTCGGCCCGGGCTGGGAAGCGGCCGGCGGCTAGGTGAGCGGCGAGGGGCCGCCGCCCGGGCCTCCCTGGTAGTAAGGGTTCGTCCCGCCGGCGTGGTCGGTCTGGTCCACCACCTGCTTGATCTCGGGGATGGCCCGCTTGATCATCACCTCGACACCCAGCTTGAGGGTCGCCTCGGCCTGTCCGCAACCCCGACAGCCGCCGCCGAGCTGCACGTAGGCGACGCCGTCCTTCACCTCGAGGAGCTGGACGAATCCGCCGTGCCCACCCACCGCGGGGTTGATCTGGGAATCGAGCAGCTTCTGCACGGCGGCCGAGACGGGATCGTCCCAGATCGAGTTGGGATTGTCGATCTTGAAGCCGCTGTCGTATTCGTCCTCGGTGAAGTCGATGACCGATCCCTTGAGCTTCTCGGCGCTCTCCCCGTCCACCACGAGCAGCAGCCCGCCGGCGTCCACCTGCACGTCGCCGACCGCCGGCGTGCCCGCCTCGATCAGCTCCATCTCGTAGCCGAAACCGCCGGGGCCGCGGCCGGGACCGGTGATGGCCAGGCGCAGGGCCGCGCCCTCCTGCTTCCCCTGATGCATGTGCTCGAGTACTTTCTGCTTCGCCAAATCGGTGATGGTGATCATGTTTCCCCCTGGCCGCTGGTCCCTAGGTGGTCCCTACCCGGCCATCCTAACCCGACGGGCGCCGCGCCCGAAAGTGGGCGTTGAGTTTCGCGCCGCGCGGGCGCATCCTCGGTGCCGCAGTCCCCTCCCCCACAGACGGAAGGAGGCCCGCCATGGCTCTGTGTGAACGTCTCAAGCAGTTCCTCGCCCAGGAGAAAGTGCCGTACGACCTGCTGCCTCACACCCAGGTCTTCACCGCCCAGGAGGTCGCCGCCCAGAGCCACGTGACCGGCTGGCACCTGGCGAAGATCGTGGTCGTGCGCGACGAGGCCGGTGGCGCCTACATGGTGGCCATCCCCGCCCCGAGCCTCCTCGACATCGCCGCCGTCCAGAGGGCGACGGGCAAGGCCAAGCTGCGTATCGCCCACGAAGAGGACTTCCGCACCCTGTTCCCCGACTGCGAGACCGGCGCGATGCCGCCGTTCGGCAACCTCTATGGCGTGCCGGTGTACGTGGACGCGTCGCTGACGCGGTCGCGCGAGTTCGTGTTCCAGGCGGGGAGCCACAAGGAAGCGGTGCGCATGAGCTACGCGGACTACGAGCGGCTGGCCAAGCCCGCCGTCGGCGAGTTCGCGGCGCGCGAGGCGGTCAAGCGGGCGTAGGCGCGCGAGGCGGTCCAGCGGGCGGCGGCTTGCCCGGCCGCGCGCCGCCCGCGTAGGCGGCCGCCAGCCGGTCCGCCACGGCGCGCACCTCGGACTCGACGCCGGCGTCGAAGGCGGCCACCTCGTGGCTGTCGATGTCGATCTGCGCGTGGATCACGTCGGCGCTGCGCACCAGCACGACCAGCTCGGAGCGCGTCTGGAGGCTGCACGCCAGATAGTTGCCCACCTCGCGCACGTCCGGCACGTTGAGGTCGCGCCGCTCGGCCACGGCCGTGCCGCACACGCCCTGCCCCACGGGGATGGCGGTGTGCTCCGTGGGCGCCCCCACGAAGGGTCCGAGGCGCAGCACGCCGTCGGAGCCCAGCTCGTAGATCCCCGTCCAGTGGAAGCGCGGGCTCAGCCCGTGCACGCCGTGCACGGCGGCGCGCAGGAGTTCGTCGAGCGGGGCGCCGGCGGCGGCGAGTGCGTCGAGTCGGACGATGATCTCGCGGGCGTTCATGGGCGGTCGGGTCTCCCTGGGGTGGTGTGGCGCGCCGGAGCGCGGCCTCAGAGGATCGTCCCGCCGCCCAGCAGGCGGTCGCCGTCGTAGAGCACCGCCGACTGGCCGGGGGTGACGGCGCGCTGCGGGGCGTCGAAGACGATGCGGGCGCCGGCCGCCGGGTCGAAGGGCGCGGCGGTGTCCGGGTCGGCCGCCGCTCGCCCGCTCCCCGCCTCCCCCGGCCAGAGCGTCGCGTCCGCCGCCCCCGCCCGGTAGCGGATCTGCGCCTGGAGGCGGCGTCCGGCTTGCGGCGGGTCGGCCGGCAGCCAGTTCAGCGGCCCGGTGCGCGCCTCGCGGGCCAGCAGCGCCGCCTCGGGACCGACCGTGACGGCGTTGCGCTCGGCGTCGAGGGCGACGACGTAGAGCGCGCCTCCGCCCGCCACCCCGCGGCCGAGCCCGCGCCGCTGCCCCACCGTGTAATGCGCGAGGCCGCCGTGCTCGCCCAGCTCACGCCCCTCGAGGTCGAGGATCGGGCCGGGCCGCTCGACCCGCTCGCGCCCCGCCGCCTCGGCGAGGAACGCGGCGTAGCCGCCCGGGCCCACGAAGCACAGATCCTGGCTCTCGTGCTTGTCCGCCACGCGCGCCAGGCCCAAGCGCTCGGCGTGCGCGCGCACCTCGTCCTTGGTGAGCCCCCCGAGCGGGAAGAGCAGCGACGGCAGGCTCGCGCGCGCCACCCCCCACAGGGCGTAGCTCTGGTCTTTGGCGCGGCCGACGGCGCGCCACAGGGCGGGCTCTTCACCGCCGCCGGCCAGGGGCGCGGGGGCCCGGCGCGCGTAGTGGCCGGTGGCCACGAAGGCGGCGCCGATGCCGCGCGCCTGCTCGAGCAAGCGCCCGAACTTCAGGTCGGCGTTGCAGGCGGCGCAGGGGTAGGGCGTGCGGCCGGCGAGGTAGCCGGCGACGAAGGGCCCGGCGATGCGGGCCCGGAAGTCGGCGGTGTAGTCGAGGACGTGGTGGGTGAAGCCCATGCGCAGCGCCACCGAGCGGGCGTCGGCGATGGCCTCGAGCGAGCAGCAGGGGCGCGCCACCGGCTCGCGCTCCTCGTAGCACCAGAGCTTGAGGGTCGCCCCCACCACCTCGTAGCCCTGCTCGGCGAGCCGGGCGGCCGCCACGGAGGAATCCACTCCCCCGGACATGGCGACCAGAACGGTGGGACGGCGCGCGGTCAAGGAGTCTTCATCAACTCGCGCAGCGTGGCGATGCTCTCCTTGGCCGAGAGCGCCTCGGGCGTGTTGGGCGCCACCTCCACGACCTTCTCCCAGGCGCGGATCGCCTCTTCGTAGATCTGGGCGTCGGCGAACGCCACGCCGAGCGTGAAGTAGGCGCAGTACGAGCGCGGGTGCTTGGCCAGCGCGACGCGCAGCGTGTCCATGGCCGCGACCTTGCTGCCGCCGGCGTAGAGCGAGGCGCCCAGACGGCAAAGCGCGATCTCGTCGCCGGGGGCGTGGCCGAGCGCGGTGCGGTAGGCAGCGCGGGCCTCGTTCCCCTTGCCGATGGCGTCGAGAGCGGCGCCGAGATTCACCCACCCCTTGACCTCGGCGGGACGCAGGCGCGTGCAGCGCTGGAACACCGACACCGCCTCCAGCGCGCGGTCGTGGTCCAGGTAGGCGACACCCAGCCGGTAGCCCTTGTCGAAGCTGGCAGTGTCCTTCTGCGCCGCGACCTCGAGCTGGCGCACCGTGTCGGCGGCGGCGGCCTGGGCCTTCGTGGCGGCGGCCTGGGCCTTCGTGGGGGCCGCCGTCTGCGCCCCGGCCCCGGCGGCCAGCAGGGCCGCGAGGGCCACGCCGGCGACCGCCAGGGCGGCGGCCGGCGCCCACGCCGATCCGCGGCGCCCCGGCGCGATCCCCGTGCTAATCTCCCGACGGCCCTCTAAGCGCTCGGCCACTGTGCGCATGCGAATCCTCCCCGGGCCTCGGCCCGCGAAACGGTGGCCCGCCGGGCGGGCGGGCGGCTTGGCAGGTGGGTGCGATCAGCTGGAGTTCGTTCACGAGCGTAGGAAACGCATGGCGAACCTGTCAAGGAAGCCACCCGACCCCCCTCTCGATCCCCGCGGCGTGCGGCGGGCGCTGGTGATCCGGCCGCGCTTCGTCGGCGACCTGTGCCTGACGCTGCCGGTCGTGGACCATCTGCGCCGCCACGCCCCGCAGGCCGCGATCGATTACCTCACCGAGGAGGCGTACGCGCCCCTGCTCGCCGGCGACCCGAGGCTGGCGCGCTTGCTGGCCGCCCGCCGGGGCGCCTCTCCGGCCGCGAGCGCGGCGCTCTTCGGCACGCTGGCGCGCGGTGGCTACGACCTGGTGCTCGACCTGTTCTGCAACCCGCGCACCGCGCTGTGGACGGCGGCCACCGCCGCCCGCGTGCGCGTCGGCTACGCCGGCAAGGGCTGGCGCAGCTCCGTGTACAACCGTTTCCCGCAGCACCAAGACAAGAGCGCGGTGCGCTTCCACCTCGCCTCGATCGCCGCCCTCGGCTGGGAAACCGACCCCGCGGCCGTGCCCGACCTGCGCATCGGCGTGGCCGAGGCGCGCGTGGCGCGCGGCGGCCTGGCGCGCTTCGGCGTGGACGCCGGAGACGGCGCGCGGCTCGTCGCCATCCACCCCGGCGCCCGCTGGCCGACACGCCGGTGGCCGCCCGAGCGCTACGCCGCGGTGGCGCGGCGGCTCGTCGAGCGCCGACCGGAAGCCTGGGCCCTGATCCTCGCCGGCCCGGGCGAGGAGGCGGTCGCGGCCGGCATCGTGACCGCGGTCGGCCACCCCCGCTGCGTGACGGTCACCGGCCTCGCTCTGCGCGAGCTGGCCGCGCTGCTGGCGGCGTGCGCGGCCTTCGTCGGCCCCGACAGCGGGCCGGTGCACATGGCGGTCGCCGCCGGCACCCCGTCGGTGGGCATCTTCGGGCGCAACGAGCCGGAGCGCTTCTTCCCCTACCCCGCCTCGCGCGGGCACCGCGCCGCCTACGCCGGCGTGTGGTGCAGCCCGTGCCACCTCGACGTCTGCCCGCACACCTCGTGCCTGGCGGCGCTCACCCCGGAGTGGGTTTGGGGCGCGCTGGCGGAGATCCTGGAACGAACCGGCCCGTGGCCGGCGGCGTCCGCCGCAGGAAGCGACGCATGAGCGGGCAGGCGCGGGAGCGCGCCGGGGCGGGCGCCCGGGCCGCTAGCGCCGGCCGGTGGTCGCGGTCTCGTCGAGCGGCGGTTTCCCCGCCTTGCCGGGCAGCGTGCCGGCGCTCGAAAGCAGCTTGGAAGCCTCGGGGAACAGCTCCAGCGCCCGTTGCAGCTGCTTGTCGCCGGTGATGTCCACGCGGTAGCGCGCGTCGAGACCGAAGAGATTGCCCCCGATCTCCGCCTTGAGCCGCCGCGAGACGTACTCCCGCTCGTTCTGCCAGTCGTCGTCGCCGAACCGCGCCGAATCGGCCTCCAGCTCCTGGCGCAGCTGCGCGAGGGCCGTCTCGTCCGGCTGGTAGCTCTTGAGGAAATCCTCGAAGCGGGCGTACCGGCCCTGGAGCGGCGGCGCCAGTCGCGTGGCCGTCTCGAAGAGCGCTCCGGCCTGCTCGATCTGCGCCTGGCGCTGGCTGACGCGCTGGCTGGGCACGACCACGTCGGGCGTGATGCCGCCGCCGCCGTACACCGTTCGCCCGCCGGGCGTGGTGAATTTGGGCCGCGCGGCGAGCACGCTCTCGGGCGCGGCGTCCTCCTTCCAGGCGTCGATCTGATAGGACTCGCGATCGGAGTAGTCGCGCTGGATGAGCCGTCCGCTCGGCGTGTAGTACTTGGCCACGGTGAGCAGCAGCGCCGAGCCGTCCGACAACTGCATCTGGTTCTGGACGAGCCCCTTGCCGAACGACGTGGTGCCCACGACCAGGCCGCGGTCGAGGTCCTGCACCGCGCCGGCGAAGATCTCCGAGGCCGACGCCGAGCCGTGGTCGATGAGCACCACGAGCGGCAGGTCGGTGTACTTGGCGTTCTTGTTGTCGGTGTAGTAATCGGCGCTCGCCGAGCGCAGGCGACCGCGCGTGTACACGATGCGCTGCCCCGCCGGCAGGACCAGGTCACTCACCTCCACCGCCTGGTGGAGCAGCCCTCCGGAGTTGAAGCGCAGGTCGACGAGCAGCTGCTTCATGCCCTGCGCCTTGAGCTTCTCCAGGGCGCGGTCGAGCTCCAGGCCGGTGGCCGACGCGAAGCGGATGACGCGCACGTAGCCCACCCCCGGCCGGATCATGTGCGCGTAGCGCACGCTCTCCTGCGGGATGCGGGCCCGCACCAGATCGAAGGCGATGAGCTCCGGCTGGGCGCCGCGCCGCACGTCGACCTTGACGGTCGAGCCCTCGGGTCCGCGCAAGAGCCGGAAGACCTCCTCGTTGTTGATGGTCGGCGGCACCGGCTTGCCGTCCACCTTGACGATGCGGTCGCCGGCCCGCATGCCCATGCGGAAGGCCGGCGTGCCCTCGAGCGGCGAGATGACGATGAGCTCGCCGCGGCGCACCTCGAACTGGATACCGATGCCCGAGTAGTTCTCGCGGAACTGCTCGGTGAAGCGGGCGTAGCGCTCCTTGGGCAGGTAGACGCTGTGCGGGTCGAGGGTCTCGAGCAGGCCGGTGATGGCGCCCCGCACGAGGTCCTGGTTGTCCACCGTTTCGACGTACTGCGTCTGGATCTCGTAGAGCACGACGCCGAAGAGATCGAGCTGGGCGCGCAGGTCGTCCTGGGCGCCGAGCAGGCGGGCCGCGCCGAAGCCGACGCCGAGAGCCAGGGCCAGCGCGTAGGCGGCGCGCCGGGCGCGGCCGGGCCGGGCGGGGCTCACCGCTCGCCTCCAGGCTCGAGGCCGGAAGCCGCCGGGGCGGTAGCGCCTGGGATGCGGGTGTCGGTGGTCACGTCGTGCGCTCTCCGCGGCAGCGGGGCCGGATGCCGGCGGCGCGCGGCCGGCGGAGCCGCACCGCCGGGATCCCGCGCGCCCGGGACTGGGTTACGATGATACGCCTGCGATGATTGTAAGGCCACCGCCGGGTCGTCCCGCGCGGCGCAGCGCGTGGCCCGGCAAGGAAATCGTGAACCTTGGCCGGCGGCGCGCGCCGGGGCTCTCAAGTCGCATGCTCCGGGCTGGGTCCGCCCTCGAGCAGCAGCGCGTCGGCGAAGAACTTCGCCCCCCAGTTGGGGTACTCGAAGGGACCGTAACCACCCCACAAGGGATGTGAGCCCTTGATGGCGCCGCGCACGCCGGGGTTGGGATCGTCCAAGCGCTGGGTGCGCATGAGGAACCGGTTCATGGCGAGCCCCGCGTCGCGGTATCGCGTCTCGCCGGTCAACTGGAAGAGGCGCAGCCAGACGATCGAAGTCTGGGCGTCGCCGGTCAGGCAGCTCCAGCCCACGGCCGGCCGCCAGGCGGAGTCGAAGCGCCCCGGCAGGCTGCCGTCGGCGCGCTGCAGCGGCAGCAGCGCGTCGGCCGCGCGCCGCGCCGATTCCAGGAAGCGCGGTTCGTCGAGCAGCACCCCGCCCTCGAGCAGCCCCTCCATGGTGTAGGCGAGCGTGTGCAACAACGGCTCCCGGTCGTCGTCCAGGCAGCACTCGGCGTACCAGCCGTTGGCCGTCTGGCGGGTGAGCGCGAACTCGAAGTTCCTGGAGGCGACAGCACGGAACGTGTCGTCCTCGGTCTCCTCGTAGGCGCGTGCCCAACCGAACAGCACCTGCCCGGTGTTGAAGATCGCCGGCGCTTGGGGAAAGCCGATGACGGCGCCCTGCACCGCCCCGCTCTCCATCTGCACCGCGGCCTCCCAGCGCGCCATCTGCTCGGCGCGCTCCCGGTACTCCGCCTTCCCGGTCAGCTTCGCGTAATTGTAGAAGGTCTTGATGATGTAGCCGGTGGTCTCGGGGTAGGCCGGGTGCCAGCCGGCGCCCCGATAGGCGCGCTGCCACTTGAGCGAGTAGCTGCGCGCCACGCCCTGCCGCCCGGTGGCATCGTGGGCGCGGCAGAGCCAGCCCATGGCGGCGTCGAGGTGTTCGCGGACCGACGCCCTGGTGGGCGGCAGGCCTGCGAGGTCGCGCAAGACGATGCGGGTCAAATCGATCATCGATGGGATCCTGGCCCGTGGCTCGAAGCTGACATCCCCCACCCTGCCGGTTCCTGCGGATTCTCGCGACGGCGGCTCCGGGATGCGCGGCGTGCGGAGCCGGAAGCGCACGTGGCCCCTGCGAGTTGACAGTCCGCGCGGGCGGTGTTTCCCTGCGCCTCATGCGCGGCCTCTCCGCGGCGGCTTCGGTCGCCATCACAGGTCTACCGCGAGGCGGGATCACCGCCGAGTTCGAGCGCTTCCTCTCCGAGACCCCGCCGGCGGGAATCCTGCTCTTCCGGCGGGACTTCGGGATTATCGGCAGGCTGCCGGAGCTTGTCCAGCGCCTGCGCGGGCTCGCCGCGCCGCATTCCCTGCTCGTGTGCATGGACGAGGAGGGCGGACTCGTCTCGCAGCTGGCGCCCGATCTGCCGGTGCCCCCCGCGGCGCGCGTCCTCGGCCGGGCGTCCGATGAAACCGAAGTCGCATCGCTTGGAGCCTACACCGGCCGCTGTCTGCGCGCCCTCGGCGTGGACGTGGACTTCGCGCCGGTGCTCGACGTCGATTCCGAGCCGGTGAACCCGGTGATCGGCCCGCGGGCTTTCTCCGCCGACGTGGACGCGGTCTGCCGCCTCGGGCTCGCCAACGCCCGCGGCCTGCTCTCGGGGGGCGTGATCCCCTGCGCCAAGCACTTCCCCGGACACGGCGACACGCGCCTCGACTCGCATCTGGTGCTGCCCCGCTGCCCCGCGCCACGCGAGCTGCTGGCAGAACGCGACCTGGCGCCGTTCCGCGCCGCCGTGGCGGCGCAGATCCCACTCGTCATGGTGTCGCACGTGCACTACCCCGCGATCGATCCCGAGGAGACTCCCGCGACTCTCTCGCCGGCGGTGGTCACCGGCCTGCTGCGCGGAGAGCTGGGCTACCGGGGCGCGGTCGTCACCGACGCCATGGAGATGCACGCCGTCGCCCTGCGCTACGCGCCGGAGCGTGCCGCCCGGCTGGCGCTCGAGGCCGGCTGCGACCTGCTGCTCTACGGCGCCTTCACTCCGGAGCTGCAGGCGGCGCTCGAGCACATCGCGGCCAGTCTCGAGGCCGGTGACGAGGCGCTCACGCGGCGAGTCAAGGAGGCCCGGGCCCGCATCGAGGCGCTCCGCGGCCGGTGCGGGACGGGTCGGCCGGAGATCCCCGCCGCCCCGCCTGTCGATCTGGTCGCGCTCTGCCGCCGCGCCCTACGCTGGGTGGGCGGCCCGCCCCGGCCCTCCGCTCCGCCGGCCGGAGCGGGCCCCCGCTGGCTCGTCGTGGAGCCACGGTGGGCAGCCGGCCCCTCGCTCGCCGAGCTGCTGCGGGAGGTGGGCTGGCAGGTGAGCAGCCGCCCCTGGGAGGAGGTGGGCGGGACCGGCCAGGCGGAGGCCGATCTGGCCGGTTCCGACCGAGTCCTCGCCGCGCTGGCCCGCCGCACGCCCCCCACGGCGGCCGAGGCCGCCCGCCTGGGCGAATTCGTCGCCGCCCGACCCTCCTGGGTCGTGGCCCTCGGCCAGGACGCGTTCCTGGCCGATCTGCCAGGGGCGGCCGGCCGGCTTTCGGCCTGCGATCCGGGCGAGCCGATGCGCCGGGCGGTGGCCGCGGCCCTGGCGGAAGCGGCCGCCGGCGTCTGAGCCGCAGGCTTGACGACGTCCAGCCCCGGCCAAGATTCCAGCCGCCACGAAACCTCCGCCCCCGCCGGGGCGTAGCACGACCGGAGCGGACCCCAACTCCCTTCCCTCCGGCTCGCGCCAGGCGGCCCACTCCAACCTTTTCCCCCGCCCGGCTATCGAATCGGGCGCATGCACAGACCCGGTCCTGGGGCAGTCATGGCGGACGCAGAACCGGAAACGGTGGCGCGGAAACCGGACGAGAGCGACGCCTCGCTGGCCGCCGGCGGCGATGCCCGCGCCTTCGAGCGCCTCTACCGGTCGCATGTGGCGCGCGTGCACGGGCTGGCGCGACGCATGGCCGGCGACGAACTGGCCGACGAGCTGACGCAGGAGACCTTCGTGCGCGCCTGGCAGAAGCTGTGGAGCTTCCGCGGCGAGTCGGCGTTCGGCACCTGGCTCCACCGGGTGGCGGTGAACGTGATCCTGGCGCGGCGCGCCTCCCAGGCGGGCGAGCGTTCGCGACGGGTGGACGGGATGGAGATCCTGGAGATGGCCGCGGCCCGGCCGGCTGCACCCGACCTGGCGATGGACTTCGAGGCGGCCATCCGGCGCCTGCCCGACGGGGCGCGTCAGATCTTCGTCCTGCACGATGTCGAGGGCTACAAGCACGAGGAGATCGCCAGGCTTCTCGGTATCGCCTCGGGCACGTCGAAGGCCCAGCTGCACCGCGCGCGGATGCTGCTGCGCGGGCATCTCGGCAAGTGAGAGCGCGGCGCGGGGGACGCGGCAGGGAGAACGGAGCGCGGCGATGAGCGACCGCTGGACGGACCGCCTTTCCGAGTACCTGGACGACGAGCTCGGAGCGCAGCAACGGCGCGAGCTGGCCGCCCACCTCGACGGCTGCGCCGAGTGCGCCGCCGCCCTGGCCCAGCTGCGCCAGGTGGTCGTCCGGGCGGGGACACTGACGGACCGCGAGCCGGCGACCGACCTGTGGCCGGACATCGCGGCCCGCATCCGCGGCGAGGACGGATCGCCGGCGGCGGTCCCGGCGCCCCGTCCGACCCGCGCCGGCCGTCCCGCGCGGCGCCTGCCGCGCCCGGTGTTCTCCTTCACGCTGCCGCAGCTGGCCGCCACCGCCCTGGCTGTGGCGCTGGCCTCCGCCGGCCTGATGTGGCTGTTCGGCGCGGCCCTGGACGCACGCCTCGGCACGAGGCGCGGCGCCGTGCCGCCCACCCTGGCCCTGCCGGCCGGCAGCGGCGAGGACCTCTCGTACGACCGGGCCATCGACGAGCTGCGCCGGGCGCTGGCCGAGGGGCGGGGCGAGCTGGACAGCACCACCGTGCGGGTGCTCGAGCAGAACCTGGCAGCCATCGAGCAGTCCATCGGCCAGTCGCGGCGCGCGCTCGCCGCCGATCCGGCCAATCCGTACCTGCGCGAGCACCTGCAGGAGACCATGCGGAGCAAGCTGGCACTGCTGCAGCGGGCGACGCTGGTCGCCAGCGCCCGGTGAGGGACGGGAGACGATGCCTCTGAATCTCGCGATCATGGTCCTGGCGGCGGCTGCCGCGGCCTTCCCCACCGACACCACGCTGGCGGTGGGCCCGGAGACCCGCCTGCAGCTACACAACCTGCTCGGCGACATCGACATCCAGACCTGGAGCCGAGACGCCGTGCGCATCCGCGCGGCGCACTCGCCGCGCGAACGCATCGTGATCGAGCGCCGCGGCCCGGTGCTGGTGGTGGACGCGCGCCCGCGCTCGGGTCCCCCGGGCGAGGTGGACTTCCGGCTCGTCGTGCCGCGCGGCATGCCGGTGAGCCTCGACGGCGTGCGCACCTCCGCCAAGGTCCGCGACCTCGACGGCGACGTCTCCATCCAGACGATCAACGGCGAGATCGCGGTCCTGGGCGGCGACGGCAACGTCCTGCTCAGCACCATCCAGGGGCTCATCTCGGTGGTCGGGACGCGCGGCCGCCTGGAGGTCAACTCGGTGGACGGCGAGATCCGCCTCCTGGAGATCGCCGGACACATCTTCGCCGAAACGGTCAACGGCGCCGTGGCGCTGCGGCGCGTCGTCTCGGACAGCGTCGAGGTCAGCACGGTCAACGGCGACCTGTGCTACGACGGCGCCATCGCCGGGGCCGGCCGCTATCGCTTCCGCACGCACAACGGAGACATCGCCGTGGGCCTGCCCGAGCAGACCGGGGCGACGGTCACCTTGGCCACCTACCGCGGGGAGATCGATTCCGACTTCCCGCTGCGCGTGGGCGAGAAAGGCGAGCACAACCGGTTCAAGCTGCGGCTCGGAGACGGCCGGGCGCACCTCGATCTCGAATCGTTCGGCGGCGCCATCCGCTTGCGCCGCCCGGGCGCCGACAGCACGGCCGCCTGGCTGCCTTGTCGGCTCCCCGAAGGGAAGGACAAGAAAGAGGAGGGCAAGAGATGATCCGCAATCACGAATGGGCGAGGGTGCTGTTGGCCCTGGCCCTCACGCTGGCCCTGGGCCTCGCTCTGGCGTTCGCCGTCGGGGCGCTGGCGGCGCCCGCCGCCGCCGCTCCCGCCGCGGCGGCCGCCAAGTCGTCCGCGGTGGACTTCTCCTGGAACGGTGCGCTCACCGCCGGCCAGACGGTCACGATCCGGGGGATCAACGGCGGCATCCACGCCGAGCTGGCCCCCGGCGGCCAGGCGTCGGTGACGGCGCGCAAGAAGGCGCACCGCTCCGACCCCGACAAGGTGCGGATCGTGGCCGAGAAGAACGGCGACGGCGTGACCATCTGCGTGCTCTACCCCGACCGCCAGGGCAGGACGGGCGACGATTGCGGGTCCACCCACAACCAGGACACCGGCAAGAACGACGTCTCGGTGGACTTCCAGGTGCGGCTGCCGAAAGGCGTCCGGTTGTCCTCCCACACGGTCAACGGGTCGCTCGACGGGCAAGGACTGGCCAGCGAGGTGGTGGCGAACACGGTCAACGGATCCGTCCATCTCAGCACATCCCTGTCCGCCGAGGTCAGCACCGTCAACGGCAGCATCGAGACCTCGGTGGGGTCGCTCGACGGGAAGGGATCCCTGGAGTTCTCCACGGTGAACGGCTCGATCGTCCTCAAGCTGGCCAAAGACGTCGGGGCCGAGGTCGAGGCGAGCACCGTGAACGGGCACCTCTCCACGGATTTCCCGCTCACGGTGTCGGGGAAGTTCGGCCCCCGCGCGATCCGGGGCACGATCGGGGCCGGCGGACGCACGGTGAAGCTCTCGACGGTGAACGGCGACATCCGCCTGGAGAAGATCGAATAGGATGCGGCGCGGCGATCCCGACGGACCGGTGAGCTAGGAGCGGGCGGAGAGCGGGCGGGCCGCGAGGGCGGCCCCGTGCCGCCTAGCGCCGCCGGCCCGGCTTCCCGTAGCCCCCGCCGCCCGGCGTCTCCACGACCAGCCGGTCGCCGGCGGCGAGCTGCGCCTGGAACTTGCCGGGCATCGACTCGACGCGTCCGTCGCGGTGCCGGATGAGGTTTCGCCCGCGCGCCCCCGGCCCGCCTCCCTCCACGCCCCACGGGGCCAGCCGCCGCCGCTCCGCGATCACCGTCGCCTCGCTCGGCACCAGCACCTCGATCTCCCGCACCAGCCCCTCGCCTCCGCGGTGGCGGCCGCGCCCACCGCTGCCGCGCCGCAGCCCGTAGCGCCGCACGCGCAACGGGTAGGCGTGTTCGAGCGCCTCGATCGGCGTGTTGAGCGTGTTGGTCATGTGCGACTGCAGGCCGCTGGCGCCGGCCGCGTCGGCCGAGCCGCCGTGCCCGCCGCCCATGGTCTCGTAGTACGTGTAGCGGCCGTCGGCGGAGCCGAGCAGGACGTTGTTCATGGTGCCGGCGCTGGCGGCCGGGATCCGCCCCGGCAGGGCCCTCGCCATGGCTCCGAAGAGCGCGTCCACGATGCGCTGCGAGGTCTCCACGTTGCCGCTCGAGACCGGCGCCGGGTAGCGCGCGTTCACGACCGTGCCGGCCGGCAGCACGATCGAGACCGGGCGCAGGGCACCCGCGTTGGTCGGCAGCTCGCCGCCGGACTGCGCCTCGGCCAGGCAGCGCAGCGCGTAGAGCACACAAGACAGGGTGATCGCCTCGACGGCGTTGAGCGGGCCGGCCACCTGCGGGGCGCTGCCGGTGAAGTCCACGACCGCCGTGCCACGGCCGCCGGCGCCGGGGAAGCGCAGGGTCACGACGATCGGCACCGGCCGGCTGCCGATGCCGTCGTCGTCGAGGTGATCCACGAAGCGGTAATGACCGGGCCGCACGGCGGCGAGCACGGCGCGCAGGCCGCGCTCCGCGTAGTCCAGGAGGTGACCCGCGTAGGCCTTGAGCTCGGCGCGCCCGGCCCGCCGCGCCAGCTCGACCAGCCGCCGGGCGCCCAGGGCGTTGGCCCCCACCTGGGCTTCGAGGTCCGCCTGGCGCTCGTCCGGGGTGCGCACGTTGGCGAGCACCAGCTTCCACACGTCTTCCTGGAAGCGCCCGGCGCGCGCCAGGAAGACCGGGGGGATGCGGATGCCCTCCTGCACGATGTGGGTGGCGAGCGGCAGCGACCCCGGGCTCATGCCCCCCACGTCGGCGTGGTGGGCGCGGTTGGCCACGAAGAACGACGGCCTGCGGTCGCCGGGCAGGAAGACGGGCTCGACCAGGGTGATGTCGGGCAGGTGCGTGCCGCCGGCGTAGGGGTCGTTGACCATCACGACGTCGCCCGGGGCCAGCCGGCCCAGGCCGAGGGCAGCGCGCACCGACAGCGGCATCGAGCCCAGATGCACCGGGATGTGCGCCGCCTGCGCGACCAGATCGCCGCCCCCGTCGAAGACGGCGCAGGAGTAGTCGCGCCGCTCCTTGATGTTCACCGAGAAGGCGCTGCGGCCGAGGGCCACGCCCATCTCCTCGGCGACCGCGGCCAGTAGGTGCTGGTAGAGCGAGAGACGGACCGGATCCCAGGGCGGACGGGCGGCGCGGGGCGGGTGGGCAACGCGGGACGGGCCGGCGGTTCTGCGTCTCATCGCGCCGTCCCCGCCCGCTCGGCCAGGCGCAGGTTGCCCCACGCATCCACCCGCAGGCGCAAGCCCGGCGGCAGATACGTCGTGGCCCCGTACTCCACGATCAGGGCCGGGCCCTCCACCGCTGCCCCGGACCCCATCGCCTCGCGCCGGTAGACCGATGCGCGGACCACGCGCCGGCCGGTATCCATCCCCACGGTTCCCCACGCAGCGCCAGCCCCGCCGCGGCGAAGGCGCGCCAGCGGCAGGACCGGCCCGGCCCGCCGCGCCTCCACGTTGAGATTGACGACCTCGATGGCGCGGCCCGCTCGGGCGTAGCCGTAGAGGCGCCGGTGGGCCTCGTCGAAGGCGGCCACCGCGCGCGCTCCCCAAGGCACCTCGATCTCGAACGACTGGCCGCGGTAGCGCAGATCGGCGCTGCGCCGGAAGGCGAGGCCCGCTCCCCACAGCGAGCGCGCCCGCCGCTCCATCTCGGCGAAGGCCCGCGCGGCGCGCCCCGCGGTCGGTGGATCGTCGAGCGGCCACAGCACGGTACGCGACAGCGGGTGCACGGCGTCCGCTCCCAGGAGCCCCCACGCCGACAGCAGCCCGGCGCGGGGCGGCACCAGCACCTCGCGCACCCCGAGGGCGCGCGCCAGTTCGGCGGCGTGCAGCGCGCCTGCCCCGCCGAAAGCCACGAGGGCGAAGCCGCGCACGTCGTGGCCCCGCGCCACGGAGATGACCCGCAGCGCCCGTTCGATCGAGACGTTGGCCACCGCGACCACGCCGCGGGCGGCCCGCCGCGCGCCCACCCGGCCGCGGCCCAGGCCCAGCGCGCCCCCGAGCCGCTCCATGCCGCGCCAGGCGGCGTCCACGTCGAGCCCCATCTCGCCGCCCAGGAACAACTCCGGCACGATGCGGCCGAGCACCACGTGCGCGTCGGCCACCGTCGGCCCGCCGCCGCGGCCGTAGCACGCCGGCCCGGGATCGGCGCCGGCGCTCTCCGGCCCCACGACCAGCGCCCCGCCGCGGTCGGCGCGGGCCAGAGAGCCGCCGCCGGCGCCCACCGTCTCCATCTCGAGCATGGGCACGCGCAGCGGGTGGCCGCCGACCACCGACTCCTTGGTCGTGCGGACCTCGCCCGGCACGACCGACACGTCGGTCGAGGTGCCGCCCACGTCCAGGGTCAACACGTCCGCCAGCCCTGCCCGCCGCGCCACGCGCGCCGCCCCGAGCACGCCGCCCGCGGGACCCGAAAGGACGCACAGCACGGGCCGCTCGGCGGCGGCCCGCGCCGCCACCGCCCCTCCGTTCGACTGCATGACGCGCAGCCGGGGCCCGGCAGCGCGCGCCAGCCGGACCAGGTATTCGCGCACACGCGGCGACAGGTAGGCGTTGATCACGGTGGTCGAGGCGCGCTCGTACTCGCGGTACTCGCGCGACACTTCGCTGGAGACCGAGACCGGGACCCCGGGCGGCAGCGCGGCCGCCAGCGCCCGCGCCAGGGCCCGCTCATGCGCCGGGGCGGCGTAGGAGTGCAGGAGGCAGACGGCCACCGCCTGGGGCCGCAGCCCCGCCACCGCCCGCGCCACGCGCCGCGCCTCGGCCGGAGCCAGCGCCATCTCGGCCCGCCCGTCCGGGTGTAGCCGCTCGCGGGCGCCCACCACGCGGGGGCGCGGCACCAGGGGCTCGACGGCGCGCGGCGCCAGCGCGTAGAGCGACGGCCGCGCCTGCCGCCCGATGGCCAGCAGGTCCTCGTAGCCGGCGGTGGTGACGAAGGCGGTGCGCGCCCCGGCCCGCGTCAGCAGGGCGTTGGTGGCGACGGTGAAACCGTGCGCGAGGACATCCGGGGCGCGCCCCAGCCGCCGGCGGGCCTCTTCCAGCCCCGTGAGGAAAGCGCGCGCCGGGTCGTCCGGGGTGGACGCGACCTTGAAGGCTTCGGTCCGCCCGCCCTCGACGACCAGGAAATCGGTGAAGGTGCCACCCGTGTCCACACCCACGAGCGCGGGCGGCCGGGTCTCCGGACGGCGCGTCGAACCCGCTCCCGCGCGGCCCCGGGCCGGCCGCTCGCGCCGCGGCGGACGCGGTCCGCGAGCCCGCCCCCGGGTCACCGGCCGGCCAGCGCCGGCACGGCCCGGGCCACCGTCTCACCCTGGCGGGCGTAGTCGATCGCCTCGGCAAGGATGCGCGCCGCCTCCTGTGGGGCGTGGAAGCCCAGGGAGTTCTCCGGGAGACGAAGTCCAGCCGCCACTGCGCCCGCCGTTGCAGCGCCAGGGCCGCCTGCAGATCCCGGTCGCCCGCCCCCCGGCCACGCGCCGCCTTGACCTGGTCCATGAGGTCGAGCAAGGCCCGCTCGGCGCGCGTCAGCAGGGCGCGGGTTCGCTCTTGTATGGCCTCGGCCCGCGCCAGCATCTCCGCCTCGGGGAAGTTGTGGCAGTTGAGGCAGGAACGCGACGGGTCGAGCAGCGGGCTGCGCACGTGGTGGTCGGTGATCTTGAGCGCGCCCTCGCGCTTGTAGGGCATGTGGCAGTCGGCGCAGGCCACGCCGCTGCGGGCGTGGATGCCCTGGTTCCACATCTCGAACTCGGGGTGCTGCGCCTTGAGCACCGGGGCGCCGGTCTCGGCGTGGGCCCAGTCCTTGAAGCCGACGCTGTCGTAGTAGGCCTCGATCTGCTCCACCTCGAGGCCGTTGTGCCACGGGTAGGTCACCAGCTTGCCGTCGCCCTGGAAGTAGTACTCGACGTGGCACTGGCCGCAGACGTAGGAGCGCATCTCCTGGCGGGTGGCCATGGTGTTGGGGTCGTAGTCCCGCACGCCTTGCACGGCCTTGAGGACCCGGATGCCGTTGAGGAAGCCCGGGCGCGTGACGCGCAGCCGCATGGTCTTGGGGTCGTGGCAGTCCACGCAGGCGATGGGGTGCTTGACGAGCTTCCAGGCGTCGGCAAGCGGCATGGCGCAGACCTTGGCGAAGCCCGCCATGAGGTCGCCGCCGCCGGCCTTCTCGTAGACCGACTTCATGCCGCCGGCGTGGCAGTGCAGGCAGGCGCCCGGCTGCTTGAACTGCTGGGTGCGCAGGGTGAGCTGCTGGTCGATGAGCGAGTAGGCGTGCCCGCGCTCCTCGCGGAAATCCACGCCGAAGGCGTAGCCGGCGTAGATGCGCTTGAGCGCCGGGTCGGTCTCGAGCTTGGAGAAGGCCTCGCTGCCGCCGTAGCGCGTGCGCAGGGTGTCCACGGTGCGCAGGTAGCCGTCGTACTCTCGCGGGTAGTTCTTCCCCCAGAGCGCCGGGTCCACGACGGAGTCGGCCAGCTCGGCCAGGGGCAGGAAGCGCGAGCGCCCCTCCTCCTTGCGCTGCCGGATGTTGCCGAGCAGGGCCAGCACCGCCGCCGTCAGGACCGCGGTCGCCACGATGATCGCCAGATACGTCCAGGTCCGCCTCATGGCGCGCGCTCCCCTCTCCCTTCGGTCGCTGCGGGCCCATCGTCGCCGGGGCGCCGCCGTCGGCGCCCCGCGGCCGACCACCCCGCGGTGCCCGCCCCTACAGCCTCGCCATGTGCCCCACGTTGGGATGGCAGGCCGAGCAGCGGGCCTCCCCACGCCCCACGTCGACGTGCCCGGCAATCTCGCTGACCAGCGTGGCATGACACGCGATGCAGTTGTGCTGCAGATCGCTCAGATTCGGCGGCGTGATGCGGATCGGCTCCGGAAAGTCCTGGGCGGTGAAGGCCCGCGAGTGGTTCCAGCCGTTGCGCGCCTTCGCCAGGTACTTCTCCGGGAAGGCGTGCGGCACGTGACAGTCGTTGCAGGTGGCCGCCGCGTGGTGGCTGGACTTGAGCCACGAATCGTAGGCGTCGTCCATGACGTGGCAGTTGTCGCAGGCGGTGGGGTCGTTGCTCAGGTACGCCAGGCCCTCGGCGTAGTCGGCGGTGTAGGCCCCCGCCCCCAGGAGCGTCCCCAGGGCCACGGCCACGCCCCAGGGCAGCCATGGACGAAGCCTCTCCATCGTGCCCGCTCCCCCATCTCGTTGCGGCGGTAGGTGCGACGGCGGCCCGGCCCCACCGCCCGCAAGAGACGGGGCCGCCGGGTCGCGGGGAATCGTTGCCGTGCGGGACAGGAACACACGCGGGGCCGGCGGGTCAAGCCGCCGGCCCCGGGATGGCGGCGGCGCGCCGGGACCTCGGCCGCGCCGCCGATCTGCTCTGCCGCCTGCCGCTTCCCGCTAGGCGGAGGTGTCGCCCGGGACCGGGGGTAGCGGCGGCATGGCGGGCGGCGCCGGAGGCGCGGGCGGCGCCGGCGGGATCCCGGCGCCCGGCGCGGCGAAGCCGGCCGCCGCCCGCGGCGCCATCCCGCCCCGCGTGGCCAGGATGGCCCCGATGCCGAGCAGCGCCACGCAGCTCGAGAGCACCCAGTTGAGCACGCTCAGGGCGATGCCGAGCCCGGTGGCCACCGGTGCCAGGAAGCCGAGTGACTGGAGCGCCGCCGACAGCAGCGCCGGCAGGAAGAGCGCCGCCACGCCGAAGAGCAAGGACCGCCACAGCCCGGGTTCCCCGTCCTGCGGCTTGAGGCGCCGCACGGCCCACTGCCCGACGATGAAGGCGCCCGCCAGATAGCCCCAGAGCAGCAGCACGGCCAGGGCGACCGCATAGCCCACCCAGAGCAGCACCGCCACCGGGATCCCGATGATGGTGATGCAGAGCAGCGCGCCCACCAGGACCACGGCCAGCGCCGACGGGGCCAGACCGATCAGGGCGGCCACGCCCCAGAGGAACGCGGGGCCGGGCTTCTCCCTGATGTAGGCTGCGGCCCGCAGCGTGCGGTCGGGCGCCACCTGCGTGGCGACCCAGGCGAGCAGCAGGGTCAGCAGGAGGAAGACCAGCAGCTGCACGACCTTGATCCCCTGCCCCACCAGGTTCATGACGTTCAGGTCGAAGAGCCACGGCGGCAGGCCGGGCATGGAAACCGAGGAGCCGCGCAGGGCGCCGGAGCCTTCGTGCAGGACCTTCCCGCCGAGGCTGATGGCCTCGCCGCGCACCTCGCCCCCGGGCCGGATGCGCACCCGGCCCCCGAGGGAGACCGCGTCTCCGTCCACGGTGCCGAGCACGTCCACCGAGCCGCCGATGGCCACGACGTCGCCGCGCACGCGCTGCCCGGGCTGCACGACGATGTCTTCGCCGAACCGCACCAGGTCGCCGGTGGAACCGTCGTGCCGCCAGCGGACCGGGATGGTAGTGCTGTCGCCGAGATCCGACACCCCGACGCGGATGACCGATTCGGGCTCGTCGCTGAAGTTCAGTTCGATGTGATCCGCATGGGGCGGCTGCGGCGGCTGGGGCGCCGGAGGGGCGCCCTTGGGCGCCGCCAGCGCGACGGCGCTCAGCGTGGCCAGCAGGATCAGGAATCCGATCGTGGCGCGTTTCACTGCTGCCTCCTACTGCGGGTCTCAGCGCTCGCTGGCGAGGCCCACGTGGACGTCCCCTGAAGCGGTGTGGACCGCGATCGTGGCCGACCCGGGGCCGAGCACCCCGACCAGCCGGCGGCGATTGGCCTGCTCCAGCGTCATGGGGACGCGGGCCACGATGTCCCCGCTGGCCGTCACGATCTCCAGGCGACCCTGCGCCGGGTCCGGCAGGCCCAGGATCACATCCCCGCTGGTCGTTTCCACCGAGACGCTCAGCAGCGGAGCCTCGATCCGGGCGTCCACATCGCCGCTGGCGGTGGCGACCCCGAGGCGGCCGGCCGTGGCCGACAGCGACACGTCGCCCGAAGTGGTCGAGACGGCCGCCGCCCCCCGCACCCGCTCCGCCGAGATGTCGCCACTGACCGAGGACACGGTCAGGGTCCCGCCCACTTCCTCGGCCGCCAGGTCGCCGCTGGTGGACTCGTAGCTCAGCGCCCCGGTCACCAGGTCGGCGCTCAGGTCGCCGCTCGTGGTATCCATCTCGAGGGAGCCGTCCAGGCGTTCCACCGACAGGTCGCCGCTGGTCGAGTGCATGACCAACTTGCCGGTGTGGGCGTCCACCCGACCGTCGCCGGACGTGGTCCAGAATTCGAGCGGTCCGGTCGAGCCTTCGAGCGTCAGGGCGCCGTTCTTGGTGACCACCTTGGTCGGGACGTCCCGGGGCACCGCGATCTGCAGGTCCACGTCGGCCCGCCGGCGCAACACCTCCCGTCCCAACACCCGGACTCTGACGCTCGACGAGGAGATCCGCTCCGGGTAGTGGACCACCAGCCGCAGGTCGGTCCCCTCGCGGACCACCTCCACGCGGACCTCGCGGGCCAGGGCCCGCGCCTCTTCCTGGTCGCCCGCCGCGGTCTGCTTGCGCGCCTCGACCCGCACCACGGTCGTATCGCTGGTCCGCAGCCGGACGGTGCCGCGCGCGTTCTCGATGACGAGGCGCGTCTGAGGCGCCAGGGGCAAGGTCACCTGGCTCGTCTCTTCGTAGCGCGCATCTCGGCGGTCTCGATTGCAGCCACCGGCCGCCGTGGCGGCCAGCGCCGCCGCCAGCAACGCCAGCGCGAGCTTGCCCCCGCCGCCGCCGGTGGATCGCGGGTTCGCGCCCCGGCTGCCGGGGGGCGGTCCGTACCCGGGCCCCGGTTCGGGCCTCATGCGGATGGTCTTGTCCATTGGGTCCCTCGCAGTTCGAGACGCCGTATCCTAGCTGGCATACGGCGAGGCCGGGCCTGGGGTTGCAGCCCGACGGGGCGGGGATGGGCGACCGTGGGTGGGAAAGGAGGGAGACTTCGGGCTCGGGGTCTGGGGCCGCCGACCCGGGAGTCCGGGCCCCGCCCTCCGAAAACGCGCAGGGAGAGGGTCAAGAACATCT
>CAYLSO010000009.1:0-9389 GCA_964386525.1 uncultured bacterium
ATAGAGCCCGCTGGCCACCGCCTGCCCCTCGCGCGAGATCAGGTTCCAAGCGTAGGAGGCTCCCGAGAGCGTGGGCGGCGGCACGTCCAGCTCGCGCTTGGGATCGTAGAGTCCGCGCGCGCCCTCGCCGCTGTAGGTCGAACCGTCGAAGTCGGTGTCGAAGACGAGGTCGCCGGAGAGCGTGAAGATCGACAGGTGGCAGCGGCCCGGCAGGTTGGCGAACCACAGATAGTGGTCGCGCACCAGCGTGCCCTGGTCCCAGGCCGTCTGCACCTTGTACGGATTCGGGAACACGGTCACGCCGTTGCCCGGCCGCTCCCCGGGGGCGGCTCCCGCGACACCCTCCGTCTTGTTCTGGCTGATGCCGCTCTCCAGGCTCAGGATCTGCTTGTCGCCGGTGTCGTACGAGGTGACGGCGACGAAGTGCTTGAACCCGTCGCGCAGCCCGGTCAGCCGGTAATGGTAGCGGACCGTGTCCCCGTCGATCACCCGCGGCTCGGACAGCCGGATGGCTTCGAAGCCGGTGTTGAAGCCGGCCGAGTCGGGAGTGTCGAACTGGGCCACGCGGCGCAGGTCCTCGCGGTCGCTGCCGGAGTAGACGCGGTACCCTTCGAAATCCAGACCGCCGGGTTGCGGGCTCGTCGGGTCGCTGACCGCCTCAGGGCTCGCGTCCCACAAGAGCTCGAGGGTGTTCTCCGACGCCTCGACGTGCAGGCGCGGCGACGGCGGCGGCGTGGGCACGACGTAGCGGAAATCGAAGGCCAGCTGGGCGAAGTCCGCCGCCTCGAGCAGCTCGTCGTAGGTGTCCCCGCCACAGAAGGCGAAGTCCACCTGCAGGCTCGTGGTGTCGTCGAACTCGCTCTCCGGCGTCACCGTGAAGGGCCCGACGGTGAGCAGCTCGACGGGGTCGTTGAGGCCCTGGATGGGCGGCAGGCTGTCGGGCGAGGTCTGCCAGGGGCTCGACAGGAGCACGTAGCGCTCCCGGTCCTCGTCGCGCGCCGTGTCGCCGGGCGCGTAGTTCCACAGCTGGAGCCCCACCTGTTTGGTGGCGATGGTGTCGGGCCGCACGCCCAGGAGCTTGATCCCGACCCACGGCGGCACCAGCTCTTCTCGGCAGTTGCTGACGTCCTGGCAGTAGTGCTCCGCGATCAGACGCCGGTTCACGTCCCACTTCAGGAGCTTCTTGCTGAACCAGCCGCCGAGCGAACCGCCGCCGCTCGACGACGGCGGCCACGTGCTGTACAGGTTCTTGGCGCCGCTCGCCAGCTCGGCGAACATCCCCACGAACACCTCGCGCAGCAGGTTGCGCGTGCCGCGAAAGGTCAGGTGGCAGACCACCAGGTCGGAGAACGCCGCGAACGACCAGTTGTAGAACTCCTGGCGGACCTCGATCCCCAGGGGCAGGTGGTTCTCGACGGAGAGCGGCGCCTTGCGCCCCGGATCGTCCGTGAAAGCGCACGCGAAGTCCTGCTCCGAGACCGCGTCCGGGCTGTAGTAGCGGCTGTTGTTCAGCTTGGAGCGCTCGACGATCACCGAGGTGGGGATGAACTCCGTGCTCGCCGGCCCGGAGTTGCTGGTCGAAGCGTCGAAGGCGCCGGTGGAGACCCGGCGCACCTCGCCCGTGTCGGTGATCCCCAGGGCACCGAACCACAGTCCGGCCCGCACCATGTGCTCGTAGCCGGAGCCCAGCGGGAACTCGAGGGACGGGGCGCGCGACTGGAAGTTGTTCCCGTAGAATGCGTAGTTGGTGGTGGTGATGCCGACCCGGTTGTTGTCGGTGACGCGCGTCGAGAACCCTACGCCCTGGGCGGCCGCCGGACGGGCCGGGCCGAGGATCACGGCCAGCGCCAGCGCGGCGAGCGCCAGGGCGCCGAGGGCGCGGGCGCGGGGGGCGGCGGGCGCGTCGGCGCCCGGATCTCTCAGTAGCACGTGGGACATGGCCGGCGGCGCTCGTAGCGGAGCGCGGCTCCGAGGGGTGGGTCGGCGACGAAGGCGATGGTGTCGACGACGGCGACGGCGGCCGGCGCGACCAGCGCGGGCTCGCCCTGCAGGATGCCGAGGTTGACCTGCTGCAGATAGGTCGGGCTGAAGCCGTCGTCGTGGTAGCGCAGCACGCGCGCCGAGCCCCGGTCCACGACGAAGATGTAGCTCGAGTCGTCCACCGCGACGTCCACCGGGTCCTGGAAGCGCAGCCCGCTCGCCGTGCCGTCGAACTGGTAGAGGCCGTGCGATAGCGAGTCGGCCTCGATGATCAGCTTCTGCACCGCCTGCTTCTCGCCGTCCGCGACCCACAGGAAGGGCATCGAGGACGGCCCCCAGGAGATGCCGCGCTGGCGGCTGACGAAGCCGGTCCCCGACCCTTCCAGCACCGTCCAGCCGAAGTCGCGGTGGGCGTAGCCGTCGGCCTCCTGGTAGCGCCAGATGCCGTCGCGGAAGCGCGCCGTGCGCCGCCCGAACTCGTCCGGCTCGAGCACGCGGAAGGTGCCGGAGACGTACACCGTGTGGTCGGTCGAGACGGCCAGCCCGCGCACCTCCGCCCAGTTGGTGTCGGCGAACGAGGTCAGCGGGGCGGTCGTGCCGACCTGGTACACGAAGACGCGCGGCGCCAGGTTGGGCTGGGTGAAGCGCAGGCAGGTGTCGCCGGCGTCGAAGATGAAGAGCCGGCCGCCGCCCTCGGCGGCGAGCTGCGGCCGCCACATGCCGCCGAAGCTCACCGACAGCGGCGGCGTGCCGGTGCGCGCGAAGATGGGGTAGAGCCGCGCGGTGCCCGGCGGCAGCGAGCCGGCCCCGCAGTCGGGGCGCGTGTCGGCCGCGGCGCCGTACAACACCAGGAGCTGCTTGCCCGAGCTGCGCGTGACGAGCACGTCGGTCGGCTCGGTGAAGCCCTCCAGGATGCCGCGGAACGTGTACGCCGAGTCGGGCGGCACGAGACCGCCTGGGGTCTCGGTGGGCAGCGAGAACTTCGAGCCGCAGCCGAGTGCGACGGCGAGGACCGCGGCGAGAGCGAGCGTCAGCGTGAGGGGCCGGGTCGAGAGTCGCATGGCTAGAAGCGCACCCCCAGGCTGACGCGGTGGATGGCGCCCAGCAGGCCGCCTTCCGAGTAGGCGTAGTCCACCGTGCCGCGCTTGGTGCCGAGGTCGGCGATCACCCCCGCCCCCGCCGACCACCGGATCTCGTCGGCGTTGAAGTTGTAGCCGGCGCGCAGCGACAGCGTGCCGCGGAACGTCCCCTCGAGCCCGCCCTTGATCGCCTGCTGGTTGTCGGCCGGCTGCGTCACCTCGGCGGCGGTCGTGAGGCGGAACTGCGGGTTGTCCACCGGCTCCGACGCCAGGCCGAAGCGGAACTGGGTCGGCGGGTTGAACGAGTCGTACTCGCGGACCTCGCTCGAGTAGGGCGAGTAGTAGGCGCCGCTGGGCTTGAAGTCGGGCCCGAAATTGGCGAGCGCCACGCCCACCCGCAAGCTGCCGTAGCCCACGTAGTAGATGGAACCCACGTCGACGAGGAAGTTGTTGACCGTCGTGCCGCCGACGTCGAGGCCCAGGTTCTCGTGCACGAACTTGGCGGTGAAGCCGATGAGCAGCTTGTCCGTGAAGCGCCGCGCGTACGACAGGCCGCCGACGAAATCCGTGTAGGTGAAGGTGCGGCCCGTGCCGAAGGGGTGCAGCTCGTCGGTCTCGGGGATGTCGGTGTAGAGGGCGCCGAATTGGATGCCCACCGAGCCGCCCAGCTTCTCCACCGGCAGCACCGCGGCGGCGAACTCGTAGTTGACCTCCGCCGGCCACTCGGTGTGGCTGAAGGTGGCTTCCTTGCGCTGCAGGCCGGCGAGCCCGGCCGGGTTCCAGTAGATCGTGGAGGGGTCGTTGGCCACGGCCACGAAAGCCTCTCCCATGGCCACCGGCCTCGCCCCCACGCCGATCTTGAGGAAGGTCCCGGAGGAGGTCCCCACGCGCTGCCCACCCAGCGACGTCGCCGCCCGGGCGGGCGGCGCCGCCACGCCTGCCGCCAGGGCCAGCGCCAGGAGCCCGGCGCCGAGCGTGCGCCGCCGGCTAGAAGTCATAATCGAACCCCACGCGCCAGGTCGACGGCTCCAGGTAGTTGGAGGGGTTGCCGAGCTGCGCGACGAGCCGGTACTCGCGCGCCGCGTCGCTCGGCAGCTTGGCCATCTCCACCGGCGAGAACAGACCCTGGCCGTCCTCGTAGCCCCGTCCGGTGAGCGGATCGATGCGGCGCGGCACGCGGGCGTTGAGGATGTTGCGGCCCACCACCGTGAAGTTCACGCGCTGGTCGCCGCCGAGGCGGATCTCCTTGTTGAAGCGCAGATCGAAGGTCACCAGGAAGGGCGCGTTCTTGGAGTAGGGCTTGGCCGCCTCCTGCCCGAGCTGCGTCTGCGGCGTGTAGGCGCGGCCCGACTGGCCCTGCGCGTACAGGTTGACCCCCCAGGCGCGCGGCATCGTCCAGCCGAAGAGCTTGGGCGCTTCGGCGTCGCGGTCGACGCGGAAGTCCACGCTCAGGGTGGCGCGATGCGGCCGGTTCCAGAACATGAACACCTCGCCCAGCCGCGTCTCGGCCGCGTCGCCGCCCGACTCCTCGACCAGCTTGGCCGCGTTGGGGTCGGACGACTTGCCGCTGGCCACCGAGAAGCCGTACGACACCCGGTACTGCCAGTACTGGCGCCGCCGCTTCTCGAACTCCAGCTCGAAGCCGCGCGCCCGCGCGTAGTCCTGATTCTGGTAGATGAGCACGTCCACGAGCTCGGTGCCCTGCGTGCGCTTGAACGACACCGAGGTCGGGTAGTCGTAGATGTCCTTCCAGAAGAAGGTGGCGTTGCCGGCCAGGTCCTCGCGGAAGGTGTGGCGCGCCCCGACCTCGTACTGCACCGAGATCTCGGGGTTGAGGTTGGCGTTGCCGAGGATGGGGAACGACTCGCTCGAGACCGAGGTCAGCTTCGAGTAGACGTAGTAATAGGGCGGGTACTGGGTGAACTGCCCGTAGTTGAAGAAGAAGTTGTCCTTCTCGGTGATCGGGTGCGACACCTGGATGCGCGGGCTCAGGTGGGTCTTGACGCGGCGCCCGAAGACGCTCTGGGTGTCGTTGTAGAAGTTGTCGCGCGTGGTCTGCGTGATGTTGTGGTTCGAGGTGTCGGCCACCGCATCCTCGAGCTGTTCGCCCGGGAACCAGTAGTCGAGCCGCAGGCCGACGTTGGCGGCGAAGCCCTCGTACTCGATGAGATCCTGCGCGTAGACGTTGCCCTGCGCCGGGTAGACGTGCCACAGGTCGTGCGACGAGCCGAGCCCGTCGGGGTCGTAGTCCCACGGGTACTGGATGGTCACGTACTGCACGTTCTGCCAGTCGTTGCGCAGCCCGGCCTCCATCGAGTGGCCCTTCCAGCGCCGCGTCGTGTAGGCGCCGCCCAGCGACAGGATCTCGGAGTAGTTGTCCTGCCAGCGGTAGTCGTCGCCGGTGTCGACGAAGTAGAAGGTGTCGAGGCTGTCGGGCAGGCTCGAGTCCTGCGGCTGCAGGTACTCGGTCCAGTTCTTGCCGTTCACCGCCTGGTTGAGGGCGTTGAAGTAGCGCGACACCTGTAGGTTGAAGAAAGAGGTCTTGTCGAGGATCCTGGTCCACGACGCCTGCATCGTGTTGTTGTCCTCGGTCACCGTGCCGAAGTGGTCGAGGCGCTGCGACCAGGCCCAGGGGAAGCCGATCTCGAAGCCCGAGACGTCGTCGAACGGCGGCCGCGTGAACCCCTGGTCGAAGCCGATGCGCTTGCTGAACGACACGTCGATCTTGTTCGACACGCTCGGCTTCCAGGTCCACTTGTAGAGGCCGCGCCAGGTGTTGTCCTCGGTGGGCACCCAGAACTCGCCCCAGCGGAACTGCTTGCCGAGGAAGGAGTCCTCGTAGCCGGAGCGCAGCTTCGGGCCCCCGGGCAGGTCGCGGACGCTGGGCAGGTAGCTCTCGGTGAAGTCGGCGGAGACGTCGACCAGGAAGCTGGCGGTGCCGGGGAGCTTGAGTCCCAGCTGGGCCAGCCCGCCGGTGAGCCAGTCGGGACCGGAGACCTGGCCCGAGTAGTAGCGCGTGCCGAAGCGGCCGCCCTGCGCGGAGAGGCCGCCGTGGTAGCGGTCGCCGCCCTCCTTGAGCTTGACGTCCACGATGCCCGACAGCGCCTGCCCGTACTTGGCGTCGAAGCCGCCGGTGATGACGTTGACCTCGGCCACCGAGCGCGCGTTGATGGTGCCGGCCGTGGAGCGCCCGCTGATCAGGTTGCGGTTGACCACGCCGTCCACCACGAACATGGTCTCGTCGGCGCGGCCGCCGCGCACGTGCAGCTCGCCGCTCTCGCTGCTCACCCCCACCTGTTTCTCGATGACGTCGCTCAGCGTCTGCACGGGCAGGGCGGCGATGTCCTTGGAGGAGACCGTGCGCACCGTGGCGCCGCGGTTCACCTCCACCAGCGGCCGCTGGCCGGTGACGAGGACCTCCTTCTCCTGGCGGACCACGACCTCCTGGAGCGTGAGTTCCACGCGCGCCGACTGGCCGGCCGTGACGACGACCCGCTCGCGCGTGGCGTCGGCGTAGCCGAGGAACTGGCAGCGCAGCGTGTAGGTGCCGACCGGCACGCCGGTGATCAGGAATTCGCCCTTGGAGTCGGAGAGCGCGCCCTTGCGGATCTCGGCCAGGGAGATGCTGGCGAAGGGCAGGGCGCGCCCGGAAGCCGCGTCGCGCACGGTGCCGGAAACGCGGCCGACGTCCTGGGCGAGCGCCGAGACGGCGCCCAGGGCGAGGCCCGACAGGAGGATGAGGACGGCGAGGGCTCGAGTCATCCGTATCCTGCTCACAATGCGTCCCGGATCGGAAAACCGCGGGAGGAATCCCCGCCAGACTAGGAGCCGGCGCCCGGGCGGTCAAGCGGTTTCCGGCGCCGTGGCCGCCGCCCGCCGCCGACCGTACCCCGGCCCCCCCTACAGCACGCTGCCGGCGCGGTCGTAGGAGTCCGGGAAGGCCTCCATGAAGACGTTGTCGAACTCGGTGATCACCTGGCGCAGCATGCGCGCCTTGCGCGCGTACGGCAGGAAGGCGCTCTTGAAGCCGTTGATGATGATGCGCTTGACCTGGTAGGGCGTCAGGTTGAACGCCTTGGCGGCGAGCGCGTACTCGCGCGAGATGTTGGTGTTCGACACCGTCGTGTTGTCGGTGTTGAGGGTGACGCGCAGGCCGAGGTCGAGGTAGATCCTGAACGGGTGCCTGCGCAGCGACGGCACGGTGCGCGTCTGCACGTTCGACGTCAGGCAGACCTCGAGCGGGATGCGGTGGTCGAGGACGTAGTTCATCAGCTCCACGTCCTCCGCCAGCCGCGTGCCGTGGCCGATGCGGTGGGCGCCGCAGTAGTGCAGCGCCTGGCTGATCGAGGGCGGCCCGAAGCCCTCGCCGGCGTGCACCGTCGAGTTGATGTTGTGGTCGAGGATGAGCTTGAACGCCTCGCGGTGGTCCTTGGCCGGGAAGTCCTTCTCCTCCCCCGCCAGGTCGAAGCCGACCACGCCCTTCTTGCGGTAGGCCACGGCCAGCTCGGCCAGCTCGTAGGAGCGCCGCGGCGAGATGTTGCGCATGCCGCAGATGATCACCCCGGTGGACATGTTGAAATCCAGTTCGGCCCCCTGCAGCCCCTGGATCACCGACTCGAGGATGTCGGGCAGGGTCAGCCCGCGCTTGCGGTGCAGGATCGGCGAGTAGCGCACCTCGAGGTGGCGCACGTTCTCCTGGGCGCAGTCCTCGGCCAGCTCGTAGGCGACGCGCTTGAGGGCGTCGCGCTCCTGCAGCACGGTCAGCGTCAGGTCGAAGATCTTGAGGTAGTCGCGCAGGCTCTTGGTGCGGTGGCCGGCGCGCAGGCGGCGGGCCAGCTCGCGCGGCGAGCGGACCGGCAGCTTGATGCCCTGGGCGGCGGCCAGCTCCCACATGGTGCGCGGCCGCAGCGAGCCGTCGAGGTGGAGGTGCAGGTCGGTCTTGGGCAGGCGGCGCATGACCTCGAGGGGGATGATCATGAAGGACCTCGTTCGGGCGGCTGGCCCGCGGCGTACTGGTGCTCGATGGCTCTGATCTTGGCGACGCGGCGGGCGTGGCGCCCGCCGGCGTGGTCGGTCTGGAGGAACAGGCGCACCAGCCCGCGCGCCGCCCCCGGGCTCACCACCCGGCTGCCGAGGGCGAGCAGGTTGGCGTCGTTGTGCTCGCGGGCGTTGCGCGTCGTGGCGGGGTCGTGGCAGAGCGCGCAGAGCGCGCCGGGCACCTTGTTGGCCGCCATGGTGGAGCCGATGCCCATGGCGTCCAGCACGATGCCGCGCCAGGCGTGACCGTCGACGACGGCGCGGGCCACGGCGCGCGCGCTGTCGGGGTAGTCCACCGCTTCCTCGGAGCAGGCGCCGAGGTCGATCACCGGATGGCCGAGCTCCTCGCGCAGGTAGCGGGCGAGCTGGTTCTTGAGCGCCAGCGCGCCGTGGTCGGAGCCGATGGCGACGACCGGCCGGCCGGCGCGGCCGCCCTCGGGCAGCGGCGGCGGCGGCGGCGCGTCGGGGCGCGAGGCGGGCGTGGCGGGAGGCGGGCTCACGGCGGCGGCGCGGCCCGCGGCCGCCGGCGCATGCACCGGGCAGGCCTGCCCCCCGCCGCCGGATGCGTCCAGCCTGCCGCACACCACCTCCGACACCAGGCGCCGCAGACTCTCGCGGTCGGGCGGCGGCGCGGGGTGCGGGACGGCTGTGGGCTCTGACGGCGTGGGCACCGTAATCACCTCGGAGTGCGCCGGCGCCGCGGGGCGGGGCCTTGCGGACGCGGCCGGTCGGCGGCGGATTGGGTTGGCGGGCAGTCTAGCAGTCCCGCCTCGGCCACGCCAATGCCCCGTTGACCTGCGCCGCCGGGACGACTAGGTTTCGGCCGCCATGAGCACCAGCAAGCGCATCCTGATCGGCATCGCCGGCGGGTCGGGCTCCGGCAAGACCCTGGTCGCCAAGACCATCTACCGGGACCTCGGCTCCGACAAGGTCGTCATCATCGACCAGGACAGCTACTACAAGGACATCGAGGAGGTCCCGCTGCGCGACCGGGGCCTGCGCAACTTCGACCACCCCGACGCCTTCGACAACGAGCTGCTCAAGCGTCACATGCGCGGGCTTCTGGCCGGCGACTCGGTCGAGCAGCCGGTGTACGACTACGTGCGCCACGCGCGCACCCGCGAGACGCGCCGCATCGGCGAGCAGCTGGTGATCGTGCTCGAGGGCATCCTCATCTTCTACGACCCCGAGCTGCGCGACCTCATGGACATCAAGGTGTACATCGACGCCGACGCCGACGTGCGCTTCATCCGCCGGCTGGGGCGCGACATCCACGAGCGCGGCCGCTCGGTG
>CAYLSO010000010.1:0-7634 GCA_964386525.1 uncultured bacterium
GCTCCACTCGGGGTCGCTCTTGAGCACCGAGGCCAGCGTGTCCGAGATCGTCTCGCCCTCGAAGAGCTGGTGCCCGGCGAGCATCTCGAAGAGCACGACGCCGAACGCCCACACGTCGGCTCGCCGGTCGGCGGCCTGCCCGCGGGCCTGCTCGGGGCTCATGTAGGCGGCGGTGCCGAGGATGACGTTCGCCGAGGTCATGTGCGCCGTCAGGGTCGGCGACTGCGTGGGATCGCCGCCCGCGGCCGCGGCCTCGCCCTCGAGCGCCTTGGCCAGACCGAAGTCGAGGACCTTCACCTGCCCGCCGGCCGAGAACTTGATGTTGGCGGGCTTGAGATCGCGGTGGATGACGCCCTTCTCGTGCGCGTACTCGAGCGCCTCGGCGATCTGCCGGGCGGCGACCAGCGCCTCCTCGATCGGCAGCCCACCGCGTTTCAGCCGCAGCGCCAGGTCCTCGCCCTCGACCAGCTCCATGGCCAGGAAGCGCACGCGGTCGGCGGCGTGCAGGCCGTAGATGGCGGCGATGTGCGGATGGTTCAGCGCCGCCAGCAGGCGCGCCTCGCGCTCGAAGCGGGCGATGCGCTCGGGGTCGAGGGCGAAGAGGTCGGGCAGGACCTTGATGGCCACCTCGCGCCCGAGGGCGGGATCGGTGGCCTTCCAGACGACGCCCATGCCGCCCTCGCCGATCTTGGCGGCGAGGCGGTAGGTGCCGAGGGTGCTGTCAGGAGCGAGGGTCAGGGGATACCTCCGGGCAACGGGACCCGGCGAATATAGGGAAGCCCCGCGGCAGGGCAAAGGGCCGGCGCGGAGCGTGGCGACGGATTCACCGGATACTGACAATTCCATCTTGTGCGGCGGCATGCCCGGGTCCAGACTCCTAGGCCTTCCACCGTCCGCGGCCGCCCGACAGAGTCCAAATCCCCCTGGAGGCGGCATGTCTGCCTATTCCATTCTCAAGACCGATGGCGGCCGCGTTTCTCTCTCCGAGCAATCCCTCAACTCCTTCGCCGCCCGCTTCGGCGGCCGGCTGATCTCTCCCGACCACGCCGAGTACGACCGGACGCGGGTGATCTGGAACGCCATGATCGACCGGCGTCCCGGGCTGATCGCCCAGTGCCGCAACGCCGACGACGTCGTGCAGGCGGTGCGCTTCGCGCGCGAGAACCGGATCCTGACCGCGGTGCGCGGCGCCGGCCACAACATCGCCGGCCACTCGGTATGCGAGGGCGGGCTGATGATCGACCTGTCGCCGATGAAGTCGGTACAGGTGGACGCGGCGCGGCGCACGGTGCGCGTCGAGCCCGGCGTGACCCTGGGCGAGATGGACCGTGCCACCCAGGCGCACGGCCTGGCCACACCCGCCGGCATCAATTCCACGACCGGCGTGGCCGGCCTGGCCCTCGGCGGCGGCTTCGGCTGGCTGAGCCGCAAGTACGGCCTGACCCTCGACAATCTGATCTCCGCCGAAGTCGTCACCGCCGACGGGGAGCAGGTGCGCGCCAGCGAGGGGAGCTACCCCGACCTCTTCTGGGGCATCCGGGGCGGGGGCGGCAATCTCGGCGTCGTCACCGCGTTCGAGTTCCGCGCCCACCCGGTGGGGCCGGAAGTCCTGGCCGGGCTCATCGTGCATCCCTTCGCCGACGCGCCGCGGCTGCTGCGCCAGTACCGCGACTGCGTCGCCCAGGCGCCCGACGAGCTGACCGTGTGGACGGTGCTGCGCAAAGCGCCGCCGCTGCCGTTCCTGCCGGTCGAGGTGCACGGCCAGATGATTCTCATCTTCGCCGCCTGCTACGCCGGGCCGATCGAGGAAGGGGAGAGGGCGCTGCAGACTCTGCGCTCACTCGGCCGGCCGATCGCCGACGGGGTCGCACCGGGGCCGTTCGCGGGCTGGCAGAGTGCTTTCGACCCCCTGATGACCCCGGGAATGCGCAACTATTGGAAGTCGCACAATTTCACGGGGCTCTCCGACGGGCTGATCGACACCGTCCTGGAGAAGGTGGAGCAGCTTCCCTCGGCGCACTCGGAGGCGTTCATCGGCCACCTGGGCGGGGCCGCCAGCCGCGTGCCGACGGAGGCGACGGCCTACCCGCACCGCGACGCGATGTTCGTGCTCAACGTGCACGCGCGCTGGGAGGACGCGGGCGACGACGACCGTTGCATCGCCTGGGCGCGGGACTGCTTCGCCGCCGCCGGCCCGTTCGCCACCGGCGGCGTGTACATCAACTTCATGCCCGGCGACGAGGCCGAGCGCGTGCCCGCCGCCTACGGCGCGAATTATCAGCGGCTGGCGGCGCTCAAGCGGGAGTACGATCCCGACAATCTGTTCCGGCTGAACCAGAACGTCCGGCCGGGGGCGTAGGACCCGGCGGCTCTCGATCGGGTGGCGCCCGGAGGGAAGCGGTCCGGGCCGCCGTCCCGGTCGGACCGCCGACGAAGCCCGAGGAGATCTCATGCTCGGCCGCATCGGGGGCGGTATGTTCGCCGCTCTCATCCTTGCCGTTTGCGGGCTCGGCCCGGCTGCCGCCGCACCGGGCAGCCCCGCGGATACCACCGTCACCACCGTCCTGCTCGTGCGCCACGCCGAGAAGAACGCGCACGCCCCGGGCGGCGACGCGGGCCTCAGCATGAAGGGGATGCAGCGCGCCCGGGAGCTCTCCCGGGCGCTGCGGGACGCCGGCGTGGATGCGGTCTACGCCAGCCAGTTCCCGCGGGCGCGGCTCACCGCCGAGCCGCTGGCCCGGGCGCTGGCCGATTCGGTCCGCGTCTACGACGCCAACGACCTCGAGGCGCTGGCCGCCCGGATCCGCTCCGGCCACCGCGGGCAGACCGTGCTCGTGGTGGGCCACAGCGACACCGTCGCGCAGACCATCGAGTGCCTCACCGGGCAGCGGCTGCCCGAAGACGAGGCGGTCGCCTACGACAAGCTCTACTTGCTGATCCTGGGCCCCGGCGGGGCGAACCGTCTGCTGCGCCTGCGCTACGGAGCGCCGGCGGAGTAGGCGGGCCGGGAGCGGGGCCGCCAAACGCGCCGAGGGCGCCCGACCTGGGCGCCCTCGACCTTCTACCTCCGGCTGGCTGGCCGCGGCAGTTACGGCAGCAACACCCCGGCGACCGCGTGGATCAGGCCGTTGCTGGCCGGCACGTCGGTGACGATGATCTCGGCTCCGTCGATGTAGTACTTGCCGCCCATCGAGGTGATCTCGGCCTTGTCGCCGTTCAGCATCTTCAGGTAGCTGGACATGGTCACCTCGGCCGCGTCCTTGCGCCCCTTGGTCACGTGATAGAGCAGGATGTTCTTCACCGCGTCGGCGTTCGCAGCCTGGTACGAAGCGCAGTTCCCCTCGGTGATGCCGATGGCCGCGAAGGCGTCGTCGGTCGGCGCGAAAACCGCGTACTGGCCCTTCTGGCTCAGGGTGGCGACGATGTCGGGGTACTTGGTGACCAGGCAGAGCAACACGTCGAACGAGCCGGCGTACATGCCGGAGGTGTTCACCTCGATGGCCTTGTCCACCAGGGTCGGCGAGGCCGCGGCCGGCCGGCTGCCGTAGTTGCCGGCCAGCGCGTCGCCGGCGACACCGATGAGGGCCAACAGGGCGAGGGTGATGAAGAGTGCAGGCTTGCGAGCCATGGCGAAGACCTCCTGAGTCGGTTAGGGGCTACGGGAGACGGCTTTCGTCCTGGTCCGCGGCTGATCGAGATCCGGCGACCGATCGGCCCGGCAGACGCCCGATTCAGGCGCGCCGGCGCGACCTTGGGGAGCGCTTGCGACAGCCCCACATCCGCGACGTGCCCCTTGGATGCGCTCATCACCCGGAGATTCGCCGACGGTGGTCAGTGATTCGCAAAGCCGGACGCGCCCCGGGCGGGGGGCCCGCCGACGGGGAGGGCCCGGACCCCGCCGACATGGCGGCCACCCGGGCAGCCGCCCGCACCTCCGCCCTTACTGTCCCCTTGACGGCGCCCGCCGCGGTGGGGTTCAATCATCGGCACCTGCGCCGCGGCGGTTGCCGCCGGCGCCCCGGATCGAAAGGAAGGCAGGTCCATGCTCCGTACCCTCTGCAATCGATGGTGGTGGTGCCCGCCACTGAGCAGTGGGAGGAGTGTGGACGCGCTCGCCACCTGACCGGTTTCTCTCGAGCCCCCGTTTCCGCCCGCTGCGTCAGCATCCGCAGCGGGTTTTTCGTTTTCCCGAGCCGGCCGCACCGCACCCGGTGTCACGACAACGCGCGAGGACCGCCATGCAAGCGACCAAGATCCTGCTCGACGAACGGGAGATGCCCCGGCAGTGGTACAACATCCAGGCCGATCTCCCCACGCCGCTGCCGCCGGTGCTGCACCCCGGCACGCGGCAGCCGGTCGGACCCGAGGACCTGGCGCCGATCTTTCCGATGGGGCTCATCCTCCAGGAGGTCAGCCAGGAGCGGTTCATCGACATCCCCGAGGAGGTCGTCGACATCTACCGCCTGTGGCGCCCCACGCCCCTGGTGCGGGCCCGACGGCTCGAGCAGGCGCTCGGCACGCCGGCGCGCATCTACTACAAGTGGGAAGGCGTCAGCCCCGCGGGCAGCCACAAGGCGAACACGTCGGTGCCGCAGGCCTACTACAACCGCGCCGAGGGGGTGGGGCGCCTGGCCACCGAGACGGGCGCCGGGCAGTGGGGCAGCGCGCTGGCCTTCGCCTGCAGCCTGTTCGGCATGGAGTGCAAGGTCTACATGGTGCGGGTGAGCTACGAGCAGAAGCCCTACCGCCGGATGCTGATGGAGTCGTGGGGGGCGAGCTGCGTGCCGAGCCCGAGCGACCAGACCGGCGCCGGCCGGGCGATCCTCCGGCAGGACCCCGACTCGCCCGGGTCGCTGGGCATCGCCATCAGCGAGGCGGTGGAGGACGCCGCCGCGCGCGCCGACACCAAGTACTCGCTCGGCAGCGTGCTGAACCACGTGCTGCTGCACCAGACGGTGATCGGGCTGGAGGCGCGCAAGCAGCTCGACAAGGCGGGGGATTACCCCGACGTGGTGATCGGCTGCGTGGGCGGCGGTTCCAACTTCGCGGGCCTGGCGCTGCCCTTCGTGCGCGACAAGATCGTGGAGGGGAGACGCACCCGGATCGTGGCCGTGGAGCCGGCGGCCTGCCCCAGCCTCACCCGCGGGGAATACCGTTACGATTTCGGTGACACGGCCGGCCTGACGCCGCTGCTCAAGATGCACACCCTCGGCCACGACTACGTGCCCCCGCCGATCCACGCCGGCGGGCTGCGCTACCACGGCATGGCGCCGCTCCTGTGCCACCTCTACGATCTCGGACTCATCGAGGCCGAGGCCTACCGGCAGACCCCCGTCTTCGAGTCGGCGGTGCTGTTCGCGCGCACGGAAGGCCACCTGCCCGCCCCCGAGACCGCGCACGCCATCCACGCGGCGGTGGTGGAGGCGCGGCGCTGCCAGGTGAGCGGCGAGGCGAAGACCATCGTCTTCAATGCCAGCGGCCACGGGCACTTCGACCTGGCGTCGTACCACCAGTACTTCGCCGGCGAGCTGGTAGATGAGGGATACGCGGGGGAGGGGAATCCCGAGGCCGCGGTGAAGGAGGTGGGGCGGTAGCGCGCGGGGCCGGCGGATCCGGTTTCCGCAGAGACCTTGACCGGACGGGGGGCATCGCTCACAGTCGTCGGGTCCGGAGTCCCTTCCGGTGTCTGTCTGGCTGGGCCGCGGCCGGTCACACGATCGTCGCCATCACCACTCGACTGGCCGTCAAGGAGAGTCCAGCTATGCGTTCGCGCTACCTTTGTCTCCTCGCCGCAGCCCTTTGCCTTGCATTCGTGCCGGCCGTCTCCCTCGCCGCCGTCGAGGGCTACAGCGCCGTCTTGTCCGGTCTCGCGGAGAATCCGCCGAACGCGTCTCCGGGAGCGGGGATCGCGACCGTGATCCTCGACGACGTCGCGCTGACCGCCCAGTACCACATCGCGTTCTCCGGCCTGCTCGCAGCGGAGATCGCGGCCCACTTCCACGGTCCGGCGTGCCTCCCGACGCTAAACGCGCCGGTCGTCTTCCCGTTGCCCCTCGGCAGCCCCAAGGACGGCCTGTGGGCCCTCACCGCGGCCCAGGCCGCGGACCTGAAGAACGGGTGCATCTATGTGAACGTCCACACGAGCGCCTACCCCGGAGGAGAGATCCGCGGGAACCTCCAGCGCGACGACACCGTGCCGACGGCGGTCACGACCTGGGGCCGGGTGAAGGTCATCTACAGATAGCGCCGGTCCGGCCGGGGCCGCGGCCGGACGTGTGGCAAAGCCGAAGGGGCGGGGTCGCCGGCGACCCCGCCCCTTGTCCGATCCCGCCGCCCGCCGGCGTCAGCGCTCGCGCCGGCGCCCGGAACCGTCGCCCAGCCGCGGCGCTGCGCCGCCGGCGAAATCGATCCGCCTGAGGAGCTGGGCCGTGATCCAGCCGACGGCGATCATGGCGACGATGAACATCGCGTAGGAGACGCGCCAGTCGAACCCCTGGGTCATCATGCTGAACTCGGACATGCCGCCGATGCTGGCCAGCAGGTTGAGCGGCAGGAAGATCACGTTGATGAGCGTGAGGTTCTTGAGCAGGGTGTTCATGTTGTTGTTGACGAGGGTGCCGCGCGCGTCCATCAGGCCGGAGAACACCGTCGAGTAGATCTCGGCCTGCTTGTAGCACTGGTTGTTCTCGATGATCAGGTCGTCGAGGAAGGCCAGGTCGGCGGCGGCGAACCCGGCCCGCTCGGCGTGGCTGCGCAGGCGCGTCAGCACCACCCCGTTGGAGTTGATGGCGTTGAGGTAGTAGATCAGGCTCTCGCTCAAGTTGAACATCTGGATGAGGTGCTTGTTCTCCATCGAGGTGTTGATCTTCTTCTGCAGGTCCCGGGCGATCATCTTGATGACCTTGAGGTGCTCCAGGTAGTGCTGGATGGTGTTGAGGAGCAGCCCCAGCAGGACGTCGAGCGGGCGCGCCAGCGTCGGCGTCTGCCGGGGACCGGCGGTCAGCAGCAGGTTCTCGAGGACGATGATCACCAGCCGCTGCTCGGTGAGCAGCATGCCGACCGAGGCGACGTTGAAGAAGAAGTTGTCCTTGCCGGAGTAGTTGGTCGGCCGCTTCCAGATGAGCAGGAGGCGGTCGGCGGTCACCTCCATGCGCGACACCTCGTCGGGGTCGAGGGCGGACGACAGCGTGTGCTCGTCGAGCCCGAACCGGGTGCGCAGCGCCTCCCGCTCGGCCGCCTCGGGGTTCACGTAGAGGTGGACGGGGGCGTCCTCCGATTCGGCGGGGACCAGGGCGCCCTCGGCGAGCTCGAACCGCTTGATCATATGCGCCTCCGCCTGCGCATCCCCACGGGGGGGCGCCCGGCCAATCCCTCAGCGGGTCCCGGGACGGCTAGCGCAACGGGCCCCGCAGCCACAGGGCGCCCTCGACCACCGCGACCGCCGTGGCGTTGACGATGTCCCGGTCGTCCGACTGGGGCTGCAGCAGCTGCACCGGCCGCGACATCCCCATGAGGATGGGGCCGATGAGCTCCGCGCCGCCCAGCCGGTGCAGCAGCTTGTACGTGATGTTGGCCGAATCGAGGTCGGGGAAGATCAGGACGTTCGCCTCGTGCCCCTTGAGGCGGCTGAACGG
>CAYLSO010000011.1:0-39605 GCA_964386525.1 uncultured bacterium
GACCCGCCGCCTGCTCACCTATCCGCGGCACTCGGCCGGCGGGCTCATGACCCCCGACTTCCTCGCCTTCCCCCCCGAGGAAAAGGTGGCCGCCGCCCTCGACCGGGTGCGCGACGCCGCCCCGGACGTGGAGACCATCTACGCGCTCTACGTGGTGAACGGGAGCGGCCGGCTGGCCGGGTTGCTGTCCTTGCGCGACCTGCTCACCTCGCCGGGGGAAGCGCCGCTGGCCGAGGTCATGCGCACGGATTTCGTCTCGGCCAACGTGCAGACCGACCAGGAAGAGGTCGCTCATCTGATCAGCAAGTACGACCTCCTCGCGCTGCCGGTCGTGGACGCGGAGAACCGGCTGCTGGGCATCGTGACGGCTGACGACGTGATGGACGTCCTGGTGGAAGAGGCCACCGAGGACGTCCAGAAGATGGCCGGCGTGGCGCCGATCGAGTCGGGCTACTTCCAGTCGTCCTTCTGGCTGGTGGCGCGGCGGCGGGCCGGCTGGCTGGCGCTCATCTTCGTCGGCCAGCTGCTCACCACCCCGGCCCTCGAGTTCTTCGAGAGCACCATGCGCGGCACCATGCAGCTGGTGCTGTTCCTGCCGCTCATCCTCTCGACCGGGGGCAACTCGGGCTCGCAATCGGCCACCCTGATCACCCGCGGGCTGGCCCTCGGCGACGTGCAGGGCTCCGATGCGGGGCGGGTCGCCCTGCGGGAGGTGCTGACGGGGCTGCTCATGGGGTCGTTCCTGGCCCTCATCGGGCTGGCGCGCGCCGTCTGGGTCACCGGCCAGATGGACATCGCCCTGGCGGTGGGCGTGGCGGTGGCGGCCGTGGCGATGGCCGGGGCCACGATCGGCGGGCTCCTGCCGCTGCTCATCCGGCGGCTGGGCCTCGATCCGGCGGTGGTCTCCTCGCCGGGGGTGGCGTCGCTGATGGACGTCACCGGGATCGTGGTCTATTTCTCGGTGGCGCGGCTGATCCTGAGCGTCTAGCCGGGCGGCGGGCCGAGCCGACCCGCGCCGGAGCCGGCGCGCCGGCTCGGGGTCACAAACCGCGGCGCCGCCGGCGGTTTTCCTTGACCCGCACGCGCCGGCGGCGATACACCGTCAGGGTCACGCGCCCCGCGAGCGAGGGGCTGCGATCCGCTTTCCGCAAGCTGCGGGCCTACCCGCGCGTGAGACAGGGGCATGAGCCCCGGAGGATGTCCATGAAGGACCAGTGGTCCCTGCTCGAGAACGACTTCCGCACCGTGGAGCGGATCCTCCTCGAGCTGCTGGAGCGGACCCAGGCCATGGCGGCGCATCTGGTGGACCGCGGCGGACGCATCGTCATGACCGTCGGCCCCGACGTCGAGTACGATCTGCACAGCTTCGCCTCCCTGGCGGCCGCCGACCTGGCGGCCAACGACGAGCTGATGCGGTTGTTCGGCGGCAAGCAGGTGGACGGCGTGGCGTGCCTCGGCACGTACCGTTCCATGGCCAGCAGCCTGGTGGCCGACCGCCTCGTGCTCTGCGTGGTCTTCGATCGGCACAGCACCCTGGGCCTGGTGCGTCACCGCATGCGTCGGGCCATCGAGAAGCTGGATCCCCTGTTCCGCGGCCTGTTCGCCAAGCTGGGGGTGGCGGAGGGGCCGGCGACGTGGGCGGCCGGGGCGCCGGCGGCGGCCGAATCGCCCGGGCCCGCCGGGCCGGAGCCGCTGCCCCTGCCCGAGCCGCTCGTGGTCGGGGCGCCGGCGGGAGTGCCGGCGCAGTTCGGGGCCGCCGCCGCGGCGGCCCTCGACGACCTGCTGGGCGGAGAGCCGAACTGACGGTTTCCCCGCGGCGCCCGGCGCGGGCGTAGCAGAGAGGCTCGCGCATGGCCTTCATCCACCCGACGGCGCGGGAGGTCCACTTCAAGATCGTCTACGCCGGCCCCTCGCGCGGCGGCAAGACCACCAACCTGCTGCGCCTGCACGAGCGCCTGCCGGCCGAAAAGCGCGGCCCCATCCTGTCGCTGGCCGGGGCCGACGAGCGCACGCTCTTCTTCGACTTCATGGCCCTCCACCTCGGCGAGGTGGGGGGCCTCAACACGCGCTTCCATCTCTATACGGTCCCCGGCCAGGCCGAACACCGGCTGAGCCGCCGCGCCGTGCTGCGCGGCGCCGACGCCGTGGTCTTCGTCGCCGACTCGGACCCGCCGCGCCTCGAGGAGAACGTGTGGGCGTGGCGCGAGCTGGACGAGCCGGGTTTCCTGCCCGCCGGGCCGGAAGCGCCGCCGCGCGTCGTGCAGATGAACAAGCGCGACCTCGGCGAGGCGCTCTCCGTGCACCTGATCCGCGCGCGGCTGGGCTTCCCCGCGGTCCCCGAGGTCGAAGCCGTCGCGGTGGAGGGGCGCGGGGTGCAGGAGGCGCTGCGCCTGGCCTGCCGCGCGGCGCTGGCGAGGTTCGCGCCGGGGGCGTAGCGGGGGCGGGGGCCGCATCCCCTGCGCATGATTCTGGTCATACTCCGGGGTCCGCTGCCGGGCTGGGCGACGGCTGAGTCGCAATTGTGTTGACGCGGCCGATGCCGAGCATTGACAGTCGGTGCAGGCTTGCGGTCTCCGCCCTCCCGTGGGGGAGTCCCGTCCCCCCGGTCGCCCCGCGCCCGGATCCCGGCCCACCGCCGCGGGCCTGCGTTCGAGCAGGAGGCCGCCGTGAAATCCATCCGCTATCTACCGGCCATCGCACTCACGTCGCTCATCGTCTTCTCTCCGAATCCCGTCCGGGCGGAGGATCCGCCGCCGCTCGTGGGCTCGTGGTCATGGAACTGCTCGTGTCCAGGAACGGTGCCGGGAGGCTTCACCGTGAGTGGACCCGCGTGGGTGAAGACCACGCCCGAGGGGAACGTGGTAACGGCATGGTCCAATCCGGTGAACATCTATTGCTCGACACTCGACCTCACGGATGCCTGGGGCGGCCCGATCGCCTGCTGGGAAGCGCACCAGGTGCAGATGGGGTGGATCTTTGGGCTTGCCGTGGACTCGCAGGGCTATATCTACACAGTGCGGCAGCACAGCTACTGGGTACGCAAGTACGATCCGGCGGGCATTCCCCTGGACAGTCTCTTCGTGCCCTTCTATCCAGGCGGCGTAGAGGTCACCACGGACGGTCGCGTCTATTTGACCGTGGCCGCCGACACCTGTGTGTACGTGATGGACGGTGAAGGCGACTTCATCACTCGGTTCGGGGTTCCCGGTTCGGAGCCCGGACAGATGCTGCATCCTGAGGCGATCGCCGCCGGCCCGACCGGGGACATCTTCGTGAGCGATGTGGAGCGGCAGGCCATTCTCAGGTTCGACCACGACGGCGACTTCCTGATGGAGTGGGGAGAGCCCGGAGACCAACCCGGGCAGTTCGATAATCCCCGCGGGCTGGCGGTCGACAGCCTCGCGAACGTCTACGTCGCCGACACCAACAACTGGCGCGTCCAGAAATTCGACGGGAGCGGCAATCTCATCTACGTCCTATCCACCATCTTGGAGGGCAGGTACCACCAACCACATGGAGTGGCCGTGGATCGTGCCGGGTACATCTACGTGGGACACAACAGCCCAGGCGCGGATCTCTTCAAGTTCGGACCTCCGCCACTCCCGACAGCCGACCCGGACAGCAGCACGGTGTCCTGCCTGCGCATCTGCCCGGCGGGCCGGTTCGCCACGTCCGTCACGGTGCGCGACGGCGACGGGGCGCCGATGCCGGACCTGGAGGTGGCACTCGACTTCTCGGAGGCCCCGAGCATCGACTTCTGCGTCCGCGAAGGGACCGAGCCCTACCACTCGTCGGGCCACCGGCGTTTCACGGCGATCACCGACGCGGCGGGCGTCGCCACCTTCCCGCTGCGGGCGGGTGGCACGGCCGCGGACTCGGTGGTGACCGTGTGGGCGGGGGACGTGCTGCTGGCGCGCCGCCCGGTAGCCTCCTGCGACCAGAACGGGGACCTGGTGGTGAATCCCACCGATTTCGGGCTCATCCTCGACAAGTTCGGCCTGGGCCTTCCCGACGCGACTGCCGACATGGACTGCGACGGGATGGTGAGCTCGGTAGATCTCAGCATGTTCATGCAGCACCTGAGTGCCAATGAGCAGTGTCTTTCCGGGACCGCCGTCGAACTCCAGGCGCCGCCGGCCGGCGCCCGCCTGCTGCCGACCGTCCCCAATCCGCTGCGGGGCAGGGGGCGCATCGTCTTCGATCTGGAGCGCCGGGGCACCGTAAGTGTCCGCCTGTGCGACGTCAGCGGCCGTGTCGTCCGGCGCGCCCCCGGGATGGCGGACCTGCCCTCAGGCCGGCACGAGTGGGACTGGGACGGGACCGACGACCGGGGCCGCGTGGTCCCGGCCGGCGTCTATTTTGTCGTCCTCGAGGCCGGCGGGCGGCGGTCGGTCGCCCGGGCCGTGATGGTGAAATAGGGGCAAAAGGCGAGGGGCCGGGCGCGGCCTCGCCCCTCGCCCGGCGGCGCTGCCTCGCCCGGCACCGGCGGGCGACCCGGAAAACCCCTTGACCCTGCCGGCCGCGGGCCGATAATCGTACAAGAAGACTATATGTACAATTGGTACGGTAACAGACCGGAGGCGCCCCTATGACCCGCATTGCGGCCAGCCAAGCCAGGAGCGATTTCTCGGACACGCTGAACCGCGTCGCCTACAGAGGAGAGCGCATCGTGCTGCACCGGCGGGGCAAGAACCTGGCGGCGATTGTGCCGGTCGAGGACCTCGAGCTGCTCGAGAAGCTCGAGGAGCGCATCGACCTCGAAGATGCCCGGACGGCGCTGGCCGGGGCCAAGCGCCGGGGCAGCGTCTCCTGGGAGAAGCTCAAGACCTCGCTCGGGCTCTAGGTGGCCGGTTCCCGGTACCGCATCGAGTTCGCTCCCCGGGCCGAACGGGACTTCCGCCGCCTGCCGGCGGCCGCGCAGCGGCGCCTGGCGCCGCGCATCGATGCGCTGGCGCAGGAACCCCGGCCGCCGGGGGCGCGAGCCATGGCGGGGGCCGAAGGGCTCTACCGCCTGCGAGTCGGAGACTACCGGATCGTCTACCGGGTCCAGGACCGGATTCTCGTGGTGCTGGTGCTCAAGGTGGGGCATCGGCGCGAGGTCTATCGCCAGGGCTGAGTCGCCGGATGCCCGCATGCGGCGCGCCCGGCAACCGCCGCCGCACCTGGCGGCGCCACCCCGCCTGGCGGCGCCGCTCCGCCTCGGCTATCCTGCCTGGCGTGAACGCGCTCGCTCTCGCCCTCGCCACCGGCTTCGGCTCCGGTTTCTTCCCCGTCGCGCCCGCCACCTTCGCCAGCGCGCTGGTGGCGCTCGCGGTCTACCTTCTGTGGCCGGTGTCTGCGGGTGCCGAGACGCTGCTGATCGTGGCCGTCGCCCCGCTGGCCGTGTGGACGGCGACCGCGGCCGAGAAGCAGTTGGGCCACGACGCCCACCCGATCGTGATCGACGAGGTCGTCGGCCAGCTCATCGCCCTGTGGATGGTGCCGCGCACCGTCCTTTGGGTGGGGGCGGCGTTCCTGCTCTTCCGCCTCTTCGACATCTGGAAGCCGCTCGGGGCGCACGAGTCGCAGGATCTGCCGGGGGGCTGGGGTATCGTGGCCGACGATGTCCTGGCCGGCGTGTACGCCCGGCTGGTGCTGCTGGCCGCGGCCCTCTGGGGGCCGGCCCTGGGGCGCCTGCTCGCCGGCGGATAGCGGAGGCACGGCGTGATCGCTGAGGTCGTCACGGTCGGCAACGAGGTCCTCTCCGGCCGCACGCTCGACACCAACTTCGCGTCGCTGGCGCGGCTCTTGGAGGAGTCGGGGGCCAAGGTGTCGTCCCACCAGACGGTGCCGGACGTGGCCGACGCCATCGCCGCGGCGCTCCTCGCCGCCCTGAGGCGCTCGCGCCTCGTGGTGCTCACCGGCGGCCTCGGCCCCACCCCGGACGACCTCACGCGCAAGGCCGTCGCGCAGGCGTTGAACCGGCCGCTGTCGCTCGACGCGGAAATCCTCGAGGCGCTGCGCCGGCGCTGGGGAGCGCGCGGCGGGCGCCTGCCCATGCCGGCCAACAACGAGCAGCAGGCGCTGGTACCGCGCGGCGCCCAGGCGCTGGCCAACCCCGTGGGCAGCGCGCCGGGGCTCTTGATCGAGATGGACGAGCAGGCGGTCTTCGTCCTGCCTGGGGTGCCCGAGGAGATGGAGGCCATGGCCGGCCGCTGGCTGGCGCCGTGGGTGGCGGCCCGCGCGGCGGGCCCGGTGGAGTACCTGACGCTGCGCACCACGGGCATCTGGGAGTCGGTGCTGGCCGAGCGCATCGGCGACGTGTCGGCGCTCTTGCCGGGTTGCGGCCTGGCCTACCTGCCGGGCCTGCCGGGCGTGGACCTGCGCGTCGCGCTGCCGACCGGCGAGGGGGCGGATCTCGTCGCCGCCCGCGACCTGGCCCGGACCGTGCTCGGCGAGCGCATCGGGCCGTATGTGTACGCCGAGGGCGAGGACACGCTCGAGGCGGTGGTCGGCCGGCGGCTGGCGGATCGGGGCTGGCGCATCGCCGTGGCGGAGTCGTGCACCGGCGGGCTGCTGGCCGGCCGGCTGACCGCCGTTTCCGGCAGCTCTCGCTACTTCGAGAGCGGAGTCGTGTGCTACAGTAACGCCGCCAAGGAGCGGCTGGCGGGCGTGCGCTCGACGCTGATCGCCAAGCACGGCGCCGTGAGCGGGCCCGTGGCCTGCGCCCTGGCGAGAGGAATCGCGAAGAAGAGGGGAGTGCAGGTGGGCGTCGGCGTGACCGGCATCGCCGGGCCCGCGGGTGGCACCCCGGACAAACCGGTGGGCACCGTGCACCTCGCGTGCGTCACGCCGGAGGGCGAGCGCCACCGCGAACTGCATCTGGCGGGGACGCGCCGGCTGGTGCGCGAGCGCAGCGTGTCGGCGGCCCTCGACCTGGTGCGGCGGGCCCTGCTCGGACTCCCCGATTCCCCGCGGCCGAACTGAGTTGCGCATCTTCATCGCGGTCTTTCCCCCGAACGAAGTGGTGGACGGCCTGGCCGCACTCGTCGAGCGCGTGCGGCAGGCGGGCGACGGCATGTCGTGGGTGAAGCCGGAGAACCTCCACTACACGCTGCGCTTCCTGGGCGAGCTCGAGGAGGGGCGGGTGGAGGCGGCGTGCCGGGCGGCTGCCCAGGCGGTGATCGGCCTGGCGCCGTTCGAGGCGGTGCTCGGTGCGCCGGGCGCGTTCCCGGATTTCCGTCGGCCGCGCGTGCTATGGGTAGGGCTGGACAGCGGCCGCGAGCCGCTCGAGCTGCTGGCCCGAAGCCTCGACGAGGCGCTGCGCCGCGAGGGTTTCGGGCCGCCCGACAAGCCGTTCCGCGCCCACCTCACGGTGGGGCGCGTGCGTGACCCGGGCGGGCGCGGCGGCGCCGCGGCGGCCGGCCGGCTGAGCGGCGAGCGGGCCCCCGGCCGCTTCACCGTGGGCACGCTGGCCGTGGTGCACAGCACGTTGAACCCCCGCGGCTCCGTCTACCGGGCGGTGGGGGAGTATCCTCTGCGCGGCGCGTGAGCCGCGAACGAGATCACCCGGAGTGTCCCCCGCGGACGCCCCCTGAGGAGAAGAGATGAATCCGACCTCGTCCAGCACCGCTTTCGGCAAGGAGAAGTCCAAGGCCCTCGAGATCGCCGTCCAGCAGATCGAGAAGCAGTTCGGCAAGGGGGCCATCATGAAGCTGGGCCAGGAAAGGGCCACCGTCCCCGTGGATGTGATCTCCACCGGCTCCTTGGGCCTCGATCAGGCGCTCGGCGTCGGCGGCGTGCCGCGCGGGCGCGTCATCGAGATCTACGGTCCCGAGTCCTCGGGCAAGACCACCCTGGCGCTCACCATCATCGCCAACGCGCAGAAGAACGGCGGCAACGCCGTCTTCATCGACGCCGAGCACGCCCTCGACGCCGCCTACGCCGCCAAGCTCGGGGTCAACATCGACGAGCTGCACGTGGCGCAGCCGGACACCGGCGAGGAGGCGCTCGAGATCGCCGACCACCTGGTGCGCTCCGGCGCCATCGACGTGGTGGTCATCGACTCGGTGGCCGCCCTGGTGCCGCGCGCCGAGATCGAGGGCGAGATGGGCGAGTCGCACATGGGCCTGCAGGCGCGGCTCATGTCGCAGGCGCTGCGCAAGCTCGCCGGCACCATCTCCAAATCGCGCACCTCCGTGGTCTTCATCAATCAGATCCGCATGCAGATCGGCGTCACCTTCGGCAACCCCGAGACCACCGCCGGCGGCCGCGCGCTGAAGTTCTACGCCTCGGTGCGCATGGACATCCGCCGCATCGGCTCGCTCAAGGACGGCGACCGGGTCGTGGGCAACCGCACCAAGGTGAAGGTGGTCAAGAACAAGGTGGCCGCGCCGTTCCGCGACGCCGAGTTCGACATCGTCTACAACGAGGGCATCTCGCGCGAGGGCGAGCTGCTCGACGTCGGCGTGGACCGCGACCTGGTGCAGAAGCTGGGCACCTGGATGTCGTTCGGCGACGAGCGGCTGGGCCAGGGGCGCGAGAACGCGCGGCTCTACCTCAAGGAGCACCCCGACGTGCGCGCCAAGCTGGAGGGCAAGGTCCGCGAGGCGCTGGGCCTGGCGCCGGCGCGTCCGGCGGTGGCGGTGCCGGCGGTGGTGGTGACGGTCCGCGAGCCGGCCGTGGCCGGGGCGGGCGCGGGTGCCGGGCGCAACGCCCCGGCGGTGCGGCCGAAGCGGTAGGGCTGTCCGCGGGGCTCGCAGGCAGGGCCGGTTCGAGTTCGCCCCCGAAGAGGGAGCCGTAATTGACCAGAGAAGGGGATGGGGATGCCCTCCTTCGCGTGGGGGCCATCCAGAAACGGTAGGTAAGCCCTCGGCCGCGCGCGTCACTGCTCGAGAAAGCCGGCTGGCCATGTCCGATTCAGTCACCGCCGCCCACGAAGCCGCGCTCAAAGCCCTCGAGCGGCGCCGGCGCACCCGCCGCGAGCTGGAGCGCCGGCTGGCCGAGCGCGGCTTCGAGCCGGCGGCCGCGCGCCAGGCGCTCGACCGGCTGGAGCGGGTCGGGCTGGTAGACGACCTCGAGTACGCGCGCGCCTTCCTGCGCGAGCGGCTGGGGCGGCGGGCGGTGGGGGCGCGAGTGGTGCGCAACCAGCTCCTGACGCGCGGCGTGCCGGCCCCCCTCATCGATCAGGCCCTCGAGGAGACGGCGGCCGGCGCCGAGGCGGAGTTGCCCCGCTCCGAGGTGGAACGGGCCCGCCGCGCCCTGGCGCAGATCAGCCGCCGGTACGCCGCCCTGGAGCCGCGCGTGCGTCGCCAGCGCCTGGCCGCCGCGCTGGCGCGGCGCGGCTTCGATTACGACACGGTGGCCGAAGTGCTGGCCGAGCCGCGCGGCGAGGACGGCGCCCGCCGCGGTGACGTCGGCGGGGGTGGCGGCGGCGGGGGTGGCGTCGGCGGCGGCTGAGCCGGCCGCCGTGGTATATTCCGACGATGATGCAAACTGCCAACGACCTGCGCCGACTGTTCCGGGAGTTCTTCGCCGCCCGCGGGCACACCGCCGTGCCGTCCTCGCCGCTGGTGCCGCTGGGCGATCCGACGCTGCTGTTCACCACCGCCGGCATGGTGCAGTTCAAGCCCTACTACCAGGGCGGGGCGGCCGCTCCCTACTCGCGCGCCGTCTCGGTGCAGAAGTGCCTGCGGCTCTCGGACCTCGACCGCGTCGGGCAGACGCCGCGCCACGACACCTTCTTCGAGATGCTGGGCAACTTCTCCTTCGGCGACTACTTCAAGGCCGAGGCGATCCAGTGGGCGTGGGAGTTCTGCGCCGGCACGCTCGAGCTGCCGGTCGAGCGGCTGTCGGTGTCGGTCTTCAACGGCGAGGGCGGGCTGCCGGCGGACGAGGAGGCGCGCAACCTGTGGCGCCGCGCCGGAGTCCCGGACGCGCGTATCGTGGCCCTCGGCCGGGCGGACAACTTCTGGGGCCCGGCCGGCGGCACCGGCGCCTGCGGGCCGTGCTCGGAGATCTACTACGACCTCGGCCCCGAGGCGTGCACTTGCGACGGCTCGTGCCGGACGGGCAGCGACTGCGACCGCTACATGGAGTTCTGGAACCTGGTGTTCCCGCAGTACGACGCGCAGCCGGGGGGGAAGCTGGAGCCGCTGCCCAAGCCGGGCATCGATACCGGCATGGGGCTCGAGCGCCTGGCGCTCATCGTCCAGGGCAAGCGCTCCATCTTCGACACCGACCTCTTCCACCCCGTGGTCGAGCTGATCGCGCGCCGCGCCGGCCTGCGCGAGTTGCCGCGGCTGGGCGATCCCGGCAACCCCCAGGCCGTGGCCCTGTGCATCATCGCCGACCACGCCCGCGCGCTGACCTTCGCGCTCGCCGAGGGCATCGCCCCCGGCAACGAGGGGCGCGGCTACGTGCTGCGCCGTCTGCTGCGGCGCGCCGCGCTCAAGGGCCGCCAGCTCGGCTTCCACGAGCCCTTCCTCGACGAGGCGTCGGCCCAGGTCATCGAGCACTTCGCGGCCGGCTACCCCGAGCTGCGCGCCGCCGAGCGGCGCGTGCACGGCGTCATCCGCCGCGAGGAGGAGGCGTTCTGGCGCACCTTCGAGCAGGGGCTGGCGCGCTTCGAGGAGCTGGTGGCGGAGGCCGGCAAGCGTGGCGGCGCGGCGTTGCGCGGCGAAGACGTCTTCCTCCTGCACGACACCTACGGTTTCCTCGTGGATCTCACCGAGGAGATGGCGGGCGAACGCGGCCTGGCGATCGACCGCGAGGGCTACGAGCGCGCCATGCAGGAACAGCGCCAGCGGGCGCGCGGCGCTTCGCGGTTCAAGAGCCAGGGCGGAGAGGCTGAGGAAGGTCCCGAATGGCAAGTCGTGAGCGAGGGGCCCGACTCCGAGTTCGTCGGCTGGGAGACGACCGCGGCGGTCTCGGCGGTGCGCCGGTGGCGGCCGCGGCCCGACCTCGGGCCCGACCTCGCCGAGCTCATCCTGGAGACCACGCCGTGCTACCCGGAGAGCGGCGGCCAGGTGGCCGACACCGGCAAGCTGGTCGGCGGCGGCTTCGCGGCCGAGCTCGTCGACGTGCGCCGCGCCGACCACGACTCACCCGTCGTCCACCGGGTGCGGGTGCTCGCGGGCGCGCTGCCGGTGGCCGAGGTGCGCGCCGAGGTGGACGCCGAGCGGCGCGCCGCCACCATGCGCAACCACACCGCCACGCACCTGTTGCACGCCGCCCTGCGCCGCGTGCTGGGCACGCACGTGCAGCAGGCCGGCTCGGTGGTGGGGCCCGACCGCCTGCGCTTCGACTACTCGCACTTCCAGGCGCCGACCCCCGAGGAGCTGCGGCGCATCGAGGCCGACGTCAACCGCGCCGTGCTCGCCAACCTCGAGGTGGCGGTGAAGTGGTCGTCGATGGAAGAGGCGCTGGCCGAGGGCGTCATCGCCTTCTTCGGCGAGCGCTATCCGAGCGTCGTGCGCTCGGTGCGGGTGCCGTGGGTGTCGGCGGAGCTGTGCGGCGGCACGCACGTGGCGCGCACCGGCGACATCGGGCTGTTCAAGGTCCTCTCGGACAGCTCGATCGCGGCCGGCACCCGCCGCGTCGAGGCGGCCACCGGCGGCAACCTGATCGACCGCTTCCGGGTGCTCGAGGAGCGCACCGGCGAGCTGGCGCGGATGCTGAGCGCGCGGGTGGACGACCTCGGACCGCGCGTCGAGGGGCTGCTGCGCGAGATCCAGGAGCTGCGCAGCAAGAAGACGCAGAGCCAGGCGGGACAGGCGGAGCGCGAGATCGGCGCGCTGGCGGGCGCGGCGCGCGCGGCGGCGCGCGGCCGCTACGTCGCCGGGGCGGTGACCGCCGCCGACGCTCCGGCGTTGCGCGAGGCCGGGGACCGCCTGGCGGCCGCCCTGGAGCGCGGCGCCGGCGTGCTGTGGGCGGTGGTCGGCGACCGCTACGCCGCGCAGATCGTCGTGACCCCCGACGTGGTGAAGGCCGGGGTGAAGGCGGGGGCGATCGCCCAGGCCCTGGGCGAGAAGCTGGGCGTGCGCGGCGGCGGCAAGGACGGCTCGGCGCAGGTGGGCGGCAAGCTCGACATGCCGCTCGAGCAGGCGGTGGCCGAGACCTGGGGCGTGCTGGAGAGCATGCTGGGCGGGAAAGGGGGAGTCTCGTGAAAGCCCTGGTTTTGGCGGGAGGCAAAGGCACGCGGCTGCGGCCGATCACGCACACGAGCGCCAAGCAGCTCGTCCCGGTGGCCAACAAGCCCATCCTCTACTACGGGCTCGAGGCGATCCGCGACGCCGGCATCCGCGACGTCGGCATGATCGTCGCCGGCCCGACGGACCGCGAGGGCACGAGCGCGGCCGAGATCCTCGCCGCGGTCGGCGACGGCTCCCGCTTCGGCCTGCGCGTCGAGTATCTGCCGCAGGAGGCGCCGCTCGGCCTCGCCCACGCGGTCAAGACGGCGCAGCCCTTCCTCGGCGACTCGCCGTTCGTGATGTTCCTCGGCGACAACCTCATCAAGGACGGGATCCGCCGCTTCGTCGAGGAGTTCGAGGCGGAGCGCCCCGACGCCCAGATCCTGCTCGCCGCGGTGCGCAACCCGCAGGATTTCGGCGTCGCCGAGCTGGCCGGCGACCGCGTGGTGCGCCTCGAGGAGAAGCCCAAGCAGCCGCGCTCCGATCTGGCGCTGGTCGGCGTCTACATGTTCACGCCCTGCATCTTCGACTCGGTGGACGCCATCCGGCCGTCGGCGCGCGGCGAGCTGGAGATCACCGACGCCATCCAGAACCTCATCGACCGCGGCAAGCGCGTGCGCTCGCACGTCATCACCGGCTGGTGGAAGGACACCGGCAAGATCGAGGACCTGCTGGAGGCCAACCGCATCGTGCTCTCCGGCCTCTCGGGCTCGGTGCGGGGCAGCGTGGACCACGAGACGCTGGTCGAGGGCACGGTCAGCGTCGGCGAGGGCACGGTGGTGGAGCGCAGCCGGCTGCGCGGGCCGCTGGTGATCGGCGCCAACTGCCGCCTGGCCGACTGCTACATCGGCCCGTTCACGGCCATCGCCGACGGCTGCACGGTGGAGCGCGCCGAGATCGAACATTCCATCGTGCTGGAGCGCTCCCGCCTGACCGACGTCCCGGTGCGCCTCGAGTCGAGCCTCATCGGCCGCGACGTGACGGTCACCGCCAGCCCGGCGCGGCCGCGCGCCCACCGGCTCATGGTGGGCGACTCGAGCCGGGTCGAGCTGGGGGGCTAGCGCGGGTGCGCATCGCCGTCGCCGGCGGGGGGGGCATGCTGGGACGCGACCTGGTGCCGCGGCTCGCGGCGCTGCCCGGCGGCCACGCGGTGCGCGTCCTCGACCGCCCCGAGGTGGACCTGGCGGAGGCCGCCGCGCTCGAGAGCGCGCTGGCCGGCTTCGCGCCCGATCTCATCTACGACCTGGCGGCGATGACCGACGTCGACGGCTGCGAGCTCGACCCGGTGCAGGCCGAGCGCGACAACGTCACGGCGGCGGCCAATCTGGCGGACCTGGCCGCCCGCCACGGCGCGCTGCTCGTCTTCGTCAGCACGGACTACGTCTTCGACGGCACGGCCAGGGTGCCCATCCCGCCCGGCGCCCCGGTCAGCCCGCTCAGCGTCTACGGGCGCACCAAGCTGGCGGGCGAGCGCGCGGTACAGGCGCGCTGCGCCCGCTGGCTCATCGTGCGCACCGCCTGGCTGGTGGGCGTGCACGGCCGCAACTTCGTGGAGGCGGTGCGCGAGCGGGCCGCCCGCGGGCTCCCCCTGGAGGTCGTGGACGACCAGCGCGGCACGCCGACCTTCACCTTCGATCTGGCGCCGGCGCTGGTCACCCTCGGCCTCGGCGGCCACACCGGCGTGCTGCACGTCACCAACCAGGGGGAGTGCTCGCGCTACGAGCAGGCCGCCGAGATCCTGCGGCTGGAAGGCCGGCGCGTGCCCCTGGCCGCGGTGAAATCGGATCGCTACCCGCGCCCGGCCCGGCGGCCCGCCTACTCCGTGCTGGACAACACGGCGGCAAACGCGATACTCGGCACGCCGCTGCCGCCCTGGCACGAGTCGCTGGCCCGCTACCTGAAGCTGCGGCCGGCCCCCGTTTCGTAGGCGGGAGAGCGGGTCGCGGAAGGCGTCGAACCGACCAGGAGAAGCCGTGGAGCAGAGCCCGCAGCGCCGCAGCGTCGCCCCCGCGAGCCTCGTCGCCGACCCCGCCCGGGCCGCCGTCGTCGCGGCGACAGCTGCCCGGATGGAGAGCGGGGCGGCGCGCTTCCTCGACGCGGCCGTAGCGGTGCAGCGCGCCATCGCCGGGACCGAGGCAGCCCGTGTGGCCCAGGCAGCCGCGCTGCTGGCCGATACGCTTTGCCACGGCGGCGCGCTCTACACCTGCGGCAACGGCGGCAGCGCCGCCGACGCCCAGCACGTGGCGGCCGAGCTGGCGGGCAAGTTCTTCCTCGTGCGCCCCGGTCTCGCCGCCCTCGCCCTCACCACCAACAGCTCGGCGCTCACCGCCATCGCCAACGACTTCTCCTTCGCGGAGGTCTTCGTGCGGCAGCTGGAGGGACTGGCGCGTCCCGGCGACGTGCTCATGGTCTTCACCACCAGCGGCCGCTCCCCCAACGTGCGGCTGGCCGTGGAGTGGGCGCGCGGCCACGGCGTCACCACGGTGGCCCTGGTCGGCGAGTCGGGCCGTGAGTGGGCGGCGACCTGCGACCACGCGCTCGTCGTGCCGTCGGACGTCACGCCGCATATCCAGCAGGCGCACATCACCCTGGCGCACGCCATCTGCGCGCTGGCCGAGGCGGAGTTGTTCCCCGGGGGGGCCGCCGGGACGCCGGGGCGGGGCACGCCGTGAAGCAGATGGGGAGCTTCCTCAAGGCGATCCGGCCGGCGCAGTGGACCAAGAACGGCCTGCTCTTCGCCGGGGCGCTGTTCTCGCACAACCTGCTGCTCTCGGAGGTCGCCTGGCGCAGCGCCGCCGGGTTTCTCTGCTTCTGCCTGCTCTCGGGGGCGGCGTATGTCATCAACGACCTCAAGGACCTCGAGGCGGACCGGCTCCACCCGGCGAAGCGGCTGCGGCCGCTGGCCTCTGGGAGCCTGTCCGTCGGCTACGCTTTCGGCGGCCTGGTCGTGCTGCTCGCCGCCGCCGGCGGCATCGCCGCCGCCCTGGGACCCGGCTTCGCGCTGGTCGCGGCCGCTTTCCTGGCGGTGAACCTGCTGTACACGATCGTCCTCAAGGGGGTCGTGCTGCTGGACGTGATCTTCATCGCCCTGGGCTTCGTGTTGCGGGCCATCGCCGGCGTCGAGCTGATCCGCCCGGTCGATGCGGGCGTGGCGCTCTCCCCCTGGCTCCTGGTCTGCACCTTCTTCCTCGCCCTCTTCCTGGGCTTCGGCAAGCGACGCCAGGAGATCGTCGTGCACTCCGACCGCGCGCTCGCGCAGCGCGCCGTGTTGAGCCAGTACACGGTCGAGCTGCTCGACGCCCTCACCACGCTGTGTGCGGGGACCACGCTGGTGGCCTACGCCATCTACACGATCTGGCCGGCGACGGTGGCGAAGTTCCACTCGCAGGGGCTCCTCTACACCGTCCCGTTCGTGGCTTACGGGCTCTTCCGCTACCTGTGGCTGGTGCGCGTGCGGGACCGGGGTGAGGATCCCTCGCAGGTCCTGGTGCGCGACGTGCCCCTGCTGGTGAACGTGGCGCTGTGGGCGGCCACCGTCAGCCTCGTCCTCTACACGCGCTGACCGCTGCCCGGGGCGCGGCGGTGATCGCGGCTCGGCGGTTCCTCGCCGAGCCGGCCCCGCCCGGTTTCCCGCTCGGCCTGCACGCCTACTGCAAGGTCAACCTCGGCCTGGCCGTCGGGCCGCGGCGGCCGGACGGCTTCCACGACATCGCCACCGTCTTGCAGACCATCGACTTCGCCGACACGCTGTACGCGCGTCCCCGCGCGCGGGGCCTACGGCTACGCGTCGTGCGGCGGGGTCCGGCGCGCCGCCTCGGCCTGCCGGTCGGGGCCGGCGCGTCGAACCTGGTCCGGCGCGCCGCGCGGCAACTGCGCGAGGCTGCCGGTGAGCGGCGCGGGGCGGAGGTCGTCCTGGTCAAGCGCGTGCCGGCGGGCAGCGGGCTGGGCGGGGGGTCGAGCGACGCGGCGGCGGCGCTGCGGCTGCTGTCCAAGCTCTGGGGGCTGCGCTCCGACCCACGGGGGATGCGCCGGCTGGCGGGCGCCCTGGGCAGCGACTGCGCCTTCTTCGTGGCGGGGGGGCGGGCCCGGGCCACGGGTCGGGGGGAGAGGCTGCGCCGCCTGCCGGTGTCGGACCTGCGGCGTGTCGTGCTGGCCTTGCCGGCCACCGGCGTCCCGACGGCGCTGGCCTACCGCCTGCTGGACGACTCCCGCCGGCCCCGGCCCCTCGCAAAAGATTTGACACTCTCTGAACGCGCCCGTAAGATTTCCCCACGCTCGACTCATCGTACCGTGAGTCTGGGTGCCAGGTCTTTGCTGCGCAACGATTTCGAGGAGGTGATCGCTAGCCACTACCCCGGCATTCGTGCAGCAACGTCGCTGCTGCGCGAGTTGGGCGTGGGGATTCCCCGGCTGTCGGGAAGCGGCTCTGCCGTCTTCGCCGTGCTGCCGCCGGGGAGAAGATCTCCGGGCGCTGCCCCCCGGCCGCGCCGCCGCTCGCTCGCAGTCGTCCAAGCTAGATTCACTCGGGTCGGATCGCTCTGGTGCCGGTAGCGCCCAGTCCGCAGGGAAGCGGGCGTGTCGTGCACCTTCCCCCAAGCGAAGTGCCCGTGTGGCACGGGGGCCGGCTAGGCCGGCCCACAGGGTGGTGACCACAGATGCGCATCAAGATCACGGAAGTCCGGGTGTCATTGCGCGAGGACGCCAAGCTGAAGGCCTTCGCGAGCATCACGCTCGATGACCAGTTCGTCATCCGGGGACTCAAGGTGATCGAGGGCAACAGCAATCGGATGTTCGTGGCCATGCCGAGCCGCAAGCGACCGGACGGAAAGCACCAGGACATCGCCCATCCCATCACGCAGGACATGCGCGAGTACGTGGAGGACGTGGTCATCAGCGAGTACCGCAAGGAGGTCGAGCGCGCCAAGGCGCCGCAACTTGTGGGGGCTCACTAGGAGGCCATACCGCTCCGGCAGCGGTGCGCGGCTCCACCCGTCGGGGGCCGGGGCACCGCAAAGCCGGCAGCGCCGGAGGTCCGGCCGCCGGTCGGCGGCAGGGAGGGGTGTCGGACAGGACGCAGGTCCTGTCCGTTTTGTTTGTCTTGTTGCGCTCCGGCGGACACCCGAAGCGGCGCATTGACACCCGCACGAGGCGCCCGATAGTTTGGCCGTAGTCGTCGCGTTGGGGAGTGGCGCAAAGGCAGCGCTCCGGTCTTTGGAACCGGCTATCCAGGTTCGAGTCCTGGCTCCCCAGCCAAGCCCGCGCCCCGCGGCGCCGCCGCCCGGCGCTCCGTCCGGACCTCTTTCCCGCTGAGGTGCCCCGATGGTTTCCGCGTCGACCGGTCGCACGCCCCCGCCCCCCGGCCGCAAGGATCCGCTCGACTCGCTGATGCGCGAGCCCGACGAGGCGCCGGGCCTCGACGAGCCGTCGGCCGCGGACCAGCTACGCGACGACGTCCCGCGCGTCGAAGGCTGCACGCTGCTCACCGGCAACGCCCACCCGGCGCTGGCCCGCGCCATCGCGGCGCACCTGCGCTGCCGCGTCGGCGACTGCGAGGTGGCGCACTTCGAGGACGGCGAGGTGCAGGTGCGGATCAACGAGAACATCCGCGGCCTCGACGTCTTCGTCATCCAGCCCACCTGCCCGCCGGCCTCCAACATGCTCGAGCTGTTCATCATGCTCGACGCCGTGCGGCGCGCCTCGGCGCGGCGGGTCACGGCGGTGGTGCCGTACTTCGGCTACGCGCGCCAGGACCGCAAGGACCAGCCGCGCGTGCCGATCACCGCCAAGCTGATGGCCAACCTCATCACCGCCGCGGGCGCCGACCGCATGCTGACCATGGATCTGCACGCGCCGCAGATCCAGGGCTTCTTCGACATCCCCTTCGACCATCTCTACGCCGCGCCGGTGTTCATCGAGTACTTCAAGCAGCAGGCGATCCCCGACCTGGTGGTGGTGGCGCCGGACATCGGCTCGGTGAAGATGGCGCGCGCATACGCCAAGCGCCTGGGGGCCGACCTGGCGCTGGTGGACAAACGGCGGCCGCAGCCAGACTCGGTCGAGGTCATGAACCTGATCGGCGAGGTGCAGGGCAAGAACGCCCTGCTCTTCGACGACATGGTGACCACGGCGCGCACCCTGACCCGGGCGGCGGAGGCCCTCAAGGAGATGGGGGCGCGCGACGTCTACGCCGGGGCGACCCACGGCGTGCTGGTGCCGGGAGCCGCCGAGCGCATCCGCAAGTCGGCGATCTGCGAGCTGGTGGTCAGCGACACGGTGCCGCTGTCGAGCGAGGCGAGCGGCCCCAAGTTCAAGGTGCTGTCGGTGGCGGCGCTGCTGGCCGAGGCCATCCGCCGCATCCACGACGAGCGCTCGCTGTCGACGCTGTTCATCTAGGGCCGCGTCCGGAAGGGTCCCCGTCCGGGCCCCGGCCGGGGTTGCCATCCGGCGGCAGACCGGCTATGTTTTCCACCTCGCCGGATAAGCTCTCCGGCGGCGCGGGCCCTTGCGGCCCGGAGAACCGCTGAGGGCGGTCACCGGGCAGGGTTCGCGAGTCCGAAGGTAGGTCGGGGATCGCCCGCCGCAAGGCGGGGCGCGTCCCTGCTCCCGGGCTTGCGCCGGGGAGCCACGTTCCGTACCCCGGAGCGCGTCCGATCCGCTTTTCGACCGTGCCCAACCCGGCGCTTGCCGGCGCGGAGCGCGGGATCGAGTTCCAACCAGGATCCGAGGAGGTTTGCTTCGATGGCCATCGTGCCGCTTACCGGCTCGCTGCGCGAGCGCTCCGGCAAGGGACCGGCCCGCCAGGCGCGCCGCGCCGGCCGCATCCCCGCCATCCTCTACGGGCACGGCCACGCCGCCCTGTCGGTGGCCGTGGAGACCCGCGATTTCATCAACGCCGTGCGCCAGATGGAGGGCGGCAACATGATCGTGTCGCTCAAGCTGGACGGCGGCGAGAGGACCGCGCTCGTGCGCGGAGTGCAGCGCGACCCGCTGACGCACGAGATCCTGCACCTGGACTTCCAGGAGGTCTCGCTCACCGAGAAGGTGCGCGTCGAGGTCAACGTGCACCTGGTGGGTACGCCGATCGGGGTGAAGGACGCCGGCGGCATCCTGGAGACCATCATCCGCGCTGTGGAGGTGGAGTGTCTGGCCACCACCATCCCGGGTTCGATCGACGTCGACGTGAGCCAGCTCGGCATCGGCGACTCCGTGCACGTGCGCGACCTGCAGCCGGAGGGCGTCGTCATCCTCACCGACCCCGACCAGACGGTGGCCACCGTGGTGCCGCCGACCGTGTATGAGGCGCCGGTGGCGGAGGTGGCGGCGGTGCCGTCGGCCGAGGAGCCCGAGGTCATCGGCAAGGGCAAGGAGGAAGGCGAGGAGAAGGCCGAGGAGGAGGCCAAGTAGGTGTGGGTGGTCGGCCTGGGCAATCCGGGCCGCCGCTACGTGGGCACGCGGCACAACGTCGGCCACGCGCTGGTGCGCGCTCTGGTGGAGCGCTGGCGGGCCGAGCCGTTCGCCCGCCAGCGGACCTTCCACGCCTATCGCGCCCTGGCCGACGGTCCGGCGCCCGCGGTGACGCTGATCGCGCCGCAGGCGTACATGAACCGCAGCGGCGAGGCCCTGGCCGCTTTCGCGGCCGCCACCGGCGAACGGCCGGCGGCGGCGCAGACGCTGGTGGCGTGCGACGACATCTACCTGCCGGTCGGCCACCTGCGGCTGCGCTCGCGGGGGTCCACCGGCGGGCACCGCGGGCTGGCGTCGGTGCAGGAGTTCTTCGGCACCGCCGACTACGCCCGGCTGCGCCTCGGCGTCGGGCGTGCGGTCGGCGGGGAACTGGTGGAGCACGTGCTCTCGGACTTCGACGAGCACGACGAGGATTGCGTCCGTGAGGCGCTCGAACGCGCCGCGGACGCGGTGGAGACGTGGCTGCGCGAGGGCATCCTCGCGGCGATGAACCGCTTCAATCGCAGGGTCAGGGAGGTGGGTCCGTGATCGAGAACCAGCGGGAGTACGAGACGGTGTTCATCCTCGACCCGGGGCTCGAGGAGTCCCGGGTGAACGAGGAGGTCGAGCGCGCCGCGGCGTTGATCCGCGACAACGGCGGCACGGTGGACGAGGTGGAGCGCTGGGGCCGCCGGCGCCTGGCGTACGAGATCGGCCGCAAGCGCGACGGCGTGTACACGCTGCTGCGCTACCACGCCGAGGGTCCGGCGGTGAAGGAGCTGGAGCGCCGCCTGCGCATCAACGAGTCGGTGCTGCGCGCCCTCACCGTGGTCGTCGATCCGCGCTACAAGGAGATGCTCAAGCAGATGGCCGCCGCGCCCCCACCCGAGGAGGGCGAGGAGGGCGCCGGCGGCGAGGGCCGGGGCTTCCACCGCGGGCCGCGCTTCCGTGACGAGGGCGATGACGAGGGGCCGCGCCGCCGGCGCGGGAGCCACGACAACGCGTACTGATCCCGGGCGGCGGGCCGCCCGGCGCGGGCGGGGCCGCAGGAGCGAGGCAGCGTGGGTGAAGTCCGGCTAGTACGCGTCAACCGGGCGCAGCTCTCAGGGCGCGCCACCCGTGACCTGACGGTGCGCTACGCGCCCGACGGCACGCCGGTGGTGACCTTCACCGTGGCCTTCAACCGCTGGGTGAAGGGCGAGGACGGCGGCTGGCAGGAGATCCCCGGCTTCATCGGGGTGCTGGCCTCGGGGCGCTTGGCCGAGCGCTGCGGCCAGCATCTGCACAAGGGCAGCGCGCTGTACGTCGAAGGCCGGTTGCAGGACCGCCGCTACCGCGGCAAGGACGGACGCACGCACAGCCTCATCGAGATCCGCGCCGACCAGGTGCAGTTCCTCGAGCGCGAGCCGGAGGCGGGCGAGGAGCCCGACGATGCGGCTCCGTTCGAGGGCCGGCCCGCGTCGGGACGCGTGGAGGCCGAAGAAGGCGAGCTGTTCCCGGAGCTTCCGGAAGAGGACTAGCAGGCAAAGGAGGAGGAGCAGTGGCGCGCACTCGCGAGCCCCGCGGGGCCAGCAAGAAGAAGTTCTGCAAGCTGTGCATGGAGAAGGTGCCCTACATCGACTACAAAGACGACAAGCGCCTGCTCCGTTTCATGACCGACCGGGGCAAGATCGTCCCGCGTCGCATCTCGGGCAACTGTGCCGGCCACCAGAAGCAGCTGACGCTCGCCGTCAAGCGGGCGCGCGTGCTGGCCATGGTGCCCTTCACGAGCGACTCGTACCGGTAGCCGTGTCCGTCCCCGCGACCCCGGCGGCCGCGCGGCCCGACGGCCGCCTCCGCCCGCTGGCCCTGGCGCTGCCGCTGCTCCTGATGGCGGCGGGAGCGCTGGAGACGCCGTCCCCCTGGAGCCAGCTGTGGATCCTGGTGCCGGCGCTGGGCGCGGCGGGGTACCTCGCCAACCTGCACCGCTGGCGGCTCGGGTGGCTGGCGCCGGCGGCGGCCGTCGGCTACATGCTGGCGCGTCCCGAGGTGCCCTCGGTGTGGGGCTGGGTGCTGGTGGGGGCGGTGGCCGCGGCGACGCTCTTCGGGTTGGCGCGGCGCGAAGCCCTGCCGCTGGCCCGGGGCCTGTGGAGCATGCTGCCGCTGGTGGGCCTGACGCTGGCCTTCCCGTTCTCCAGCCTGTACGAGCCGGCGGTGAGCGCGGCGGCGGCCGGGGTCGGCCGTCTCGGCGAGGAGGCGTTCCGCAATTACGAGAGTCTCGGCATCCAGGGCGGCAGCCTCGGCGAGCTGGCCAAGCAGGTGCAGCAGGCGAGCCAGGCGATGGCGTGGGTGATGCGCCACCTGATGCCGACGGTGCTCTTCGTGTGGGCGGCGCTGCTGGTGGCGCTGGCCACGCTGCTCGCCCGCCGCGCGGCCCGCGCCATGGGGCGGCCGCTCGCCCCCGGCGAGCCGTTCCTGCTGTTCCGGCTACCCGAAGGCGCGGTCTGGCTGTTCCTCCTGGGGCTGGGCTTCGTGGCCCTGCGCCGGCCCGAGCTGCTGCCGGCCGGCGTCAACCTTACCCTGTGCGTGGGGCTGGGCTACTGCCTGCAGGGAATGGCGGTCATCGATTTCGCCATGCTGGCCCGCGGGTTTCCGGCCGGCATGATCTGGATCCTGTTCCTGTTCGTGACGTTTTTCGCCCTGCCGGTCTTCGTCGTGACCTCCACCGGTCTCGGCCTGGCCGACATCTGGTTCGACCTGCGCCGCCGCGCGGCGGATTCCGGCGGGGAAGAGCGCGGGGCCTGAGGCGCGCGGCGCACGGCGCGCCGCGACGGCCTCGAGACAGACAAGGAGAGCGAATCGTGGAAGTCATCCTGCTCGAAGAAGTGACCGGGCTCGGCACCCGCGGCGCCACCGTCAAGGTGTCGCCGGGCTACGCCCGCAACTATCTCCTGCCGCGCAAGCTCGCCATCGCGGCGACCGGCAACACGGGCAACCTCTTCAAGACGCTGGCCAAGCAGCGCGAGACCCGCGACGCCAAGCTGCACGCCGCGGCCGAGGCGTTGGCGGCGCGGCTGACGGGCGTGCACCTGACCATCCCGGCGCTGGCCGGCGAGGAGGGTGTGCTCTTCGGTTCGGTGTCGCCGGCGGACGTCTGCGACGCGCTCGCCAAGCGGGGCTTCGCGGTGGAGCGCCGCCAGGTGCACCTCGAGGAGCACATCAAGAGCCTCGGCGTGCACGAGGTCGCCATCCGGCTGCACGGCGGCGTGGGCGCCACCGTCACCGTCGAAGTGGTGCCGCAGTGAGGCGCGGCGCGCGGGTCCTGGTCTGGCTGGTGGCTCTGGCGCTGGTGGCGGGCGCGTCGGGGGCCGCGGCCAAGGAGAAGAAGGACAGCAAGGGCAAGCCGGCGGCCGCGGCCGTCGACCCGGCGGAGGTGCTCGCCTGGGTGGCGGGCCAGCCCATCACCAAGACCGACCTGGAGAACCGCCTCTCCGAGCTGTCGCCGCAGTACCGGCAGCAGTTCTCCACCGCCGAGGGCAAGAAGCAGCTGCTCGACCGCATGGTGGAGGAGAACGTGTGGACGCTGGCCGCCGAGAAGGCCGGCGTGGCCGAGCGCCCCGAGATCAAGCGGCAGGTCGAGCAGAGCCGCATGAACCTCGTGGTGCGGGCCTATCTCACCGAGGTCATGCAGACCGCGCCGGCGCCGAGCGACTCGGTGATCGCGGCCTACTACGAGGCGCACCAGACCGAGCCGCAGTTCATGATGCCGCCGGCGCGCCAGGTCCGGCACATCCAGGTGGGGACCGAGAAGGAGGCCAAGGACGCGCTGGCGCAGCTCAAGAAGGGCGCCGACTTCGCCGGCCTGGCCAAGAAGGCCTCGCTGGACGCCGCCACCAAGGACAACGGCGGCGACCTCGGCCGCGTCGAGCGGCTGGGCCCGTTCGGCGAGCTCGGGCGCCAGCCGGCGCTGGCCGAGACCGCTTTCGCGGCGGCGCTGCACGTGCCGGTGGGCCCGGTGCAGTCCACCGTCGGCTGGCACGTGCTCGAGGTCCGGGACACCATCCCGCCGGCGCCGCAGCCGCTGGAGAACGTGCGCCCGCGCCTCGTGCAGATGCTCTCGCGGCAGTCGCAGGAGGACTACTACCGCGAGCAGCTCGAGAAGCAGAAGGCCGAGGCGGGCTTCCGCTGGAACCAGGCGGCGGTAGACTCGTTCCTGCACGGGCGCAAGACCGCGGCCGAGCTGTTCCGCGAGGCGCAGGACGCGCCCGACGCCGACGGGCGCATCGCCGGCTACGAGCAGGTGGTGGCGCTCTACCCGCAGAGCGAGCAGGCGCCGCAGGCCCAGTTCATGGTTGGTTTCATTTACTCGGAAGAGAAGAAGGACTACGATAAAGCCGAGGCGGCGTTCCGGAAGCTGCTGAGCGACTATCCCAAGAGCGAGCTCAAGAACTCGGCTCAGTGGATGCTCGACAACATGCGCTCCGACGCCGTGCCGAGCTTCGAGTTGCCGGGCGGCGTGAAGCGGACGCCCACGACCCCGCTCCCCGGGGGCGTCGAGAAGCGCTGAGCCGCCGCGCGGGGCCGCCACCCCGAGGGTGGCGCCCCGCTGCCCGCGGCCGCCGCGACGGGCCGCTCAGCGCACGGGAGGTCCGACCCGGATGGTGGTGGAAGTCAAGGTCAGCGGGCTCGCCTTCGATCCCAGGGTGAAGAGCCACGTCGTCGTCCTCAAGGAGGCCGAGGGCGACCGCGTCCTGCCCATCTGGATCGGGGCCAACGAGGCGCAGGCCATCGCCCGCGAACTGGCCGGCCAGCGCTTCCAGCGGCCGCTCACCCACGACCTGGTGGCCACCCTGATCGAGGGCCTCAAGGCGCGGGTGACGCGCGTCGTCATCGCCGACCTGCGCGACAACACCTTCTTCGCCAACCTCATCGTCGAACGCCCGCCGGAGGTCCTCTCGGTGGACGCCCGCCCCTCCGATTCCATCGCCGTGGCGCTGCGCTGCAAGGCTCCCATCTTCGTGGATGACCGCCTGCTCGAGCACCAGACGCAGCCGGAGAAGTCCGAGGCGGAGCGGGCCGAAGAGCTGCGCCGCTACCTCGAGAACCTCGATCCTGAAGACTTCGGCAAGTACAGCCCTTAGCGGCGCGGCGGCCGGCGGGCCGGGGGCGCCCGCCCGCATGGCGCCCGGTCTGCGGCGGCCGGCGGGAGCTCTGGCCGGGCTCGGGCTGGGTCTCTGCCTGGCCACCGCGGCGGCGGCGGCCGAGGGTCCGACGCCTCCGGGCACCGCGAGCGCGCCGGAGGGTGCGGCGGCGATTCCACCGCTCATCGCCGACGCGGACTCGGCGGCGGCACTCCCCGCTCCGGAGACCGTCTCGCGTCATCTCGACCTGGCGCGCGCGGCCCGTCAGCGCGGCGATGCCTTCGAGTGCGCGCGGCGTTCCGCATTCGTGACGGTCTACGCGGAGAGCCTGCGCGCCCATGCCGTCGCTCCCGGAGAGCGCCGGCGGCTGACGGCCGAGCGGGACGAGGCCGGTAAGCTCCTGCGCGATACCGCCGCCCGGCTGAGCGCCGCCGAGGCGGCCGCCGCGGCCGCCTACGCCGGGCCCCAGGCCGATCTCTCGCTGCGCTTCGCGCGCGCCATGCTCGAGGCCGGGCGGCCCGGAGACGCCGCCGCCGAGGCGCTGGCCGGGCTCGCCGCCGATCCCGGCGGGCCGCGCGCCAAGGAGGCGCTGGCGCTGCTCAAGGGTGTTTCCGCCGCCCCGCGGCACGCCGGTGGCGTGCATCATTCGGTCTACCGCGCCGCGACCTTCCTGCCTTCCAGCGGTGAGTACGCTTCCTATGGGCGTTCGCTCTACGCCGGCCTGCGCCTGGCCCTCGACGAGGCGAACGCCGCGGACCGGCTGGCCGTGCGTCTGCGCCACTACGACACCGGCGGCGAGGCCTGGCGCGCGGCCGCGACGGCCCAGCAGGCGCTCGCGGACGGGGCCGGGATCTTCATCGGCGACGTGCTGAGCGTGCCGACGCTCGTGCTGGCCGGCGCCTCGCAGGCGCACGGCATCCCGCTGCTGTCGCCGTCGGCCACCGAGGAATCGGTGGGGGAGGCCGGACCGGCGGTGTTCCAGACCGGCCTATCAGAGGCGGAGCAGGGCCGGGTGCTGGCGCGCTACGCGGTCCGCGAACTGCGGGCCCAGCGGGTGGCGATCACGCCGGAGACGGGAGATCTCGCCGCCGGCTTCGCGGAGCAGGCGGTGGCGCTGGGGGCCGCCGTGGTCCGCGTCGCCACTCCCCAGGGCAGCCGCGACGCGCGCGGCGCGGTCAGCGAGCTGCGCCGCGCTCAGGCGGACGCCCTTCTGCTGCCCGCTGACCCAGGGCAGGCGGAGATCTGGATCTTCGCCCTGGCCCGCGAGCGCTACACGGCCAAGCTGCTCGGCAGCGAGGCGCTCGACGTGGCGAGCCTTCACCCCGACGCCCAGCGCGAGGCCGAGGGCCTGGCGCTGGTGGGCATGGACTACGCCCTACCCGAGTCGGCCTTCGCGCGCCTCGATTCGCTCGTGCGCCGGACATACGGTTTTCCGGCCGACCGCTTCGTGCGCCGCGGCTACCTCACCGGCCGGCTGCTGGCGAGCACGCTGAGGGCCGGGGCGGCCTCGCCCGCCATGGTCGCCGAGGCGCTGGCGCAGCGCGTCCTCGTGCCGCCGGACCCGGCCCGGCCCGCCCGCGGCTTCGTGGGTTATCCGGAGAGCGAGGCGCGGGTGCCCGTCTACTTGGTCCGCCGCGGCGCGCTGGTGCGGGTGCGGTAGCGTTCCTTCCGAAGACGCCGCGCGGTCGCGCTCCCCGCGCCGCCCAGCGGCCGACCGCGGAGCGCACCGTCGCCCGGAGCTCGATTGACCCGCTTGCCGGCCGCGAGTAGTCTCTCCAAGTTCGCGTTCCCTCCTCATGCCATCGGGGGTCGCAGCCATGAAGCCCGATTCCGTCTGGCTGTCCCGCGTGAGACTCTCCGCCACCGTTGTCTTGTCGCTGGGCGTCGCCGTCACGGGCGCCGCCTGCTCCCGCCAGGGCGGGCCGGGGGGCTCCGGCTCCTCCCGCCCGGCCGGGGGGATGGGCGACCCCGCCCGCGAGGTGACCGTGGTCGTCGTGCGCCCCGGGCTTGACGCGTCCGGTGTGCTGACGACTTTCCTCGAGCCGGTGGTGGACGCGCCCGTGCCGGCCCGCCACTCGGGGATCGTCCGCGCCGTCGAGGTCACCGAAGGGCAGCGGGTCCGCCGCGGCCAGGTGCTGGCGCGCCTGGAAGACGACGAGCAGCGGATCGAGGTGGAGCGTGCTTCCGCCCTGGCCGCCCAGACCCTCGCCGAGTACGAGCGCGCCCAGAAGGCGGCCGCGGGCAATCTGATCTCGCAGGCCGAACTTGAGGTTTCGCGGGCCAGGGAGCAGGCGGCCCGCGCCGAAGCCGACCGCGCCCGGCTCGATTTCGACCGCTGCACGCTGCGCGCGCCGGTGGACGGCGTGGTGCGCTTGGCGCGCGCCGAGCCCAACATGCTCGTGGGGGAGGAGGAGATCCTCTTCCGGATCGCCGAGACGGCGAGGCTCAAGGGCAGCCTGTACCTGCCTGCCGGCCTGCGCCCCCACCTCAAGGCCGGGGCGGCGGTGGCCGTCTCGCCGGTGGCCGATCCCTCGGCGGCCGGGGTCCGCGGGCGCATCCGGCTCGTCAACCCGATGGCCGACCCGGTGACCGGGCTGATCCACGTCGAGATCGAGGTGAGCGCCGCGCCGGGGATCGCGCCCGGGGCCGACGTGCGGGTCGGCCTGGCGGGGGTGGAACTGGACGGGGATGGCGGCGCCGCCGCGACATTGGCCGGAGCGCTGCTCCCGCTCGGCGCCTATCTCGAGCGCGACGCGGACCAGGTCTTCGTCTACAAGGTGGCCGGCGGGCGCGTGCGCCGCGTGCCCGTGGAGCTGGGCGACGTCGAGCCCGACGGCTTCACCGTCCTGTCGGGCGTGCGGGCCGGGGATCTGGTGGCCGCCGCCGGCCAGACGCCACCCGCCGACGGCGCGGCGGTGCGGCCCCGCGTCAGCGAGGGGCCCGGAGCCCGCTGAGACATGGCCGAGTGGACGTATCCGCGCTTTCGCGCCGACCTCGTCGTGCGCCGCATGGTCGAGGGCAGCGACGTCCGCTTCACCGTGTACGACCCGGTCCGCACGCAGTACATCCGGCAGGACATCTACACCTACCAGCTCTGCACCCTGCTCGACGGCCGCATGGAGCCGGACGAGATCCTGGCGCACGTGCGCGAGCGCTTCCCCCAGTTCGACTTCGATCGCGACTGGCTCGACGAGTGCGTCGCCGACCTCCGCACCGCGGGACTGCTGGAGGACGCCTTCCAGCGCAACCTCATGCTCCAGGCCCGGGCCAAGGCCGAGCGCCGGCGGCTGCTGGCCGAGGGCATCAAGAACCCGCTCGAGCTGCAGCTGATCACCATCGACCCGGGGTCCATCTTCCGCGTCGTCTACCCGTTCTTCCGCCTGATGTTCACGCGCGCCTGGGTGATCGGCGTGGCGATCGCCGTGCTGACCGCGCTCGGCTTCCTGTGGGACCGCCGCGACGTGCTGGTGGGCAGCTTCTTCACCATCTTCACCCTGGAGAACTCGGGCTGGCTGGGGTTCGCCGTCCTCTACGTGACGCTCTTCGCCATCGTGCTCCTGCACGAGTTCGGGCACGGGCTGTGCTGCATGCACTACGGCGGGCAGCCGAAGAAGATGGGCGTCCAGCTCTTCTATCTCATGCCGGCGATGTTCTGCGAGGTCTCGGACATCTACTTCTTCGAGCGCCGCTGGCCGCGCGCCGCCGTGGCGCTGGCCGGCGGCTACGTCGAGCTGCAGACCTTCTCCATCGGCACGCTGATCTGGGCGATCACGCCGCCCGACCTGCTGGTCCACGAGATCGCCTACCGCGTCATGCTCTTTTCGGGGATCACCGGCCTGATCTTCAACTACAACCCGCTCATCAAGCTCGACGGCTACTACGTCCTGATGTTCTGGCTGGACATCCAGGACCTGCGCGAGCGGTCCTACGACTGGCTGAAGGCACATCTGATGGCGCTGGTGACGTGGAAACCGCCGGTGACCGAGCGCCTCACGCGGCGCGAGAGGCGCATCTTCACGGTCTACGGTCTCGCTTCCCTCACCTACTCGGTGCTCTTCATCTGGGCCATGCTGCTGCTGCTGCGCCAGCTCCTGGTCGGGCGCTTCCACGAGACCGGCTTCGTCGTGCTGGTGTTCTTCGCCTTCAAGCTGACGGGCGGCTTCTGGAAGGGACTGGGCCGGTGGGGGCGGCTCCTGGCTTTGGAGCGGGCGGGCACGATCCGCAAACACTGGGCGCTGATCCTGGGCGGGGCGGCGGCCGCCGTCCTGCTGGCCCTGGTCCCGTTTCCGCGCTGGCTCCGGCTCGAGGCCGTGGTCGCCCCCGCCGACGCGCGCGTCGTGCGCGCCCCGGTGGCGGGGCGGATCGCGGCGGTGACGGTGGACGAGGGTGCCGTGGTGCGCCCGGGAACCGTGCTGGCGGTGCTCGCCAGCCCCGCCGAGGCGGCCGCGCGGGCCACGGCGCGGGCCGGCTGGGAAGCGGCCGTCGTGGCCGCCCGCGAGCTGCGACAGCAGCGCGAGCCGGAGCTCGGCGGGGTCGTGGCGGCGGCCGCAGCGCGGCACGGCGACAGCGAGAGGAAGAGCTGGGAAGCGTGGATCACCGCGCCGGTGGGCGGCCGCGTCGTGACCCGGCGGCCGGCCACGCTGGCGGGCCGCGAGGTGGCGCCCGGCGACTCGCTGCTCGTGGTCGGGCGCACCGATTCTCTCGAGGTGCGGCTCCTGGTCAGCGAGCGCGAGGTCGGCGACCTGGCGGTGGGGCAAGCGGCCAAGCTGCGGTTGCGCGCCCACCCGCAGTTCTCGCTGCCCTTCCGCCTGACGCGGGTGGACCTGGCGCCGCTCGTGGCGCAGGCGGGCATCGGCAGCGCGGCGGCGCTGGCCGATCCGGAATCCCCCCCCAGCCGCTTCCTCGCCACCGGGTGGGTGGCCAACCGCGGGGGTGTGGTGCGGCCGGGGATGACGGGCGTGGTGCAGGTGCGCGGCCGCCCGATGAACTTCTTCCAGCGCCTGGGGCGCGCCTACGCGCGCCTGGTGCGCGCCGATTTCTGGCTCTAATCCGGCCGAGAGCCCGGGACTGCCATGACTGAGACCTCCGAACTCAACCGCCTGCGCGCCGAAGTCGATCGGGCGTACTCGCAACTCGCCGAGATCACCAGCCGGCTCTTGGCCATGAACGAGGCGGGCGACCTGCTGGTCTCCACGCACGAGCAGAAGGCCGTCGCTGCCGCCCTGCTCGAGGTCTCCGCCCGCACCGTCGGGGTGCACGAGGGAGCCGTGCTCCTGTCGCGCGGCGAGGGCTCGTTCACGGTGATCGCGGCCGTCGGCCTCGACGAGGAGCAGCAGGAGGCGCTGGGTGACAGCCTGGCCGACTTCGCGATCTGCCAGCTCGTCGAGGAGGAGCAGCACGCCTTCAGCCGCGAGGAGGCGGCGGCCGAGGAGGCGTTCCGCGACTGGGTGGCCGAGCGGCTCGAGGCCGACCCGGAGGCGGCGGTCGAGCCCACGATGGCGCTGTTCGTGCCGGTCGCCATCGAGGGCCAGATGCTGGCCGTGCTGGCCTTGGCCGGCCGGGCCGACGGCGCGCCCTACAAGGAAGAGGAGCGCACGCTCCTCGATCACCTGGCGGAGCAGGCCGCCCTGGCGCTCGACCGCGCCATGCTCTTCGCGCAGAACGCGGACCGGCTGCAAGACCTGAGCGCCCTGTTGCGCATCAGCCGCGAGGTCACCTCCACGCTCGACCTCGACCGCGTGCTGTTCAGCGCCGTCAACACCACCGCCGCCATCGTCGAGCGCGAGCGCGCCGTGCTGGCGCTCGACGACGGGGGCAAGCTGGTGATCCGCGCGGTGAGCGACTTCCCGAGGGTCGACGGCGGCACCGCCGACCGTCTGGGCCTGACCAGGCTGCTGGCGTGGCTGGCGCTGCGCAAGCCCGAGGCCTTCGCGGTGAACGCCACGGAGGCGGACGAGGACCCCGAGATCGAAGGCCGCGAGGTGCTGCTCGACTACTTCACGCACGAGATGCGCGCCCTGCTCGTCACCCCGCTGAAGGACGACCAGGGACTCGTCGGTTACCTGCTTCTGGAGAGCTTCTCGGAGGGCAGCTTCACGCAGTCCGCCGACCGCGACACCCTCACCGTGCTCGCCGGACAGCTGACGGTGGCCATCCGCAACGCCCAGCTGTATCGGCAGCTGCCCATGGTGGGAGCGCTGGCGCCGCTAGCCGAGAGGCGCCGGCGCTGGAAGCTGCTGAGCCAGGCCCAGCGGCGCCGCTACATCGCCATCGCCGCGGTGCTCCTGATCGCCGTGGCCCTGATCCCCTGGCCGCGGGCCGTGGCGGGGGACTCCCGGCTGCTGCCGGCCGTGGAGGTCCCGGTGCGCAGCCTTGTGGCCGGGTTCCTGCGCTCGGTGGAGGTGCGGCCAGGCCAGCGGGTGGAGGCCGGCCAGCTGCTGGCGCGTATGGAGCAGGCGGGGGTGGGGGCGCGGCTGGCGGGGCTGCGCGCCGAGGCGGCCATGGCCCGCGAGCAGTCGGTCCGCGCCGAGAAGGAGCGGGATGCGGTCGGGCGGCGGCTGGCCGACCTGCGCCGCCAGGAGACGCTGGCGCGACTGGCGGCCGCCAAGCAGGAGGACCGCGGCACCGATGTCGTGGCACCGGTGGACGGGTTCGTCCTGACGCCGACCCTGGCTGACCGGGAGGGCGCTTTCCTGGAGCCCGGCGACGTGGTCTGCGAGGTCTCGCCCCTCGACACCCTCCGCGTCGAGGTGGCCATCGACGAGACCGAGATCGGCGACGTTCGGCCTGGGGAGCGCCTGCGCGTGAAGGTGCTCGGGTACCCCGACCGGCAGTTCCAGGGCCGCGTATCCGAGGTCTCCTGGCAAGGGGAGATCGAGCACAAGGGCCGCCCGGCCGTCTTTCTGGTGCGCGGCTGGGTGGAGAACCCGGGCGGGCTCTTGAAGAGCGGCATGACCGGCCGGGCGCGCATCGAGGTGTCCCCGACGACCCTGCTCTGGCGGTGGACCAAGGGATTCTACCGGGTGCTCCGGCTGGCCTTCTGGTTCTAGGGGGGCGGCCAGGAGGGCCGCCCGGGCACGTGGCCGGGAGGCCTTCCCGGTTCCTCGCCAACCTTCCCGAGTGGCTGCCGAAATCCTCAGTGCTCCGCGGACACAACAATCGTTGACTCGCGACCTGCCCGGGGTGAAACTCCTTGCGCCGTACCGCCTGGGCGATGCTGGGTCTCCAGCTCTGGGCGTTGGCACAGGGAATGCCATGAACCGTGGCGGAATCCCTGACCCGCTGTCAACCAAACCGGGCAGGCGGATTCTGGGACCCGGATCCAGAGGAGGAATTTCCCATGGCGAAGAAGCTGACACCCAAGGCGGCGCCCCGGTCGAAGAAGACGTCGGCGAGCGGCGCCAGTGTGACGAGCAAGAGCTCGCTGACCCCACGAAGGAGCCTGATGACCGAGCGCACCGTGAGGCCAGAGCGCACCGTGAGGGCAGAGAGGACGCTGAAGCCCGAGCGGACCCTGCGCCCGGAGAGGACTCTGCGGCCCGAGCGGACCCTGCGCCCGGAGCGGACGCTGCGCCCGGAGCGGACTCTGCGGCCGGAGCGGACGCTGAAGCCCGAGTAGTCGGAGTAGGTCGCAGACCGTCGAGCTCGGCGATCACATCCTGCGAAGCAACGAGGACCGGAGGTGGCCATCGACAATGGCGGCCTCCGGTCCCGACGTTTCCGGGCGGCGACTGGTCCGCGGGGCGCCAGCGGTTGCGCGGCGCGGACGCCGTCTCACCGGCGCGGCCGCCGGACGACCGGCGCCGCCTGCCCGCGCTCCCAGTCCCAAACGGCCCCTTGCTCGGGGTCGATCCACGCCCTGGCGCCGGCCAGCTCTCCGTCCTCGGCGACCTCCAGCAGATGCCGGACGCGCGGATCCACGAGGCCGAAGCCCGCTTCGCCGCGGCTGTCGGTCAGCAAGGGAAAGCAATCCAGCCAGACCGTCACGTCCCTGCGGGGGGTGCCTTGCGCCGTGAGGCGGACGCGCACCGAGACGAGCGAGTCCGGAGCGGCGCCGAGGTCCTCGGCTAGGGCGAGGTAGATCAGGTAGGCCTCGCGATGCCGCCAGCTCGGGTCTGAGAAACGGGCCTCGTCGTCGCCTCGCGCCAAGTCGCCGGAGCGCACCGACACGCTCGGGCACGAGGTCTGCTGGAGCACGTAGCTCGCATCCTCGAGCAGCACCGGGGGGCGGCGACCGCCGGGCGTGTCCGCGGCGGCGGTGGTGTCCGTGCCGGGGCGTCGCAAGGTGTCCGCCGCTTCCGCCTCCCACAGCCGCCGGTGCAGCCGCTGCGCCAGCCCCTTGCCGCCGGCGCTGCCGGGGAAGTAGCCGACCGCGCTCGGCGCGCCGGTGCGCCTCCCGAGGCGCACGAAACGCTCGGCGCGGAAGCGCTCCGCCGCCTGCACGCGGGCCAGTGCCGACGTGGACGACTCGGACTCCCGCGTCAGCAGGACCTGGGCGCCGGCCCGCTCGAGGTTCTCGCGCACCAGGCGGGCGATCGCTAGGTTGACCATGGACGCGCGCAGGCCGCTCGGGCCCTCGCCCGCGGGATCGTCGCCGCCGCCTTCGGGGTCGAGGACGAGGCGCCGGTTGAACAACGCGCCGCCGGCCAGCGGCGCCAGCCGCAGGCTCGAGTCAGGCGGCAGGCCGGGGTCGGCGAAGCCCGGCGCGGCGGCGGACAATCGCGCGAGCCCGGCGGCGGCGCGCGGCGCCCACAGGGCGTAGAAACCCGTGGGGTTGGCGACCACGGAAGAGCCGAGGGGCACCTCGCTGACGCGCGCTCCCGCCACGCCGCGGCCGTTGTCCGTGCGGGTGACAAAACCGGTGGCCCAGGCCGCGGGGCGCTGCGCCACGGGCAAGTCGAGCGCGGCCCGCAGCCCGCGCCACTCGACGTGCACGCGCACGGGGCCGCTGCCGCCGGCCGGGCCCAGATAGGCGCGCGTCTCGCCCGAGGCGGGCTCCTGCTGCTCCGGCAGGATGCGGAGCCCAGCGGTGGCGGAACCGGTTGCGGCCCCGCGGCCCGCGCCGCCCAAGCGCTCCACGGACCACCGGGTCTCCACCTGGGTCAGCGGCACGGCGACCGTGCGGCCCCAGGCGTCGAGGGCGCGCGCGGTGAGCGCGACCAGGCCGGCCGGCAGGCTCTCCGGCTGCGCCTCGATGGCCAGGCGCTCGGCCGGGACTTCGATCCACAGCGTGTCCGTGCGGGCCCGCGAGTGATTGCCGTTCGGGTTGCGCACCTGGAGGCGCACGACGTGGCCGCCGTCGCGCCAGGGTGCCGTGGGCGCGTGGCGCAGGGCCCACTCGCCGGCGCCGGGCGAGAACTCGCGCGTCACCCGGGAGGCGCTCACCGGCGCGCCGTCCACCGTGAGGAAGACGCCGTCGGGCACGCCGCTCACGCCCGCCACGATGGGGCGGTAGGCGCCGGGCCCGACCCACTTGCTCTCCCAGGCCAGCGCGGTGACCGCCGGGATGCCGCCGCGGAAATAGTCGAGCAGGCCCATGAAGTAGCACTCCGCCTCGAGGCGCGTCGAGCGCGGTTGCGCCAGCTTCTCCTCGGCGGGCGCGAACGTGACGTGCGACGGCTCGCCGAGCACCGCGCTCGTGGCCTGGGTCGAGCGCAGCACCGCGTAGTTGCCGGGCAGCAGCCGGTCGGCGCCGATGGCGAGGCCGCGCACCAGGCGGCGGTGGAGCGTCTGCGCGAGGTCGAGGGACGGGCCCTCGTCGCCGGTGCGGTAGTAGGTCTGTGTCTCGTTGACGTCGCGGCGGCCGCCGGCGTCGGCATTGTGGTGGATGGAGAGGAAGACGTCGGCGTTCACCGAGTCGGCGAAGGCGCCCCGGGCCCGCAGGTCCGCGGCCAGCGTGCTCTCCGGCGAGGCCACCGGCGAAGTGTCGGTGTCGCGCGTCAGATGGACGCGCGCGCCGGCCTGGCGCAACAGCCCGGCCAGATCGAGCGCGACACGCAGGTTCACGTCCGACTCGCGCGTGCCGTTGCTGCCGAGCGAGCCCGGCCAGCGGCCGCCGTGGCCGGGGTCGATGACGATGACGCGGCCGGCGAGGGCGGAGACGTCGAGATCGGCGCGGTAGCCGGAGTCTCCGTCGTAGCCGGCCCGGGCCTCGGCGCTCGGGCGGGCCGCGGGCGCCGCCGCACGGGCCGCCGGTGCCGGGGCCGCGGAGGGCGGGACCTTGGGAGCCCGCGCGCAGCCGACCCCGAGGGCTCCGGTCAGCAGGGTGGCGGCCACGAAGAGAGAACGCATTCTCGTCACGGACATGATGCGCGGCAGGCTAGGGGCCTTCGTGAAGGGGTGTCAAGGTCGCGGCCGCGCGATGGCCCTACGGCCTCCGGGGCGCCGGCGCGCTCCCCGGCTGCAGGGGGGCGGCATCGCCCGGCGACGCAATTCGCGTCCGCTCCCGCGCAAACCGTGCGGGCCGGCGCGGCCGGGGCCCGCATCGCGGTTTGCAATCCGCCGCGAACCGCGTGCGGCCTCGGCGTTTCGGCCGGCGCGCCGCGTCCGGCGGCCCCGGCACGGGCCTTGCTCGATTGCCCGGCCGGCTCGCATGGCATGCGGAGCCGCGCAAGACGGCGGGGGGCCGGAGGCGAGCCCCCCGCACAGCAGGCCGCGAAGTCGGCACGATCCTCAGAGGATCGCAGACACGGGGAGGCAGTCGTGAATCGGTGGCTCTCGCAGTTGGTCCGGGACGACTCGGGTCAGGATCTGGTGGAGTACGCCCTGTTGGCCGCGCTGATCGCGACCGTCTCGGTGGCGGCCCTGTACAGCATGGGCGGGGCGGTCAACGGCTTCTACGCCAAGCTGACCGACGCGATACCGAAGGTCTAGCCCGCCGCCCCGCGCGACTTCACCCCGTCTTGCCGACCGGACCCGCCGGCGCTCTTGCCGCCAGGCGGGTCCGGTTCTAGTATCCCCCACGACGCGACTGCTTGAACCTCCTGCACTCGTCCGGCGCACGAGGATCCGTTCCCCCCCTCCGAGGAGGCATGCGCGATGACCCGTCAGAACCTCGAGTCCCTGTGGGAGCAGTTCCGCCTCAGCAACGGCGTGACGCTGCGCGCCCTGCAGGCCATCCCCTACGACCAGCTGGGCGCCGCTCCGGTGGCCAACATGCGCACCACGCGCGAGCTGGTCGAGCACATCTACAGCTACGTGAAGGCCATCCCGGAGGCGGTGGTGAAGGGCCGGATCACGGCCGCGGACGTCGAGCCGCAACTGGCCCGCATGGCGACGACCAAGGACGCGGTGGCGTACGCGCGCGAGTGCTTCGCGAAGGCCGACGCGGCGGTCAGGCAGATCACCGACCAGCAGCTCGCCGGCCCGGTGGCCACCCACTGGGGCCCGTCGTTCCCCGGTTCCATGATGATGACCGTGCTCTACGACGAGCACCTGCACCACCGCGGCCAGCTCTATGCCTACCTGCGCGCCATGGGCATCGAGCCGCCGTTCATCTGGGGCTTCGAGGAGAACGAGCCTGCCTTCCAGCCCAAGAAGGCCTAGCCGCAAGCCTGCGGCCCAGGCGCGGGCGGGGCGCTCCGCGACGGCGGACGCCCGCCGCGCGCTGCCCCAGGTCGAGCGCCTGCTCGCCGCCTGCGAGACCTCCGGCCTCGCCACCGGCGTGTCGCGGGCGGCGCTGACCGCCGCGGCGCGGCAGGTGCTGGACGAGGCCCGCCGGGCCCTCGGCCGCGCCGCCGCCACCGCGCCCGATGCGGCGAAGCTCGCGCAGCGGGCCGCCGACCGGGCCCGCGGCTGGCTCGGCGAGGGCGCCCCGCGTGTGATCAATGCCACTGGCGTGCCGCTGCACACCAACCTCGGCCGCGCCCCGCTCGCCGAGGCCGCCGCCGCGGCGGTCGCTCGCGCCGCTCGGGGCTACTCGGCGCTCGAGTACGATCTCGGACGCGGCGCCCGTTCGCAGCGCGGGCTGGCCGTGCAGGGGCAGCTGCGCGCCCTGACCGGGGCCGAGGCGGCCCTGGTGGTCAACAACAACGCCGCGGCGGTGCTGCTGCTGCTTACGGCCCTGGCCGGCGGCCGCCGCGTGCTGGTGAGCCGCGGCGAGCTGATCGAGATCGGCGGTTCCTACCGCCTGCCCGAGGTCTTCGAGAGGAGCGGTGCGCACCTGGTCGAAGTCGGCACCACCAACCGCACGCACCTGCGCGACTACGAGCGCGGGCTCGAGCGCGCCGCCGGCGGGCAGCGCCGCCAGGGCGAGCCGCCGGTGGCGCTCGTGCTGCGCGCGCATCCGAGCAATTACCGCGTGCTGGGCTTCACGGCTCGACCGGAGCTGACGGAGCTGGCGCGGCTATGCCGGCAGCGCCGCGTGCCGCTGGTCGAAGACCTGGGGAGCGGCGCGCTCGTGGATCTCGCGCCGTGGGGCCTTCCCGGGGAGCCCACCGTGCAGCAGGTGCTCAAGGGTGGGGCGGATCTCGTCACCTTCAGCGGCGACAAGCTGCTCGGCGGGCCGCAGGCCGGGATCCTGGTCGGCAAGGCCAAGCTGGTCGAGGCCTGCCGGCGCGATCCGCTGGCCCGCGCGGTGCGCGTGGACAAGCTCACCTGCGCGGCCCTCGAGGCCACGCTGGCGCTCTACTTCGACCCCGAGCGGGCGCGGCGCGAGGTGCCGGCGCTGCGCATGCTCACGGCGCCGGCGGAAGAACTGCGCGAGCGCGCCGAGGCGCTGGCGGGGGCGTTGGCGGGCGTCCCCGGCCTCGACGTCAGCGTGCGCGAGGACACCGGCGAGGCCGGCGGGGGCTCGCTGCCGGCGATCGAGCTGCCGACCTGGGTCGTGGCCTTGCGGCCGCGGGGCGCGAGCGCAGCGGCGATGGAGGCCGCGCTGCGCGCCGGTGACCCGCCGGTGGTGGCGCGCCTCAAGGGCGGGCGTGTGCTGCTGGATGCGCGCACGCTGCTCGAAGAGGGCGAGGCCGAGGTGGCGCGACTGGTGCGCGCCGCTCTGGCCCGTGCAGGATCGCCGGCGTGACGGCGTCCGCCGCCTCCCCGCCGAAGGCCGGGCCCCGGCCTCTCAAGATCGGCGTCTCCACCTGCCTGCTCGGCAAGCCGGTGCGCTACGACGGCGGCCACAAGCTCGACCACTTCCTCGCCGACATGCTCGGCCGCTACGTCAAGTTCGTGCCGGTCTGCCCGGAGGTCGAGCTCGGCCTCGGTACGCCGCGCGAGACCCTGCGCCTGGTGCGGCGTGACGCCGACATCCGCATGGTCTTCGGCAAGACCGGTGCCGACGTCACCGACGCCATGCGCGAGTACTCCGAGAAGCGCGTCGAACGGCTGGCCGGCGAGGAGCTGAGCGGCTACGTGCTCAAGAAGGACTCGCCGAGCTGCGGCATGGAGCGGGTCAAGGTGTACGGCGAGAAGGGGCCGGGGGCGCGCACCGGCGTCGGCGTGTACGCCGAGGTGCTGCTGGCCCGCTTCCCGCACCTGCCGGTGGAAGAGGAGGGGCGGCTCAACGACCCCGGCCTGCGCGACAACTTCGTGGAGCGGATCTTCGCCTACCGGCGCGTGCGCGACCTTTTCGCGGGGCGCTGGACGATGGGCGACCTGGTGCGCTTCCACACGGTGCACAAGCTGGCGCTGCTGGCCCACCGGCCGGCGGCCTACCAGAGCCTGGGCCGGCTGGTCGCGCACGCCAAGGGCCGGCCGCGCGCCGAGGTCGCCGCCGAGTACGAGACCGGCTTCATGACGGCGCTGGCGACGCTGGCCACGCGCCGCACGCACACCAACGTGCTGCAGCACATCGCCGGCTACTTCAAGGAGCAGCTCGACGCCGACGGGAAGCGCGAGCTGCAGTCGCTGATCGGAGATTACCACCGCGGGCTCGTGCCCCTGATCGTGCCGGTCACGCTGCTGCGCCACTACGTGCGGCGCTTCGGCGTGGCCTACCTGGAGGGCCAGGTCTACCTCGAGCCCCATCCCAAGGAGCTCATGCTGCGAAACCACGTGTGAGCGCCACCCTCCGCTTCGGCTGCCAAGGCTGGGCCTATCCCGACTGGGTGGGCGCGTTCTATCCGCCGGGGGCCAAGCAGGAGACCCTGCTGCCGTTCTACGCGCAGGTCTTCGACACCGTCGAGCTCGACAACACCTTCTACAAGCCGCCCAAGGCGAGCATCGCGCGCTCGTGGGCCAAGCACACGCCGCCGCACTTCCGCTTCGCCGCCAAGGTGCCGCGCGCCATCACCCACGACGCCGGGTTGCGCGGGGTGGCGCAGCCGCTGCAGGACTTCGCGCGCGCGATGGAGCCGCTGGGGGAGAAACTGGGACCGCTGCTGGTGCAGCTGCCGGCCGAGTTCACGCGCACGCCGGAGACCTTCGCCGACCTCGAGGGCTTCCTGCGCGCCGCGCCCGCCGGCGTGCGGCTGACGGTCGAGTTCCGCCACGCGTCCTGGCACGCCGAGGCCGTCGTCGATCTGCTGCGGGAGCGCGGCGCGTGCCTGGCATGGACGGAGTGGCGCGAGCTGCCGCGCTACTGCGTGGCGACGGCCCCCTTCCTCTACCTGCGCTGGCTGGGCGACCGGCGGACCATCGAGCGCTGCGACCGCGTGCAGGTGGACCGCGCGGCGGAGTTCACGACCTGGGAGGAAGAGGTGCGCCGCGCGGCGGGGGCGGCCGACGAGATCTACGGCTACTTCAACAACCACTGGGCGGGGCACTCGCCGGCCTCGGTCAACGAGTTCAAGCGCCGCCTGGGGCTGCCGGCGGTGGACCCGCAGGAGCTCTGGCCGCAGCGCGGGTTGTTCTAGGCGCCGGGGCGGGGCGCGGGCCCGCCGGGACTCACTCCACCAGCACGAGCCGCTGCAGCGCCGGCCGGCCGGAGCCGGCCGCG
>CAYLSO010000012.1:0-2464 GCA_964386525.1 uncultured bacterium
GCCATGCGGTAGAACGGGATGGCCACCAGCGTGGCGATCAGCACCCAGGTGTAGGCCTGCCACAGCGCTCGCAGACGCTCCGGCCGCCCGGGGACGATCTCCACCGGCATGGCCAGCTTGGTGAACAGCACGTCGTAGACGCCGAAGCGGCCGAAGTTGGTGACGAAGCTGAAGACCACGAGCAGGATCCAGGGCAGCACGGCGAGCCCCAGGCCCATCGCCCGCTCCGCGCGCCGGTCCTCCTCGCCGAGCAGCTCGCGGTCGATCAGCCGTTGGCCGCCGAGCCGCAGGTAGGCCAGCATCACCAGTACCACGCCGATGCCCGCAACGATGCCGGTCAGGGTCGGCAGCCCGGCGACGTTCATGCCGATGGCTATGAACCCGGCGGTGAGCCCGGTGGTCAGCGCCACGGGCCAGCCGCGGCGCACCTCGGCCCAGCCGCCGACCAGCCACAACATGGCGAGCGCGATGAGGGAGGTGATGACCGGCATGTACTGCGCGAAGTAGAGCCCGACCTCCGCCGGCGTGAACTCGCGGCCGGTGATGCCCTTGGCGACGTCGGCGAAGACCACCACCGGCACGCCCAGGAGCGCGTAGGTGCAGAGCGCGTCGTAGCCGAGGGCCGGCAGCGCGATGGCCACGAAGGCGCTGTAGCCGAGCGACAGCATGATGGGCGGCAGGATGGAGACCGGCGTGGCCCCGAGGGCGGCGAGCAGCGTGCCGGCGCCGACGTTGATCAGCATGACCTGCGCGGCGCGGTTGCGGCTGGCCAGCGTCTTCATGAAGACGACCAGCCGGCGGATGGCCCCGGCCTCCTCCATGACGTTGATCTGGAAGATGGAGGTCACGACCATCAGACTGATGGGGAAGCTGGCCACCACCCCCGCCAGCGACGCCACCAGGATCACCTGCCACGAGGTGTGAAAGTAGAGCCCGGCGAGCAGCGCCGTGTAGACCCAGCCGGTCAGCCCGGCCACGTCGGCCGTGCGCCGCCCCCAGGTCATGAGCAGGAAGATGAGGATCACCGGGGAGATGGCGAGAAAGACGCTCATGGGCGGCCTCCATGACCGGTCGGGCGGCGGCGGCGGATTCGGGACGGGACTTTAGCACGCGGCCCGGGCGGCTCCCATGCATTCGTCCGCGGCGCCCCGAAAAGTCGTATGCTAGCGGCCAAAGTGCGCCTCCGACGCGCAGCGGGCTCCGGCCGTCCGCCGGGGCGGCTCGACGCCCGCGGACAGGGATTTGCGAGAGCGAGAAAGGAGCGGGGAGAGATGCCGGTCGCCGATTACAGGACCTACTGCAAGATGATCGACCACGCGCTGGAGAAGCAGTTCGCCTACCCGGCCATCAACGTCACCTCGATGACCACCGCCAACGCCGTGCTCCGCGGCCTGGCCGAGTGCAAGAGCGACGGGATCATCCAGGTGTCCACCGGCGGCGGGGCCTTCGCCTCCGGCGGCGCGCTCAAGGACATGGCGCTGGGCGCAGCCTCCATCGCCGACCACGTCTACCGCGCCGCGGCGCGCTACGACATCTACGTGGCGCTGCACACCGACCACTGCCCGGCCGACAAGCTCGAGGGCTTCCTGCTGCCGCTCGTGGCCGAGACCGAGAAGCGCCGCGCCGCCGGGCTGCCGAACCTCTTCCAGAGCCACATGTTCGACGGCAGCGCCCTGCCGCTCAAGGAGAACCTCGACATCGCCGTGCCGCTGCTCGAGCGCTGCGCCCGCTCGGAGATCATCCTCGAGATCGAGGCCGGCGTGGTGGGCGGCGAGGAGGACGGCGTCTCCAACGAGGGCGCGCCGCCTTCCAAGCTCTACACCACCCCCGAGGACATGGTCGAGGTGGCGCGGCGCATGAACACCGTCAAGGGCGCGCGCTACCTGTTCGCCGCCACCTTCGGCAACGTGCACGGCGTCTACAAGCCGGGGCACGTCAAGCTCAAGCCCACCATCCTGCGCGACGGCCAGCAGGCGGTGGAGAAGGCGTTCGGGACCGCGGCGCGCTTCGCGCTGGTCTTCCACGGCGGCTCGGGCTCGGCGCCGGAGGAGATCCACGAGGCCATCGGCTACGGCGTGGTCAAGATGAACGTCGACACCGACACGCAGTACGCCTTCACGCGCGCCATCGCCGGGCACATGTTCAAGAACTACGACGGCGTGCTCAAGGTGGACGGCGACGTGGGCAACAAGAAGACCTACGACCCGCGCTCCTACCTGGCGGCCGCCGAGGGCTCGATGGCGGAGCGCGTCAAGCAGTCGGCGCGCGACCTGCGCAGCGAGGGCACGACGCTGTTCAGGAAATAGCGGATCTCGCGGCCCTCATCGGGATAGGGGGTAGCGGGGTCCTCCCGCTACTCCCCTCCCACACCACCGGACATGCGGGTCCGCATCCGGCGGTTCGATGGTTCAACGACCGGCGAGGCGGGGTACGCCGAGCCGGTCGAAGTACGAGACGGGCAGCG
>CAYLSO010000013.1:0-6034 GCA_964386525.1 uncultured bacterium
CTACCGGCGCGTCATGGACGAGCGCGGCGTGCGCCCCGAGCACGTGCGCGGCGCGGCCGACCTCGGGCTGCTGCCGCTGCTCACCAAGCCGGACGTGCGCGACCACGCCGAGGAGCTGCTGGCCCGTGACGTTCCCGCCGCGGCGCGCGAGCGGGTGTCCACGGGCGGCACCTCGGGCGCGCCCCTGAACTTCTGGATCGACCGCGACCGCTCGTCCATCGAGTGGGCGTTCATGACCTGGCAGTGGCGCGCCGTGGGGTTCCGCCTCGGGGCTCGCCGCGCGGTGCTGCGCGGCCACGTGCTGCGCGGCGCCGAGGGCGGGCGCATGCACGAGTGGCACCCGCTGCTCGACGAGCTGGCGCTGTCCACCTTCCACCTGACGCGTGACACGCTACCCCGCTACCTGGAGGTCCTGGCGCGGTACCGGCCGGCGTTCCTGCACGCCTATCCCTCGTCGGCGGAGACCCTGGCGCGGCTGCTCGAGGAGATCCCCGCGGCCCGCCGCCCGCCGCTGCGCGGTCTGCTCCTGGGCTCGGAGAACCTCTATCCGGCGCAGCGCGAGCTGCTCGAGCGCGTCTTCGGGTGCCGCGCGCTGGCGTGGTATGGCCACAGCGAGAAGTGCCTGCTGGGGGCGGGCTGCGAGCTCTCGAACGACTACCACATGTTTCCGCAGTACGGCGTCCTGGAGGTGGTCGACGGCGCCGGGCGCCCCGTCGGGCCGGGAGAGACCGGCACCCTGGTGGGCACCGGGTTCGTCAACCGCGTCATGCCCTTCCTGCGCTACGCCACCGACGACCGCGGCACGCTCGCGGCGGGGCCGTGCGGCTGCGGCCGCGCCTACCCCCGGCTGACCGGAGTCGAGGGGCGCTGGGAGGGCGAGAGGCTCTACGGCAGCGGTGGCCGGGTCTTCACCATGACGGCGCTCAACACGCACGGCGGGGCGTTCGAGCGCGTGGCGCGCTTCCGCATCCGGCAGGAGCGGGTGGGGGAGGCGGTGGTCCTGGTGGTCCCCGGGTCCGGCTTCGGACCCGCCGATGCCGGGCGCATCGCCGAGGAATACGCGCGGCGTTGCGGGCAGTCGATCCGCTTCACGGTGGAGATCGTGGGCAGCCTGCCGCTGACCGGCCGCGGCAAGTTCAAGTTCATCGAGCAGCTCCTGGAAGACGGCGAGAGCTAGTTCCCCGCCCGATCCGCTCTCCGTGGCGCCAGCCCGGCGGCGCGGCGCAGGCAGCGGTCGTAGGCCTCGGCGGCGACGGCCACCTCGAAGCGCTCCTGCTGGCGCCGACGGCCCCGCTCGCCCAGCGCGGCCCGCAGCGCGGCGTCGCCGGCCAGGCGGCCGATGGCCTCGGCCAGCGCAGCGGTGTCGCCCGGCGGCACCACGAGGCCGCATTCCCCGTCGGCGAGGATCCAGCGCACCGCGCCGACGTCGGTGGCCACCACCGGCAGACCGGCGGCCATCGCCTCGAGCAGCGTGACGGGGAAGACCTCGGTGCGCGACGGCAGCACGAAGATGTCGGCCCGCCGGAACTCCTCGATCCGCTCCTCGGCCAGCGATCCGGTGAGACGCACCACGCCGGCGCGGACCAGCGGGTGCGCGGCCGCGTCGCGCCACGCCGCGTCGGTCTCCCCGGCCCCCACGCAGACCGCCGTGAGGCCCGGATGCGCGGCGCGCAGACGCTCCAGGGCCGCGAAGAGCAGGTCCAGGCCCTTGAGCGGGCCGACGCGCCCCACGAACAGCAGCGTGACGGCCTCGCGCGCCGGGCGCGGGGGTGTGGCGAAGGCAGCGCCGGTGGTGACGTTGGGCACCACGTCGAGGCGCTCCGGGTCCGCGAACCGGGCGAAGTAGTCGCGCCACGGCTCGGCCAGCACGACGAAGACGCTGGCCAGGCGCGCCCCCAGGCGGAATAGCCCCTGGCGCCAGGCGCTGCGGCCCGGGAACTGCCAGGAGTCGACGGCGCCGTGCCAGTGGACGACCACCGGCACGCCGAAAAGGCGGCAGAGCGCCATGAGCAGCAGGTCGCGGAACCAGCCCGTGTCGGCGGTGGCCTGGAACAAAGCGGCGCGCGGGCGCGTGCGCAGCAGCCGCACCGGCAGGGCGAAGATGTGCCGGACCGTATAGAGGACGTCCCAGAACGTCACGACCGAGGGTTTGCCCTCCTGCTGCGGCTTGGAGAGGTCGAAGGTCTCCAGCCGCCAGCGTTCGGCCAGCGGCGACCGCAGCAGCGTGGCCAGCTGGGCGGCCACGCCCCCGAAGGGGGGCGGCAGGGGGCCGATGAACAGCGCGACGGGGCGGGGATCCGGGACGGACGGCGAAGGGGGCGTCATCGCCCGGCCAAGGTACCCCGCGGGGTGAAACCTCGACAAGCGCGGCGTCGGGCAACTCCCCCGCGCCCGCCGGCGTAGTCGGGGCCGGGCACGGGGGCGGGTCGGGCGCAGGGGGGCCGTCGGCGGGGCACCGGCCGCCAGGCGGAGGTGGCGGCCCCGCGGTTTCTCGGTTACGGTTGCGGCCGGAGCGAACTTCCGGCCGATCGGAAGGAACCCTTCCCGGGGCGGCGGCGCCAGGGCCGGTGCCCGGCCCCGGCGGGCAGCCCCCCTGGCGCAGCGCCACGGAGCCTCGACCGAGCCTCATGGAATTCCTGGTCACCGGTGCCACCACCTGCTTCCTGCTGGCAGGGGTTCTCGTCTTCCTCGGCGTCGCCATCCTGCGCGACGCCGGCCGCGAGCGTCTGCACCGCGTCACCGCGCTCATGCTCTTCTTCGGCGGGCTGGGCGCCTTCCTGGCGGGCCTGAGCCTGGCGGCGCGCGCCAGCACCCCGCAGGGCGCGACGGCGTTCACCGAGCTGGCGCTGAGCTTCGCCTCGGCGTGGGAGTTCTTCTTCCCGGCGCTGCTCCTGTTCACCCTGCTGTTCCCCACCGAGCTGCCGGCCCTCAAGCGCATCGGGTGGATCCAGGAGCTGATCTTCGTCCCCTACGTCTTCCACCTCGTGCTCAAGGTGGTGGCGGACGCCTCGGGCGGCGACTTCTTTATCCCCGACCTGGCCAAGCAGGTGCCGTGGGCGAGCGCCCTGCTGACGCCGCTGCGCGTCGGCCTGTCGCTCATCTACAGCGCGCACACGGTGCTGTTCTCGTTCGTCAACCTCGGGTACGTGGCCCTCACCCTCACCATCCTCGGGGCGCGCCAGCGCAAGGTGCACAACCCGCGCCTGCGCGCCCAGATGCGCGTCGTGCTGCGCGGCCTCACCGTCTGTCTGGTGTTCTACAGCCTGGCCGTGCCGGTGCCCGTCATCCTCGGCCTGGACTGGCAGCGCGTCACCCCGGCGCTGCTGGTCATCGGGCTGGCGGCGGGGGCCGGCTCGATCGCCTACTCGATCGTCCGCCACCGTTTCCTGGACACCCGCCTGTTCCTGCGGCGCAGCCTCTTCTTCGTGGTCACGGCGGGGGCGCTGTCGGCGCTGGCGCTGGCCGTGTTCCGGCCCATCGAGCGCTTCCTGCAGGGTTTCTCGCAGATCGACGTGACGCTGCTCGAGCCGCTGTTCCTGATGCTGGCGCTGGTCATGCTGCAGCCGCTGGTCAGCCGCGTCGAGGAGATCGCCGACCGCTGGGTGCGCCGTGACCGGCGCGAGGGGCGCGCCGTGCTCGAGCACCTGTCGCGCGACATCGTCACGCTCATGGACCTGCCTGCCTTGGGCGACCGCCTGGCGCGCGCCGTCTTCGAGTCGATGGCCTGCGACGGCGTCGGGCTGGTGGCGCGGCGGCCGCGCGGCGACGGCTTCCACCTCGTGGCCGGGGCCGGCTTCGTGCACGTCTCGCCCGAGATGTGGGGGGCGCTGGCGACCGACCTCAGCGTGCTGGACGGCTGCGAGACCCCGGTGCCGCTGCGCCAGGCGCTGCTGCAGGAGCAGAGCCGCGAGAGCGGCGAGTGGGCGCGCACGGCGGCGGAGTTTCCCGTCGAGGTGCTGGTCCCCCTGCGCCACGGCGGCGAGCTGCTGGGGGCCCTGGTCCTCGGGCCCAAGGGCACGCGCACCCGCTACCAGCGCGAGGACCTGCTGTTGCTCGAGCTGCTCGGCCACCAGACGGCGGCCGCCATCCGCAACAGCCACCTGTTGAGCGAGAGCCTCGAGCGCGCCGCCATGGAGGAGGAGCTGCATCTGGCGCAGCAGATCCAGTCCTCCTACCTGCCGTCGCGCTTCCCGCAGCTCGAGCAGGCGCAGCTGTGGGGCACCAACGTGCCGAGCAAGCAGGTGGGCGGCGACTACTACGACTACGTCGAGGAGCCCGGCGGCCTGCTCCTGGTCGTGGCCGACGTGGTGGGCAAGGGCGTGCCGGCGGCCCTCCTGATGAGCATGCTGCAGGCGTCGCTGCGCACCCTGGCCTCGGAGGGGCGCTCGCTGGCCGACATCGTCACCTACCTGAACCAGCTGATCCTGCGCAGCGGCATCGAGGGCAAGTTCGCCACCTGCTTCCTGGCCCGCCTCGATCTCGACAGCCTGACGCTCTCCTACACCAACGCCGGCCACAACCCGCCGTGCCTGGTGCGCGCCGGCGGCGAGGTGGAGTGGCTGCGCCAGGGCGGCCTGCTGCTCGGCGTCTTCGAGGATTCCGGCGTCGCGCAGGCGGAAGTGCAGCTCGAGCCGGGCGACCGCCTGGTGCTCTACACCGACGGCATCACCGAGGCGGCCAACGAGCGGGGCGAGTTCTTCGCCGAGGAGGGCCTGGTCTCCGTGCTGCGCCGGCTGCCGCCCGATCTCGACGCCGAAGCGGTCTCGGGCGAGGTCTTCCGCTCGGTGCGGGAGTTCTGCGGTGGGCTCGAGCCGGCCGACGACATGACCGTGCTGGTGCTGCGCATCCCGCAGCCGGCCGGCGTCCCGGTCTGAGGCGCGCTCGGCCGGCGGCGGGCGGACGGCGCGTGAACGGCTCGCTCTGGGCGGCGCTCGCCGTCCTCTTCGTGGATGGAGCCACCTTCGGGATCGCCACCACGCCGGCGCTCCTGGAAGCGGGCAAGGCCCACAGCCCGTGGGCGCTGGCGCTGGCCGGCGGGCTGGCTTCGGCCCTCGGCTCCATGGTGCAGCTGCGCGGGCTGCGCTGGCTTCTGAATTCCGGGCACGCCTGGGCGCGGCGCTGGGCGCCCTCGCAGGAGAAGCTCGCGGCGGCGCTGGCGCGTTACCGCGAGGCCACGTTCCTGGGGCTGGTGCTGGTGCGCGCCACGCCGGTGCCCGACCTGCCGCTCAAGCTGGTGGCCGCCGCCGGCCGCTATCCGATCCCGCTCTACGGTCTCGCCGCCTGGCTCGGCTCGCTGCCCTACTACTATCTGCTCGCCAAGCTCGGCGCGACCTTCCGGCCGCCGCTGTGGGCGGTGCTCGCGGGCGTGGCGCTCGTGGGCCTCGTCGGCCTCTGGGACCGGAGCCGGCGGCGGGGACCGCGTGGCCGCACGCCGCCCGGCGGGGTCGCGGCTTGACCGGCTGCGGCGGATTCCCTACCTTCTCCGTCATCCCGCTTCCCGCGAAAGCGAATCCATGACGACCACGCCACCCGATCTCTCCCAGCTGCGCCTGAACCGCGACGAGGCCGCCTCCGCCGACGACCGGGGCTCGCGCTTGCCCTGGATCCTCGGTCTTCTGGCCGCGGCCATCGTGGCCGGAATGCTGTGGTTCGTGCTCGTCCCGAAGGGCCCGGTGGTGCGGACCGCCGTCGCGGAGGTCACGGGCGGGGCCCCGGCCCCCGGCGCCGGTCTGTCGGCCAACGGCTACGTGGTGGCGCAGACCAAGGCCTCGGTCTCGGCGCGCATCATCGGCCGCATGGTCTACCTCGGCGTGCACGAGGGCTCGGTGGTGCGCCGCGGGCAGACCCTGGCGCGCATCGAGGACGGCGACTACCAGGCCGCGGTGGGGGCGGCGCGCGCCTCGGTGGCGCGGGCCGAGGCGGAGCTGGCGCAGGCGCGGCGGGATGCGGAGCGGGCCCAATCGCTCTACGAGCGGCAGGTCATCTCGAGCACCGAGATGGAGAACCAGCGCACGCGGGTCGGGATCCTGGCGGC
>CAYLSO010000014.1:0-14551 GCA_964386525.1 uncultured bacterium
GCCACTCAGGTGTGCGCCCGGGCCTGGAAGACCCCGAGCGCCCCGATCCAGAAGAGGGCGAAGAGCGCCAGGCGCAGCGGGCGCGGGACGCCGAAGGCGATCAGCAGGACGGCCGCGGCCACGCCCGCCGCCAGGAGGACCACACCCAGCGTCAGCCGCTGCCGCCGCCCGGCAGCACCGATGTTGGCGATGCAGACCTTGGCCGGCTCGTCGCTCATCCGCTTGCCTCCCCGGCGCGCCGGAACACCAGCACGCCGTTGTGGCCGCCGAACCCGAAGGCGTTCGACATGACGCAGCGCACCGCCGCGCGGCGGGCGCGGTGCGGCACGTAGTCGAGGTCGCACTGCGGGTCGGGGGTGTCGAGGTTGACCGTCGGGTGGATCACGCCGTGCATCAGCGTCAAGACCGCGGCGACCGCCTCGATGGCCGCCGCCGCTCCCAGCCCGTGCCCGGTCATGGACTTGGTGGCGTGCACCGCGAGCCGGTAGGCGTGGGCCCCGAAGACCTGCTTGATGGCCGCCGTCTCGGTGGGGTCGTTCAGGGGCGTGGAGGTGCCGTGGGCGTTGACCACGTCCACCTCTTCGGGCCGCAGGCCGGCGTCGGCCAGTGCGGCGCGCATGGCGCGCACCGCGCCGCGGCCCTCGGGGTCGGGAGCGGTCTGGTGGTAGCCGTCGGCGGTGCAGCCGTAACCGGCCAGTTCGGCGAGCCTGGGGGCGCCGCGGCGGCGGGCGCTCTCCCACTCCTCGAGCACCAGCACGGCGGCGCCCTCGGCGATGACGAAGCCGTCGCGGCCGGCGTCGAAGGGACGGCAGGCGCGCTCGGGGTCGTCGTTGCGCGTCGAAAGGGCGCGCAGCTGGCAGTAGCCGTCCACCGAGAACGGCGAGATGGTGGACTCGGCGGAGCCGGCCAGGGCCGCGTCGGCGCGCCCCGAGCGGATGAGGTCGAAGGCGGTGCCGAGGCTATGGGCGCCGGTGGCGCAAGCCGTGCTCAGGCACAGGTTGGGGCCGCGGCAGCCGGTCTCCATGGCGATGGCGCCGGCCGCCATGTTGGGGATGATCATCGGCACCACGAGCGGCGCGCACCTGCCGGGGCCGCGCGCCAGGAAGACGGCGTGCTCGCGCTCCAGCATGTCGAAGCCGCCGATGCCCGAGCCCACGACCACCGCGACGCCGTCGCGGGACTCGCCCTCGGGGAGCCGCGCGCTCTCCACCGCCTCGAGCGCGGCGGTCAGCGCCAGCTGCGCGAAGCGGGCCGAGCGCTTGACCGTCTTGGGCGCCAGGCGGGCGGCGGGGTCGAAGCCCCGCACCTCGCCGGCGATGCGGCTGCGCAGGCCGGAGGCGTCGAAGAGCGTGATCGGGCCGATGCCCGAGCGGCCCGCGGCGAGGGCTTCCCAGAAGGCCGGCACGCCGACGCCGTTGGGGGCGCAGACGCCGAGGCCGGTGACCGCCACCCGCCGCTTCATGCCGCCGCTCCTCGCCGCATCACGCTGTCGCATCGCCGCCGCATCCCGCCCTCACTCCACCGCGAACTCGCGGCGCCAGACCAGGTCGAAGGCGAAGGTCTTCGAGCGGCTGCGGCGCTCGATGACCTCGGCGGTGCGGCGCAGGCGGTCGGGGACGCCGAGGATCTTCTCCTGCGCCCGTCGGCCGGTCTCGCCCAGCCCGGTCAGCGAAGCGATTCCCCAGAAGCGGATCTGGTCCTCGACGATGCGCAGGTAGTCGCGCGGGCCGTAGATGCCCAGCCGGCGCTCGACGTCAGCGATCTCCTCGAAGTGCGGCATGCTGGCGCCCGGCATCTCGAGGCGCGGCACGACCAGCGCCGCCGACGCCAGCGCCCGGTCGGGGTCGCGCTCCAGGATGGCGGCGAAGACCTGGCGGTAGAAGGCGTAGTGGCGCGCCTCCTCGGTGGCGACCCGCGCCAGGATGGCCGCCAGCTTGGGTTCGTAGTCGGCGCAGCGCCGGCCGGTGTTGGCGTGCGAGATCTGCGTCGCCTTCTCCTGCAGCGAGGTGTAGACGAAGACGCGGTACGGGTCGTGCTCCCAGCGCGGATGGAAGCCGGCGCGCAGGTACTCGAACTGCATGCGCTCGAGGACCGGCGGGTTGAGCAGCGCCGAGTCGCGGCAGTAGTCGCGCAGGACCGCGCCGTGACGGCTCTCTTCGGCGGTCCACAGATTGGTCCAGGTCCGCCAGAAGGTGTCGTCGCCGAAGTGCATGGCCAGGATGCGGTGGAAGTGGGGCAGCCCCTCCTCGGTGACCAGGTTGAGGGCGATGGCCACGCGGCAGGCGTCGGGGATGCCGCTCGTGCGCTCGGCGAGGCCGCGCACGTAATCGGCGTGCGCTTCGGGCTCGCCCTGGGCGAGCACCTCGCTCGGCTGCCACAGCTCGCGTCTGGACTCGTGCGCGCGGACGAGCTCGTCCACCATCGGCTCGAGGTCGGCGAGGACCTCCAGTCGGGCCGGCAGATCCGGCACCGGGGGCTGCTGGATCACACGTTCTCCTGGGACACGGAAGACGGCCGCGCCGGCCCGGGACCGGTTGGCAAACGCAGGCGGAGAGCGCCCTGGCGCGTCGGCGCGTGAAGCACTATTTTCCAGTCGCCCATCATAGACGAGGAGTCCCGCCATGACCAGCGCCGCACCGCCCGCCGTGCCCTTCGCCCCGGGTCCCCGCCCGCGCGTCGCCGTCATCGGCGCCGGCGTGGCCGGGCTCACCGCCGCCTACCTGCTCGACCGCAGCCACGACGTCACCCTCTTCGAGCGCAACGACTATCCCGGTGGGCACACGCACACGGTGGTGCTGGACCGCGGGCCGGACGCCGGCACTCCGGTGGACACCGGCTTCATCGTCATGAACCCGCGCAACTATCCCCTCTTCTCGCGCCTGCTTGCGCACCTCGGGGTGCGGCTCCAGGGCAGCGACATGTCCTTCAGCTACCATTGTGAGCGCACCGGCTTCCACTACGCGGGCACCGGCCTGAACGGGTTGTTCTCGCAGCGCCGCAACCTCGTCAGTCCGGCCTTCTGGCGCCTGCTGCGCGACATCCCGCGCTTCAACTCCCGGACGCGGCGCGACCTGGCGGAAGGGCGGCTGGCGGGTCTGGCGCTCGGGGAGTACGTAGACCGCCTGGGGCTCTCGGCGGAGTTCGGCGAGCGCTACCTCTACGCCATGGCGGCGGCCATCTGGTCGTCGCCGGCCGCGGCGATCCGCCGTTTCCCGGCCGAGTCGTTCGCGCGCTTCTTCGAGAACCACGGGCTCCTGTCCCTCGCCGAGGTCCCGCAGTGGCAGACCGTGGCGGGCGGCAGCCGGACCTACGTCGAGGAGCTGCTGCGCCGCTTCGGCGGCCGCCTGCGGCTGGCGGCGCCGGTGCGCGAGGTGCGCCGCGCGCCGGACGGTGTGACGGTGGCCACGGCCGACGGGGCGGAGCGCTTCGACCAGGCGGTGATCGCCGCCCACGCCGACGAGGCGCTGGCGCTGCTCGCCGACCCGACGGCGGAGGAGCGCCGGCGGCTGGGGGCTTGGACCTACTCGGCGAACCGTACCGTGCTGCACACCGACCCCGCCGTCCTGCCCCCGCGGCGGCGGGCCTGGGCGTCGTGGAACTACGCGCGGGAGGCGGACGCGGGGCCGGGGTCTGCCGGCGCCGGCGAGGGGGCGCCGGTGTCGCTCACCTACTACATGAACCGCCTGCAGCGGCTGACGGCGGACGCACCCTACTGCGTCACGCTCAACCGCGCCGCGCCCATCGCCGAGCGGCACGTCATCCGCGAGCTGCTCTACACGCACCCGCGCTACACGCAGGAGTCGCTGGCCACGCAGGCGGAGCTGCGGCGGTGGAACGGGAACCACCGGACCTGGTTCTGCGGCAGCTACTTCGGCTACGGCTTCCACGAGGACGCGGTGCGCTCCGGCGTGGAGGCGGCCCGTGGCCTGGGCTGGCGGGACGAGACGGGGATCTTCGGATAAGGGCGCGCCCGCGAGACCGGGGTCCCGCGGGCGCGCGGTCCGGGTGCGGCGCCGGCTACCGCTGCTTCGCCGACGCCAGCATGGCGTCGAATTCCTTGGTCGCCCGCGCGACCGTCTTGCGGGGGCCGGTGAACTTGTAGAAGACGTACCCGCCGGGGCCGGCCACGATGCCGCCGAGCAGCCGGTAGTTCTTCTTCTCCGCCGTCGGCGCCATGTTCATGCCGCCCGGCGCCAGGTAGGTGCCGTCCACCGCGACGCGCGACACCTCCATCCCATTGACGGTGGTCTTGGAGCGCACCGGCGTGTCGGGCTTGTCGAACTGGCCGATCCAGCGGTCGATGTTGTCGTCGATGCCGCCGCCCTGGTTGGGCCCGAAGTAGAACACGGCGCATTCGCCGTCCTCGGGATCGCCCGCCGCCTTGGGCACCGAGTAGGTGGCCACGCGCATCGGCCGCTCGCCCTGCGCCACCCAGCCCGCCGGCACCTGCCACGCGATGCCCGGGTCCAGGGCCTCGCCCGCCGGCGTGTCCTGGGGCGGCATCCCCGGAGTCTCGCCGCCGGGCATCTCGCCTGCGGCCTCGGGTGCGGCGGCCTGCGGCGGCTGCGCCGGCTGCATGGTCTGCTTGAACCACAGGGCGACGCCCAGGATGGCGACGGCCACGATGAGTACGATGACGATCGTGCGCTGCGACATCAGAGTCCTACCTCCATGGATTCGCGTCCGGCTGTTCGGCCCGGCTTCTCCGGGAAACGGACCCTACCTTTGCAGACCGCGGGCGGTGCCGTCTAGATGGTTCCCCAGGGCGCGCGCGCCGACCTGGAACGAGACCCCGAAGAGGTGGGTCGTCGCGAGGTAGGCCCCGGCCGCCAGGAAGGCGATTCCCGTGGCGAGCCGCAGGGCTCTTCCGACGCGGGCGATCGCGCCTTCGAGCAGCTTGAGGATGCGGGTCCGCGTCGGGGCGGCAGCGGCCTTGAGGGCCGGTTCGAGATCGCGCATCGGCCGGCCCCCCATCATGTCGTTACATGGCGAATCATCGAACCTGAGAGGAAGCTCCGTCAGGGGCCTGCGGCGGCGGCGGGGCCTTGTCGGTCGGTGCGCGTTCCGGCATATTGACCGGCGGTTCCCCGCCATCCCCAAGGAGGTCATCGTGTCGAGAACAACCGTCTCGTGGACGCGCTTCGTCTGGGCCGGGCTGGTACTCCTGATGGCCGTCCCGGCTCAGGCCGACATCACCGTGCAGGCCCGCTACCGCATGCCCGACGGCCCCACGCTGGAGCGCGCGAACTACTACACCAAGGACCGCTCGCGCACCACGTCGTTCGACGGCCGCGAGTACATCTACGACAGCAAGAGCAAGCGGCTCACGGTCGTCGATCACGCGACCAAGCGCTATTGGGCGGGTCCCATCGCGCAAGCGGACTCCATCGTCGCTCGCCTGAATGCCGAGCGCGACAAGGCGTTCCACGAGGCCGTGGCGAAGCGGCAGGATGAGTTCGCGCAGTTCCTCGAGCAGTTCAACAGTTCCGTCGTCGTCAACCAGACCGACGAGCAGCGCAAGATCGCGGGCTACAACTGCTCGCACTGGGTGATCTCCGCCGGCCGGAACATGATCCACGACCGCTGGGTGGCGAGCGGATTCACGATCGTCAAGCCCTCGCCCGAGCTCGACCGCGTGCTCATGGCCGGCGCCTTGGACCCCCTCGGCCGCGCGTTGGTGAAGCTGCTGCTCGGGGCGCGCGAGATGCCCGGTCTGGTGCTCGGGGCGACGACGACCTACAAGACGCCGACCCAGGCCGGCACGTTCTCCTGGGAGGCCACCAAGGTGACGACCGACAAGATCTCGGCGACCGTCTGGGAGGCCCCCAAGGACTACCAGCCGATCACGCTGTAGGTCCGCCGGTCCCGCCGACGGCCCGGCGCGCGCCCGTGGAAGCCCACCGCACCGACCCCGCCACCCGCCACGCCCTGCGCGCGCGGGCCCTGCGCCTCGAGTACCTCACCGTCGGCTGGAACGCGGTCGAGGGCGTGATCGGCGTGTGGGCGGCGCTCGCCGCCGGCAGCGTGGCGCTCCTGGGCTTCGGCATCGACAGCTTTGTCGAGGGCGCCTCGGCGCTCATCCTCATCTGGCGGCTGCGGGCCGAAGAGAGCGCCAAGGACGCCGCGGCGGTGGACGCGCTCGACCGCCGCGCGCACAAGCTGGTGGCCCTTTCGCTGTTCGCGCTGGCGGCGTACGTGGCCTACGAGGCGGTGATGTCGCTGTGGCGCGGGGAGCATCCCAGGCCGAGTGCGTTGGGCATGGGGATCACCGCCGTCTCGATCGGCGTCATGGTCTGGCTGGCGCGCGCCAAGCGCCGCGCCGCCGCCGCGCTGCACAGCCGCGCGCTGGCCGCCGACGCTTTCCAGACGACGGCGTGCTGGTGGCTCTCGATCGTCACGCTCGGCGGGGTCGGGCTCAACGCCCTGTTCGGCTGGTGGTGGGCGGATCAGGTGGCCGCGCTCGCCATGACGCTGCTCATCGCCGTCGAGGGGCGCGAGGCGTGGCGTGGGGAGGACTGCGAATGCCACTGAGCGGGATGCGCGGAGAGACGCGGCGCGCACCGCCTGGCTGCAGGTGCCGTTGCAGCGCGGGGTGATCTTCTGGAGCAGCGACGGGTACGCCCGCCGGCCGGCGGCCGATCTCGACGAACTGCTGAAGATCGCCGCGGAGCGCACCGGCATCCGGCCGTAGGGGAGGCCGGCGGGGCCCGCCCCGGCGGCGCCCCGGCCATGCCCCCCCGCCGAAATCGTTGCCCGGTCCGCCCGGCTCGGCCATAATGCCCGCCTCACCGGCGGCGCGGGGCAGCCGCCGCCATCCACCGGATAGACCACCCTTGGGGGTTCCATGAAGCGCGTCAGCATCATCGGCAGCGGGAACGTCGGCGGCAACACCGCGTTCTTCCTCGCGGAGAACGGCACCGCCTCCGTCACGCTCGTCGACATCAAGGAGGGCGTCCCCAAGGGGAAGGCCCTCGACATGATGGAAGCCGGGCCGCTGCGCGGCTACGACACCAACATCGACGGCATCAGCGACATCGCCGCCATCGCCGGCAGCGACATCGTGGTGCTCGCCGCCGGCCGCGTGCGCAAGCCCGGCGAGCAGCGGGCCGACGTCTACCAGGACAACGCCGGCGTCGTGCTCGCCGTTTGCGAGACGGTGCGCCAGCTCTGCCCGCAGGCGGTGGTCGTCAACCTCGTCGAGCCGATCGACGCCATCACGCTCCTGGCCCAGGAAGCCCTCGGCTTCGACCGCTTCCGCGTGCTCGGCATCGGCGGCCTGCTCACCTCGACGCGCATCCGCCACCTGGTGGCGCAGGCGCTGGGGGTGTCGCCGCGCGAGACCACGGCGCTGGTGATCGGCCCGCACCGTGGCAGCATGGTGGTGCTCAAGGACACCATCCGCATCTCCGGCATCCCGGTGGCCAAGATCCTCGGCGAGGAGCGCCTCGACGCGATCATCGCCGAGGCCCGCGGGGCCGGCGACACCATCCTCGAGCTGGCCCAGGCCTCGACCGCGTTCTACGCGCCCAGCGCCGCGGCGGTGGCGCTCCTGGAGGCCGTCGCGCGCGACACCCACGTCATCCTGCCGGTCTCGATGCGGCTGGAGGGCGAGTACGGCGTCGAGGGGCTGTGCGTCGGCGTGCCCGCGCAGATCGGGGCGGCGGGCGTCGAGAAGATCCTCGAGCTGAAGCTCAGCGACGCCGAGCGGCGCGCTTTCGACCAGGCCGTGACCGAGCTGCGGACGGCCCTCGCGAACAAGCCACGGCCGCGGCCGGCAAAGTAAGGGGGCGGACATGCCCAGGAAGAAGGTCAGCATCATCGGGGCGGGCAACGTCGGCGCCACCGCCACCTACTACATCGCCGAAAAGGTCATCGCCGACCTCGTTATGATCGACGTCGCCGAGGGCATGACCCGCGCCAAGGGTCTCGACTTCCTCCACGCCGGCCCGCTGCGCGGCTACGACGTGCCCATCTTCGGCACCGGGGACTACACGCAGGTCGCCGACAGCGACGTGGTGGTGATCACGGCCGGGCTGGCGCGCAAGCCCGGCATGGACCGCATGGACCTGCTCAAGGCCAACACCGAGATCGTGCGCACCGCCGCGCGGCACATCGCCCGCCACGCGCCCAACGCCACGGTCATCGTCGTCACCAACCCGCTCGACGTCATGTGCCACGTCGCTCTGCGCGCCACGGGTTTCGCGCTCAGCCGCGTGATCGGCATGGCCGGCATCCTCGACGCGGCGCGCCTGCGCTTCTTCGTCGCCGAGGCGCTGGGCTGCGCGCTCTCCTCGGTGCACGCCATGGTGCTGGGCGGCCACGGCGATCAGATGGTGCCGCTGCCCCGCTACACGACGGTGGCCGGCGTGCCCATCACCGAGCTGATGGACAAGGCGGCCATCGACAAGCTCATGGAACGCACGCGCAAGGGCGGGGCCGAGATCGTCGGCTACCTGAAGACCGGCTCGGCCTACTACGCGCCGGCGGCGGCGGCGGCCGAGATGGTGGAAGCCATCCTCACCGACCGCAAGCACCTGGCGCCGTGCGCCGCGTACCTGCGCGGCGAGTACGGCATCGACGACCTGTACATCGGCGTGCCGGTGATCCTCGGCCGCCACGGCGTCGAGCAGATCCTGGAGCTGGAGCTCAGCGACGCCGAGCGGGCGGAGCTGGCGACCTCGGCCGCCGCCGTGCGCAAGGGCGTGGACGAGCTGAACACGTTCTTCAAGGTGGCGTAGCCGGCGGGACCGGCGGGAGGGCCGCCCCGCCGCGGTTCCCGGGGCGGGGGCGGAGCGAGACACCGCCGCCGGGCTTTGCTACCATCCCGCCCATGAAGACCTCCCGCCTCGCCCAGTTGCTCCTGGCCGCGTCGCTGGTCGCCGCGCTGTCGCTCGCCGCGCACTCCGCCGAAGCCGCCAAGACCCCGAGCAAGCCCAAGCCGGCCGCCGCGCACGCGGCCCAGCCCGCCGTCCCCTTCCTCGAGGACGATTACCCCGAGGCGCTCGCGCAGGCGCGGGCCCGCAAGGTGCCGATCTTCATCGAAGCCTGGGCCCCGTGGTGACACACGTGCCGCGCCATGAGGGCCAATGTCTTCACGGACAAGTCCCTGGCGCGGCAAGCCGGACGGTTCGTCTGGCTGGCGATGAACACCGAGCAGGCGGTCAACGCGCCGCTGCGTAAGAAGTTCCCGGTCGCCGCGCTGCCCAGCTATCTCGTCGTCGACCCCGAAGACGAGAAGATCGCCCTGCGCTGGGTCGGCGGCGCCACCGTGCCGCAGCTGCACAAGCTGCTCGACGACGGGGTGGCGGCGGTGGAGCGCAAGCCCGGCGCCAGCGGCCTGGACGCGCTGCTCGCCACGGCCGACGGTCACTACGCCGCGCAGGAGGATTCGGCCGCGGCGGTGGCGTACCGCGAAGTGCTGGCGCAGGCGCCGGCCGACTGGCCGCAACGCGCCCGCGTGTTGGACGCTCTGCTCTTCGCGCAGCAGATGGCGGACGACAACCCCGCCTGCCTGGCGCTGGCCCAGGCCGAGCTGCCGCGCTACCGCGGCACGCCCACCGGCCTGGGCCTGACGCTCGGCGGACTCGACGCGGCGCTGGCGCTGCCGGCCGAGAATCCCGACCGCGCCAAGCTGGTCGCCGGGTTCGAGGCGGCGGCCCGGGCCGCCCGCGCCGACACGGCGCTCAAGGTCTCCGACGACGACCGCTCGAGCGTTTACGGCACGCTGGTGGCGGCGCGCGACGACGCCGGCGACACGACCGGCAAGAAGGCGCTGGCCGGCGAGTGGGCCGATTTCCTCGACGCGGCAGCGGCGCGCGCCACGACGCCCGAGCAGCGCACGGTCTACGACTCGCACCGGCTCACCGCCTGCATCCAGGCGGGCACGCCGGAGCGCGTCGTGCCCGTCCTCCAGGCGGCGGAGCGCGACCTGCCCGACGACTACAATCCGCCGGCGCGGCTGGCGCTCGCCTACAAGGCGCTGAAGCAGTACGACGACGCGCTGGCGGCGTCCGACCGGGCCCTGGCCAGGGTGTACGGGCCGCGTCAGTTGGTCGTGCTGCAGGCGCGCGCCGACATCTACGCCGAGCAGGGCGACCAGGCGAGCGCGCGGCGCACCCTCGAGGAGGCCCTCGTCGTCGCCGCGGCGCTGCCGGCCGGGCAGCGCTCGGAGCGCCAGATCGCCGCGCTCAAGAAGAAGCTGGAGGGGATGCAGCCGTAGCCGCCGGTCGCGGCGGCCGCACGCGCCGCGCCGGTCGCGCCCACGCAGTCCAACCGCGGAGAACCCCCGACATGGCCGCTGCCGACGCCGTCGCGACGCCGAAGAAGGAAGGCATGTTCGCCCAGATGGCGCGCATGTCGCGCGCCTTCTGGATGGTGAACGTCATGGAGATGATCGAGCGCCTCGCCTACTACGGCGTGCGCGTCGTCGTCCCCATCTACATCGCCCAGGCCGACGAGCCGGGCGGACTGCACTTCACGATGGGGCAGAAGGCGGTCATCTACATGTGGTGGGCGGCGGTGCAGGCGGGCGTGCCCGTGTTCTCCGGCGGTTTCGCCGACCGCCTCGGCTACAAGAAGACCATCGCCGTGGCCACCTGCATCACCATCCTCGGCTACATCCTGATGGCCACGCAGCGCGAGTATCTGCCGTTCCTGCTCGGCGCCTGCACGGTCGGCCTCGGCACGGCGATCTTCAAGCCGGGCCTGCAGGGCACGCTGGTGCGCACGCTCGACGACCGGACCTCGTCGGTCGGCTGGGGCGCGTTCTACATGGTGGTGAACATCGGCGGCTTCCTCGGACCGCCCCTGGCCCACTTCCTGGTCGGCCTCTCCTGGCCGATGGTGTTCTTCGGCTCGGCCACCATCCTGTCGCTCAACTTCCTCATGCTCTTCACCTACCCGCCGGTGTCGGCGGGCGGCGTGCAGCGGGGCGGCCCCTGGGAGATCATCAAGCTCACCGTCAGCAACCTGGTGAAGCCGAAGCTCATCACCTTCATCCTCATCATGGCCGGCTTCTGGCTGATGTTCATGCAGCTCTTCGACCTGCTGCCCAACTTCATCGTGGACTGGACCGACTCGCGGGCCATCGTGCAGGCCCTGCACCTGCCGAAGATGTTCACCACCGAGTCGGCGCGCGGCACCATGATCGCGCAGGAGTGGCTGATCAACGCCAACGCCGGGCTGATCGTGCTGTGCGTGGTGTGGGTGTCGTGGCTCGCGTCGCGCATGAAGCGGGTGCACTCGATCTTCGTCGGCATCTGCATCGCCTCGATCGGGCTCCTGGTGGCCGGCTTCAGCATGGCCGGCGCGATGTGCGTGCTCGGCATCCTGTGCTTCTCGCTCGGCGAGATGCTCTCCTCGCCCAAGATGAACGAGTACCTCGGGGTCATCGCGCCCGAGGGCCAGAAGGCCCTCTACATGGGCTACGCCAACATGCCGTTCGCCATCGGCTGGGTGATCGGCTCGTTCATGGGCGGCAACCTGTACGAGAAGATGGGCGAGAAGGCGATGCTGGCGCTGCGCTACCTCGGGCAGCACGGCGGGGTGCCGGCGGGGGTGGAGCGAACCAACGCCATGGAGGCGCTGCAGAGGGCCACCGGGCTGGATGCCAACACCGCCACCAAGCTCTTGTGGGACACCTACCACCCGTACCAGGTCTGGTACCCGTTCGTGACCCTCGGGTTCGTCGCCGCGCTGGGCATCGGGCTGTATTCGTGGTGGATCTCGAAGGACGCGAAGGCGAACGTGTAGCGGGCGTGGGGGCGGCCCCAGCGAAGACTTGGGCCGCCCGCGCTCTGTCGCAACCCTGTTCAGTGGATGCCCGTCGAGGAGGGATCGAATGAAGCGGATCGGGATGGCCGGCGGGCTCGTGTGGATCGTAGGGGTTCTGGCTGGCCCTGCTCTGGCCCAGCACGCGGGTGAGACGCAGGCCCGCGTGCCCGAGCTGACCGCCTTCCACGAAGTCATCTACCCCATGTGGCACACCGCCTGGCCGGCGCGCGACACGACGATGCTGCGCGAGCTGTGGCCGGACATCCAGAAGCACATCGCCGCCGTCGGGAAGGCGGAGATGACCGGCATCCTGCTTGACAATCAGGACGTCTGGAAGAAGGGCCTGGAGCGGCTCCAGGCGGCGGAGAAGGCCTACGGCGCCGCGCTCGAGACGGGGACCGTCGAAGATAAGCTGGCGGCCGCCGAGGAGATGCACTCGGCGTACGAAGGCCTGGCGCGCGCCATCCGGCCGGTGATACCGGAGCTCGCCCAGTTCCACGCGGTGCTGTACCGGATCTACCATTACTATCTGCCCGACAAGGATCAGAAGGCGCTCGTCGAGGTCCTGCCCGAGCTGACCGCCGAGATGGACACGCTGAACCACGCCACGCTGCCCAAGCGGTTCGCCGATCAGAAGAAGGGATTCGAGAAGGCGCGTGCGAACCTCTCGCGCGGGGTGGACAAGGTCGCCAAGGCGGCGCCGAAGGCCGACTGGGCGAAGACCGAGAAGGCCATCGAGGAGATGCACTCGGCGTATCAGGCGGTGGAGAAGGTCTTCGACTGAGAGGTGGCGGGGGCGGAGTCGGCCGGAGCCCGGACCGGACGGGTCCCGGCCTGAGGCAGGGGCGCGACACGCCAATGGAATCTTTTGTCTACCAAACCATTAGGGGGCTTCGCCGGACTCCGCGGCGAGCCCCCTTGGCCGTCTTCTTGCCCCAGCCCATTGAGGTGCTTGCCGATAATAGTTAAGCTACATTAACAATCTTGAGCGAGCCGCCCGGCACCTCGTCGCGGCACTCCGCGCCACCCGCTCTCTCCGACAGGAGCCCCGCGTTGGAAATCTGGAGCCGCTTCGCCAAGAAGGAAGTCTCGCACTCGATGGCGCACTACCTGCAGGCCGTGGCGGCCCTCAAGCTGGAGAAGGGCTTCGTGCGCGTCGGCGACGTCGCCGAGAAGCTGGGCGTGTCGAAGAGCGGGGTGACCTCGATGCTGCGCACCCTGCACGGCCGCGGCTACGTGGACCACGAGCGCTACGCCTGCGTCGAGCTGACGCCGGCGGGCAAGCAGCTCGCCGAGCGCACCGAGTCGAACCGCCGCGTGCTCACCGTGTTCCTCAGCGAGACGCTCGGCGTGCCGGAGGAAGTCGCCGCCGAGGACGCCTGCATGATCGAGCACCTGGTCAGCCCGCAGGTGATGGTCGAGCTGCTGCGCCTGACGTCTTTCATGCGCTCCGACCACCCGGACGCGGCCCGCTTCCGCGCCGCTTTCCGCGCCAGCCCGGCGTGCGGCGTCGGGGCCGCCGGCGGCTGTGACATCTGCGAGACGGCCTGCTTGCACGAGGCGCTGGCCGGCGACGGCGAGCCCGTCGCGCGCCGCAAGGCGGGCGCGTGACCTTCGAGCCCAAGCACCCCGGCATGGTCGAGCGCCGGCTGGCCGACCTGGTCCCCGGTGAGTCGGGAGTGATCGCCGGTATCTCCGGCGACCCGGCGATCGCGCGCCGCCTCATGGAGCTGGGCCTGGTGCCCGGCACGCCGGTCGAGGTCGTGCGCCTCGCCCCGCTCGGCGACCCGGTCGAGCTGCGCATCCGCCAGATCCATCTCTCCATCCGCCGCAGCGAGGCGAACCGCATCCGTGTCACGGAGGCCTGAGGCCGGAGCGGGACCCGCGGCCGCCCTGCGGCCGGTGCCGCCGGCCGCCGGAGCGCCCGTCGCCGCCGCTGCGGCTGCGGCACGCTGCATCGCCATCCTCGGCAACCCCAACGCCGGCAAGTCCACGCTCTTCAACCAGCTCACCGGGCTGCGCCAGAAGGTCGGCAACTACCCGGGCGTGACGGTCGAGAAGAAGCTCGGCTACTGCGACCTGCCCTCCGGCCGGCGGGCCGAGCTCACCGACCTGCCGGGCAGCTACAGCCTGCACCCGGGCTCGCCGGATGAGGTCATCGTGCGCGACGTGCTGTTGGGGCTGCAACCCGACACGCCGCCGCCGGACCTCATCGTCTTCGTCGTCGACGCCACGCACCTCGACCGCCACCTCTACCTGGCGCTGCAGGTGATCGACCTGGGGCGCCCCTTCCTCCTGGCGCTGAACATGATGGACGCCGCCGAGGAGCAGGGCATCCGGATCGACGAGGAGGCGCTGGCGCACCTGCTGGGCGTGCCGGTGATCGGCATCTCGGCGGCCCGCGGCACCGGGCTCGGCCGCTTGCGCCGCCTGATGGACCGCGAGGTCGAGCCCTCGACCCAGCGCTTCCGGCGCCGCCCGCCGCACGTCGAGCGCGTGCTGCAGAGCCTCGAATCGCGGTTGCCGCGCCACCCGCTGGTCCCCGACCGGGCGCGCGGCGACCTGGCGATGGCCCTGCTGCTCGACGACGGCGAGGACGACGCGCTCGCGCGCACCACGCCGCCCGACGTGCTCGACGACCTGGGGATCCTGCGGCGGCGGCTCGACGCGATGGCGCCGGGGTGGCGCGCCGACGAGGTCGAGGGGCGCTACGAGGCGATCGGCGAGATCCTCGAGCGCGCGCTGGTCGCGCCGGGGGAGAGGCGCGACGCCGTGCGCG
>CAYLSO010000015.1:0-7599 GCA_964386525.1 uncultured bacterium
CTGCAGGCCGAAGACCCACTTGCCCTCGAGACCGGCCTTCTTGGCCGCCTCGGCCGCTCCCGCCACGACCCGCTCGGAGAGCCCGGCGAGGTCCTCCGGCTTGTCGATGACCAGCTTGAAGGCGTTGGTCTCCTTGAGGAGATTCTGCCCGAAGGTGACGCCCAGGACCGATAGCTCCTGGTTGATCTCGCGCAGCTGCGTCTTCTGGACGGGATCGAGGTTGGCCCCGCCGCGCACGAAGTCCGTGTAGGTTTCATCCAGGAGGCGCGCCGGCTCGGGGTCGAGCTTCAACCTGTCGCGCTGCTCCCACACCGACTTCACCCGCCGGAAGAGCGGCTCGTTGAGCAGGATGTCGTCGCGCAGGGCCGTCTTCAACGGCGTCACTTCCTTGTCGATGGCCTGCATCTCGTCGTTGGTGTCGGCGGAATTCAGGTTGGAGAACACCGCCTCCACCTTGTCGAGCATCTGGCCGGCGGTGTCGAGCGCGACGAGCGTGTTCTCGAAGGTCGGAGCCGAGCTCTGGCTCGCGATGACCTCGATCTCGCGGCGCTTGCGCGCGATCGCCTCCTGGTAGGCGGAGCGGTAGTGCTCGACCTTGATCCGGTCGAAGGGCGGCACGCCGAAGGGCGTGGTCCACTCGGTGAAGAACGGGTTGGTATCCACGGCCGGCTCCGGCGCGGCCGCGGGCCACGCGGCAGCGGGGGAAAGCGTGAGGGCGAGCAAGGCGAGAGCGAGACGGCTGCGCATCGCGGGGACCTCCTGTGGGGATGGCGCCGCCCCCGGCGTGAGGCGGGCGGCCGGGGCGGCGGTCACCCGGGAATGTACGGTCTTCCCGCGCCGGCGCGCCAGGCCCGGGGCGCAAAGCCCCCGTCAGGACTCCCGGCCGGGTCCGGCGGCGGGGTAAGATGTCCGGCATACCTGAGGCCCTCGGAGACCCCATGCCCCCCTTTCCGTTCCAGCCCGACGGGCGCGCGTGACGCGCCCGCGCTCCCGTGCCTGACGCGCCGCGGCAGGCCGCCGTCCTCGTGCCGGTGTTCCGCGACGCCGCCGGTGACCCGCGGGTGGTGCTCGTGCGCCGGGTCGAGGGCGGCGTGCACGGCGGCCAGCTCGCCTTCCCCGGCGGCATGCGCGAGCCGGGTGACGCCTCGGCGCTGGACGCCGCGCTGCGCGAGGCGCACGAGGAGATCGGCCTCGAGCCCGCGGCCGTGCAGGTGCTCGCCACCCTCCCCATCTTCGAGACCCTGACCACCGGCTACCGGATCGAGCCCTTCCTGGCGCGCATCGCGCGGCCGGCCGCCTGGCGGCCGGCGCCGGCCGAGGTCGCGGAGGTGCTGGAAGTGAGGCTGGCCGACCTGGCGCGCCCGGAGGCGCACGGCGAGACCCTCAAGAGCTTCTCCGATTGGCCCGAGCCGAGGCGCGTGCCGTTCCTGCGCATCGGGCCGCTCGAGCTGTGGGGAGCCAGCTACCGCATCCTGCGCCCGCTGGTGCCGCGGCTGCTGGCGGGGGAGTGGGAGATCTAGCGGGCCTGGGCCGACGCCGGTCATGGCTGGCCGCGCCGGTGCGGGGCTGCTATCTTGCCGCTCAAAGGAGGGCACCATGCGCGGCCCGATCCGTCTCTCGCTCGTGATCCTCGTGCTCCTCGGCGCCGGCCTCACCACCGCCGCCCAGGCGCAGACCAAGCTGCTCCGCTTTCCCGACATCCAGGGCGACCGCGTGGCGTTCTGCTACGCCGGCGACATCTGGACGGCGCCCGCCGGCGGCGGCACCGCCGTCCGTATCACCACGCACCCGGGGCTGGAGCTGTTCCCCAAGTTCTCGCCCGACGGCCGGTGGCTCGCCTTCACCGGCCAGTACGACGGCGACGAGCAGGTCTACGTCGTGCCCGCCGTGGGCGGCGTGCCCAAGCAGCTCACCTTCTATCCGGCGCGCGGGCCGCTGTCGCCGCGCGGCGGCTGGGACAACCAGGTGATCGGCTGGACGCGCGACGGCAAGAGCGTGCTCTTCCGCACCCTGCGCGACGCCGGCGGGGCTTCCGAGACCAACCTCTACACGGTGCCGGCGGCGGGCGGCCACGAGACCCCGCTGCCCATGTACACGGCGGGGGCCGGCGACTTCTCGCCCGACGGCAAGTGGATCGTCTACTCGCCGCTGTTCTGCGACTTCCGCACCTGGAAGCGCTACGAGGGCGGCTGGGCGCAGGACCTGTGGATCTGCGACCTCAAGACGCTCAAGTCGGAGAACATCACCAGCCACGTGCGCACCGACCGCGACCCGATGTGGATCGGCGACGTTATCTACTTCGCCTCCGACCGCAGCGGCACGCTCAACCTCTACCGCTACGACACGGCCACCAAGCAGACCGACCAGGTCACGCGCTCGCCCGAGTGGGACGTGCGCTGGCCGTCGAGCGACCACCGAGCGCGCATCGTCTTCGAGCAGGACGGCGAGCTGCACGTGCTCGACGTCGCCTCCGGCCGCGACACCAAGCTGGCCATCGCGGTGCCCACCGACGGGGTCGCCATGCGGCCCTCGCACTACGCGGTGGAGAAGAACGTCGAGGACTTCGCGCTGTCGCCCAAGGGCGAGCGGGCCCTGTTCGTGGCCCGCGGCGATGTCTTCACGGCGCCCATCGAGCACGGCCCGACGCGCAACCTCACCAACTCCTCGACCGCGCACGAGCGCTGGGCGCGCTGGTCGCCCGACGGCAAGCGCATCGCCTGCATCTCGGACCGCACCGGCGAGGACCAGGTCTGGCTGGTGAGCCAGGACGGCTCCGGCCGCCCGGAGCAGCTCACCGACGGCCACGTCGGGACGATGTATCAGCCCGCCTGGTCGCCGGACGGCAAGCACATCGCCTTCGCCGACAAGGACGGCAAGCTCTTCGTGGTCGGAGTGGCCGACCGGCGGTTGCGTGAGGTGGCGCGCGAGACGCGCGGCCGGGTGGCCGACTACGCATGGTCGCCGGGCGGCAGCTATCTGGCCTTCTCGCTGTCGCACCCCTCGGAGTTCCGCTCGATCCGCGTGTGGAGCGCCGCCGACGGCACGCTGCACCAGGTCACCGACGAGCTGTTCAACAGCTTCAACCCGGCGTGGGATCCCGAGGGCAACTACCTCTACTTCCTCTCCGACCGCGACTACGCGCCGCAGTACGCGCGCAAGGAGTTCGACTACGCCTCCAACCGCAACACGGGCATCTTCGCTCTCGCCCTGCGCCGGGACGTGAAGAACCCGTTCCCGCCGCGCAGCGACGAGGTGGCGCTCGGCGGGGAGAAGCAGGAGGGCGGGCCGGGCAAGGCCGGCAAGGGCGGCGCGGCGGGGAGCCTGAGCGGCCCCGGGGACGGCGACCAGGGCGAGGCGGAGGGCAAGAAGGCCGAGGCGGCGCTCGCCCAGCCCATCACCATCGGCTTCGACGGGCTGGCCGGCCGCGTCACCCGCGTGCCGCTGAGCGGCGAGAACTACCGCTCGCTCGCCGCCGCCAAGGGTGCGCTGGTCTACGTCAAGGCGGGCGCCTTCTTCAACGGCCGTGACAGCTACGCCAAGCCGCAGATCGCCGTCTACTCGCTCAAGGACCGCGAGGAGTCGGTGCTCGTCGACGGCGCCGGCGACTACGCCCTGTCACACGACGGCGGCAAGCTGCTGGCGGTCGAGGGCGGCAAGTACTTCCTCTGCGACGTCAAGCCGCGCGGCAAGGACGCGCCCAAGCCGTCGGACAAGGACAAGAAGGCGGTGGCCACGAAGGACCTTTACGTCGACCGCGTCCCGGCGCAGGAGTGGGCGCAGATCTTCGACGAAGTCTGGCGGCGCTACCGCGACTTCTTCTACGTCGAGAACATGCACGGCTACGACTGGAAGGCGATCGGCGAGCGCTACCGGACGCTGCTGCCGCACGTCGCCCACCGCGCCGACCTCACCTACGTGCTGGGCGAGATGGTCGCCGAGCTGAACGTCGGACACGCCTACATCGACCACGGCGACATGGAGATCCCGGTGCGGCGGCCGGTGGGCCTGCCGGGGGCGCGGTTCGCGATCGACGCGCCGGCCGGCCGCTACCGCATCGCGAAGCTCTACCGGGGCCACAACGAGGAGGACCAGTACCGCTCGCCGCTGACCGAGGTGGGCGTGGACGCGCGGGTGGGGGACTACGTGCTGGCCATCGACGGCCGCGATCTGGCCGGAGACGAGAGCATCTACGAGCGCCTGCGCGACAAGAAGGACCCGGTCACGCTCACGCTGAACGACCGGCCGAGCCTGGCCGGGGCGCGCCAGGTGACCTACAAGCCGATCACCTCCGAGGCCAATCTCATCTACCTGGACTGGGTGCTGGACAACATGAAGCGGGTGGACAAGCTGACCGGCGGGCGGGCCGGCTACCTGCACGTCCCCGACATGGGGGCGCCCGGGATCCAGGAGTTCATCAAGTGGTTCTACCCCCAGATCCGCAAGGCAGGGCTGGTGGTGGACGTGCGCTCGAACGGCGGCGGCAGCGTGTCGCAGATGCTCATCGAGCGACTGAGCCGCAAGCTGCTCGGCACGCGCTTCGGCAGCGCGCGCGACGACGCCGGCACCTACCCGGGGACGGTCTTCACCGGCCCGATGGTCTGCCTGCTCAACGAGACCTCGGCCTCGGACGGCGACATCTTCCCGCACATGTTCCGGCAAGCCGGACTGGGGCCGCTGATCGGCAAGCGCAGCTGGGGCGGCGTGGTGGGCATCTCCGGGCGCGGCCCGCTGATCGACGGCGGCGGCGTCTCGGTGCCCGAGAACGGCAGTAACTCGCCGGACGGCAAGTGGGTGATGGAGGGCCACGGGGTGGACCCGGACATCGTGGTCGAGAACGACCCGGTTTCGGTGACCGCCGGGCGCGATCCGCAGCTGGAGCGGGGGGTGCAGGAGCTGCTCCAGCGCATGGAGCGGCAGCCGGCGAAGCTGCCCGGGCGTCCGCCGGATCCGGTGAAGACGAAATAGGGGGCCACAGACCCGCCGACGCGCGGCCCCGGGGAGGGGAAATCCCGGGGCCGCAGTGGGGCCTACATGTTCACCTGTGAGATGTGAGCCGAGGTACCCCAAGAGCGCCTGGAGTCCACGCTCGCGGGGGGCCGCCCGAACCCTTCCGTGACTGGAGAGTTGACGGTGGAGTCGACGCTGTCGAGCGCGGCGCCGGCGCGGCTGGAAGTGCTGGACATCCGCGGGCGGTGGGTGGCGGGGCAGACCATCACGGTGGCGGGACGGCAGAGCCTCACAATGGGGCGCAAGGAGCAGCTGCGGCGGGGGGTCATGCGGTGCGGCTGAGTCAAGGTAAGACCATCACGACCGCGCGTGTCGCGGTGCTGCGGTGATCCCTGCCACACGCTGGCCGTTCTCACTTGCCCCACAAAATCATCCGGGCTAGCCTTCGGCCAGATCATGAAGCGACTCTCCGCCCGAAGGAGACCCGCCATGCAGGATGATCGCCGCGAGCCGGACCGACTCCCCGATCCCGCCGACCATCGCCTCTCCCGTCGTGACTTCGTGAAGACCGTCGTGGGCGGCGCGGCCGCCGGCCTGGCGGCGAGCGGCCTGGCCGCCACCGGGCTGCCGCTGGATGCCCTCGCCGATCTCGCCAAGAAACCGGCCCCAGCCGCCGGCGGCGCCATGCCCCTGCGCCCGCTCGGCAAGACCGGCTTCCAGGTGCCGGTGTTCAGTCTCGGCGGCCAGGCCACGCTCGAGAAGGCGGGCACCGCCGAGGAGTCGGTGGCCATCATCCATCGGGCGATCGACCTCGGCGTGCGCTACCTCGACACGGCGCGCGTCTACGGCAAGGGCGTGAGCGAATTGTACTTCGGCGAGGTGATGAAGACGCGGCGCTCGGAGGTCTTCCTCGCCTCCAAGACGCGCGACCGGACCTACGACGGCTCCATGCGTTCGCTCGAGGAATCGCTCAAGAGCCTGCAGACCGACCACCTCGACCTCTGGCAGCTCCACAACATCATGCGCCAGGACGACCTCGCCAAGATCTTCGCCGCCGACGGGGCGATCAAGGCGCTCGAGAAGGCGCGCGACGAGAAGATCGTGCGCTTCCTCGGCATCACCGGGCACTACGACCCGGAGGTCCTGCGCGGCGGCATCGAGCGCTACCCCTTCGACACGCTGCTGGTGGCCCTCAACGCCGCCGACAAGCACCGGGCGTCGTTCATCGAGAAGGTCCTGCCGGTGGCGGTCGGCAAGCAGATGGGTGTGATCGGCATGAAGATCCCGGCCCGCGGTAAGCTCTTCCGCGAGGGCGGCATCACCTCCATGAAGGACGCCATGGGCTACGCGCTGACGCTGCCGGTGAGCACCGTGATCGTCGGCATCTCGAAGCTGGCGGAGCTGGAGGAGAACGTGCGTATCGCGCGCCAGTTCCGGCCGCTCAAGCCCGAGCAGATGGCGCGCCTCGAAGAGCTGACCCGGCCCTACTTCGCCGAGGCGACGTTCTTCAAGGCGCCGGCGTGATGGAGCCCGGCGGCGTGGACATGCTGCCCATCCTCGCCGGGCTGGTGCTGATCCTGCTCGGCGCGCGGCTGGGCGGCCTCGTGTTCGAGCGCTTCGGCCAGTCGCCGGTGCTCGGCGAGTTGCTGGCGGGGGTGGTCCTCGGCAACCTCGGGCTGGTCGGCTGGCACGGGCTCGACCAGCTGCGCGCCCTGCCCGGCCTCGAGATGCTGGCCCAGATCGGCGTGCTCTTCCTCCTGTTCCAGGTCGGGCTCGAGTCGAACGTCCGGCGCATGCTGGCGGTCGGCGCGTCGTCGCTCCTGGTGGCGGTCCTCGGCGTGGTGGCGCCGATGGTGCTCGGTTTCGGCGTGGTGAGGTGGTTCTTTCCGGGGCATAACCCGCTGGCGGCCTGGTTCGTGGGCGCCACGCTGTGCGCCACCAGCGTCGGCATCACGGCGCGCGTGCTCTCCGACCTCAAGCGGACCGGCAGCCGCGAAGGGCGGATCATCCTCGGCGCTGCGGTCATCGACGACGTGCTGGGCCTCATGGTGCTCGCGGTCATCGTGGGCATCATCGAGGCCGCCGGGCGCGGCGCCGGGTTCGAGGCCTCTTCGCTGCTGTGGATCCTCGGGAAGTCGGTCGGGTTCGTGGTCGCGGCGGTCGTGGCGGGACAGTGGCTCTCGCGCCACGCCTTCGGTCTGGCGACGCGCCTGGGGGGCGGCGGCCTGCTGCTGCCGTTGGCGCTCGTGTTCTGCTTCGGGTTCGCGTTCCTGGCGGGCAAGGCCGGGCTGGCCCCCATCGTCGGGGCCTTCGCCGCCGGGCTGGTGCTCGACGAGGTCCACTACGCCGACCTCAAGGCCCGCGACCACGCGCAGCGCGGCATCCCCGAGCTGCTCGAGCCGATCGCCGGCTTCCTGGTGCCCATCTTCTTCGTGCTGATGGGCATGCGCGTGGACCTGCAGGCGTTCGGGTCGCCCGTGGTGCTCGGCTTCGCCGCCGTGCTGACGCTGGCCGCGGTGGTCGGCAAGCAGGTCTGCTCGCTGGGCGTGCTGGAGAAGGGCACCGACCGGCTGGCCGTGGGCCTGGGCATGATCCCGCGTGGCGAGGTGGGACTGGTGTTCGCCGGCGTCGGCGCCACCTTGATCCTCGCCG
>CAYLSO010000016.1:0-3244 GCA_964386525.1 uncultured bacterium
CTGGAGCGCGAGGCGCCCGAGGTGAGCCTCAGCGCCGTCGGGGTGGAGCCCCGCGCGGCGGGTGTCGGCACGGTTCCGGGAAACGTCGACTTCCGGGGCCGCGTGCCGCACGCCGAGATCGGGCAGCTCTACCTCGAGCACGACCTCTTCGTCGTGCCGCGCCCGCGCACCCCGCTCACCGACCTGGTGGTGCCGATGAAGATCCCGGAGGCCATGGCCTTCGGCATGCCGATCCTCGCCACCGACCTGGGCGCGGTGCGCTGGATGGTGGGCGAGGGCGGCGCCTTCCTGATGCCCAACAACACGCCGCCGAGCCTCGCCCGCGGCATCCGCGAGGCCCTCGCCGACCCCGACCGCCTGGCGGCGGCCGGCGGGCGCGCCCGGGAGCGCTCGCAGCGGTTCGCGTGGGAGCGCATCGGGGCGGAGATCGCGGCGCGGCTGTTCCCGCCGCGGGCAGCGGGATAGCGCCGTGCCCGGATGCGGGAAGCGGGCGGTCTTGCCGCGGCCGGCGCGGTCCGCTAGTCTGGCGCCAGTGATCGTCCTGCGCCCCGGCCGGCTCGGCAGCCATCGATGCCGCCCGCCGGGGCTTCTCGCGCCCCGCTCGCCAGCGCACCCCAGGACCCGCACCGCATGAGCTCCGACCCCGGGATCGCGGATCGCGCCCCGAACGGCTCCGCCGGCGCCGGCTCGGGCGACGTGGTCATGCGCATCGTCCGCAACACCAGCGTGCTCGCCATCACGAACTTGGTGGTGCGCGGTCTCGGCATGGTGTTGATGGTCCTGCTGGCGCGCTACCTCGGGGCCCAGGGTTACGGCACCTACCAGCGTGCCGAGGCCTTCGTGCTGCTGTTCAGCATGCTGGCCAACCTCGGCCTCGACGTGATCCTGACCCGCGAGGTGGCGCGCGGCGACCGCCGCGTGCCGGAACACCTGGCCGGCGTGGTGGTGCTCAAGCTGGTTCTGGGCCTGGTCACCTGCGGTCTCGTGCTGGGCATCGCCTACGCCCGCGGCTACGAGGGCGATTTCCTCTACAGCATCTGGATGTACGCCATCGTGCTCTTCCTGGGCGGCATCGCCCAGGCCGAGGAGGCGGTCTTCCAGGGGCGGGAGAAGATGGGCCGGGTCGCGGTGGCCAGCCTCGCGAACCAATGCACCGTCCTCGTCCTCGGCCTGGCGGGCATCGCCATGCACAAGGACCTGCGCTGGTTCCTGACCAATCTGGCGGTGGCGACGGCCGTGCGCCTGGCGGTCTCGACCGCACTCCTCGTGCGCTCGGGGGTGGACTGGCAGCGGCCGAAGCTCGCGACCCTGCGCTACCTGCTCACCGAGTCGCTGCCCATCGCCTTCGCGGCCAGCTTCGTCATCGTGTACCAGCAGGTGGACGCCGTCATGCTGGGGGAGATGAAGGGCAACACCGAGGTCGGCTGGTACAAGGCCAGCGCGAAGTTCCTGCTCTTCTTCATCGTGCTGCGCGAGAGCTTCCTGCAGGCCGTCTTCCCGGTGTTTTCCTCGATCGCCAGTCTCACCCGCGAGCGGCTCGGCCATCTGGTGACGCGGGTGGTGCGCTACCAGGTCGTCATCGCCCTCTACTTCGTCCTCTGCTTCGTGTTCCTGGCGCGACTGGCGCCGCGGCTCCTGGGACCGGAGTTCGAGAACTCGGCGCACGTGCTGCCGGTGATGGCCTGGATCCTGGTGCCCCAGATCATCAGCATCACGACCGGCCGGGCGCTCATCGCCTCGGGCGACCAGGCCCGCATCATGGTGGGCACGGGGCTGTCGCTGATCGTCAACGTGGGCCTCAACCTGCTGCTCATCCCGCGCTTCAGCTATCTCGGCGCCGCGGTCTCCGGGGTGACGAGCGAGGTCGTGGTGGCGGCCGTGAACCTGTACTTCTTCAACCGCCTCGTGGCGCCCACCGCCCTGACCCGCGCCCTGGCCAAGCCGGTGCTGGCCGCGGCCCTGGCCGGAGTCGGCCTCTACGCCGCGCGGGCCCTGCCGCTGTACGTGGCCTTCCCGCTGGCCGCCGTGCTCTACGGCGGCGCGCTCCTGGCGCTGCGCGCCTTCTCGGCCGAGGAGTGGCGGCAGGTGCGCTCGGTGGCGACCCGCGCCAAGTCACGGCTGATCAACGGGCACACCGCCGGCTGAACCGCGGGGTCGCGGGATTCCGCGGCTGCCGCGCGGCGGCGATGGTGTTACATTCCCCGCCATGGACTTGCGCAAGGCCATCGTGGTGATGCCCGCCTACAACGCCGAGAGCACTCTCGAGCGCACGGTCGCCGACCTCCCCGCCGGCAGCGTGGACGAGATCATCCTGGTGGACGACCGGAGCCGCGATGGGACCGTGGCCCTGGCCCGCCGGCTCGGGCTCACGGTCATCGAGCACGCGCGCAACCTCGGCTACGGCGGCAATCAGAAGACCTGCTACCGCACCGCCCTGGCGCGCGGGGCGGACGTGGTGGTCATGATCCATCCCGATTACCAGTACGACTCGCGCCTCGTGCCCTTCGTCGTCGGGCTGTTGCGCGCCGGGCACTGCGACGTCGTGCTCGGCAACCGCATCCGCACACGCCGCGAGGCGCTGGCCGGCGGCATGCCGCGCTACAAGTACTTCGCCAACCGGGCGCTCACCATGGTCGAGAACCTGTGGCTCGGGCAGAACCTGGGCGAATTCCACACCGGCATGCGCGGTTACCGGCGGGAGGTGCTGGAGACCGTCCCCTGGGAGCGCAACAGCGACGACTTCGTCTTCGACAGCCAGTTTCTCGTGCAGGCGGTGCACTTCGGCTTCAAGATCGGCGACATCCCGGTGCCGGTGCGCTACATGCGGGAAGCCAGCAGCATCGGCTTCGGCCGCAGCGTGCGCTACGGGCTCGGCACACTCGCGACCTTGGCGGAGTGGACGCTGCACCGGACCGGCCTGGCGCGCTCGCCGCGGTTCATGCCCAGACGTTCGGGAGACGCGGGGTGAGCCGGCGCCGAGGCCGCGACCCGGAGGGGCAGCCGTGGGCCTGGTGACCGAGCTGCGCCGCGCCTTCGATGCCCTGCCGGCGCCGGTCCGGCACGCCGCCGGCGGGCTCACCGCCTGGATTCCCCGCGGCCTGCTCTACGGCTCGGGGTTCCGGCGGGTCCAGGCCATGCTGGCCGCCACCGAGCGGCTGCCGGAGGCCGAACTCGCCGCCTGGCGCGACGCGCGCTTGCGCGAACTGGTGGCGCACGCCTACGAGCGCGTGCCGTACTACCGGCG
>CAYLSO010000017.1:0-1677 GCA_964386525.1 uncultured bacterium
CGGGAGACCGGCCGCCCCTTCTGCATCGGTGCGCGCTCGCTGCGCCCCCGTCGGCGCGTACCCGGCCGGCGGCTACCGCGCCACGACCACCTGCCGGCTCGCGCTGAGCCCTGGCAGCTGCAGGCGGAGGCGGTACACGCCCGGCGCCGCGGCGACCCCACCCTCGCTCTTCCCGTCCCACACCGCTCCGAAGGTCCCCGCCGGCAGCTGCTCGTCCAGCACCCTGGCCACCCGGCGGCCACGCACGTCGAAGACCTCGGCTACGGCGCGGCCGGCCTCGCGTAGCGCGAAGCGGAAGGCAACCCGCCCCGTCGTCGGGTTGGGGGAGGGGGCGGCGACGAAGCCGAGGCGGCTCTCGTTGCCGGGCAGCGCCACCACTCCTACCGCCGGCAGCACGCGCACCGCACCCTTCATGGTCACGGCGTGCGTGCGGCAGAAGAAGGGAAAGAGCCCCTCTTGGGTGAAGGTGTGGACATACTGGGGGGCGGCAGAGGTGCTGGGCTGATCCCACAGTAGCCCCGCCTGCGGGTCCAGCGCGTCCGTGCCGCTCGTCGTCGTGTGGCCGAGGCCGCCCAACCACTGGAAGAGCACGCTTTCGTCCTTGAGGATCGTGACCGTGTCCTCCTGGGTGGCGGTGTTGCCGTCGCCGTTCATGATGAAGCTGGAGATGAAGACGGTGTCCGCGGGGTCGCCGGCGAGCGGCGCGGCCTGGCCACGCACCGGGTGGGTGGCGTAGAAATCGGCGGCCGAGCGGGCCATCTCCGCCTCGGTCATCTGGTGGTGCGCGTCTGCGGCGCCGCCGTGGTCGTGTCCGGTCTGCGCGAAGAGCGGCGCGTCTCGCCAAGCGGCGCCGGCGGTGAGCAGCACGAGCAGGGCGAACGCGAGGCGGATGCGGCGGCCGCGGGGCGGCGAGTGGATCGGGGCCATGGGGAGTCTCCTTGGTTGGTACGCGAGGGGAATCGGGGGGCCCTCTCTCCGGTCGCGGCCAGGCCCGGGAGGCAAGGAGCGTAGCGGTCGGCGGGGGGCAGGGCGAGGCCGGAAGCCCGCCCGAGGCGGTTCAACCGCGTTTCCTGACGCGGTCTTTGCCGAATCGGTGATGGGGCAGCACTCGCGCCGGCAGGGCGCCCGCTTTACACGGCCCGCACCCGTGCCTTAGCATGCCTCCTCGACAGCAGGATGGCCGTCGCGAGCCCCGCCCGCGGGGCCGCGACGGTTTTTCAGGCTGCGCGGAGAGGTGGCCGAGTGGCTGAAGGCAGCCGCCTGCTAAGCGGTTGACTGGGTAAAACCGGTCCGGAGGTTCGAATCCTCTCCTCTCCGCCAGTTTTCATTCTCTCTCGGACAGTCGGACGGTACCCGCACGCGTCTCGGGCGTCCGGCGCCCGGCCTCTTGCGTCTCGCCCCCCCGAGCGGGCACATTCTGAGGCGCGAACGCGGCCGCGTCGCCCGGACCGCCGGTCTTCCCGCGCTTTCGGCGCGGGATTTGTCGAACCGGGCGGTTTCTGGTAGTTTCCCGGCTGCCTACCTGGGTGCGCCCATAGCTCAATTGGATAGAGCGTCTGACTACGGATCAGAAGGTTGGGGGTTCAAGTCCTCCTGGGCGCGCCACTTCTTGAGAATCCACGCTTGCGACGAGACCCGCGGATCCAGCCCCGGTTCCTGAGCGCGTGCCTGGCCTTA
>CAYLSO010000018.1:0-3895 GCA_964386525.1 uncultured bacterium
AGGGCGAGCGACGCGAAGATCACCCACATCAGGTTGGGATTGTTTACGCCGCCACGCTCGACCGGGCCGAAGTGCTGGTAGAGACCGCCGCTCAATAGCCCGCCGAACAGGTTGCCCAGGGCCACGCACCAGTAGAAATAGCCCATGTACAGGCCCACCTTGCCGGGCGGCGCGATGCGGCCGGCGTACTCCTTCGAGCGCGGGCTGGCGAGCATCTCGCCCACCGAGAACACCAGGATCGCGAGGACGATGATCCAGCCGCCCTGGCCGATCAGGTAGAGCAAGAAGCTGATCACCGTGATGAAGCTGCCCAGGATGATCGACGCCAACGGCTGCATCCGGCGCACCAGGTAGGCGATCGCGACCTGGCCGACGATGATGCCGAAGGCGTTGAGATTGATCAGGTGCTCGGGCTTGATCTGCCCGTGCTCGAGCACCGCGCGGCCCCACTCCCGCGTATCGAGGCCGATGCTCCGGGCCAGACCCGTGACGGAACCGGCGATCGGGCCGAGGCTGCGGATCAGGTCGCTCGTGTCGACGTAATCACGGATGTACTCGGGCAAGGTGATGAAGATCTGGTTGAAACTGGTCCAGAAGAACGCCATCAGCAGCAGGAAGACCATGTAGCGGCCCTCGCCCACGCGCATGGGCTGCGCCAGCCACCTGCCGCCGCCCTCGCCTCCGCGGCGGCGCAGCAGCACATCCGCCAGCAGGTTCAGCGCCACCCAGGCGGCCGCCGTGGGCAGATACACTATCGGTTCGAGCCACTTCGATCCCATCACCAGCAAAAGCAGCAAGCCCGCGATCAGCAGGAAGAAGCGCCCGTTGCCGACGACCGCGATCATGCCCCGGAAGACGTCGCCCAGGGATCGGCGCGATTCGGTGTCGGTGTCGCGGGGCGGTTCCTTGTACACCAGCAGGGCGATGACGCCCATCAGCACGATCCACAGGACCGAAGCGTAGAAGACGTACTGCCAGTTCCAGCCGCGGATCACGCCCGCCACGATGGGCCCCAGGAAGCCCCCGATGTTGACCATCATGTAGAAGATGCCGAAACCCATGCTGCCGGTCTTTTCGTTGGTCGATTTGGCGACCGTCGAGATCACCACGGGCTTGAACATGCCGTGACCGACGGCCACGAGGAAGTACACGGCGAGAAAGCCCCAGAAGCCTTTGGGAACGCCCAGCAGCAGGTAACCGGGGATCATCACGAGGCACGACGCCAGGAACATGCGGCGGAAGCCGTAGCGGTCGGCCAGGGCTCCGAACACGGCGGGGAACAGGTAGAGGAAGAACGTGGCCAGGCCCTGGATCACGCCGCGATCCGCGCTCGAGAGGCCCAAGCCTCCGTCGGCGACCGTCGCGGTCAAGTAGAGGCTGCTGACGGCATAGAAGCCGTACCAGCCCATGCGCTCGAAGATCTCCATGACGTTGGCGGCCCAGAAGTTCGCGGGGAACTGCTTCCAGATGGAGATACTCGGCGAGGCGGGCGCGGGAGGCGTGGCGCGGGTCAAGGGCTTCTCCCTGGTGATCGGAATTCCACGTGCGCGAGGCTATCGGCTCGCGGCGGGCACGGGCAGCATCCTAACATGTCCGCGGCTCCGCGTCGTAAGGCTTCACCTCGGGCGGTTCTCGAAGACCGCCCAGGTCCCGATGTGCTGCAGGCGGTGCCAGCAGGCCGGCGGGCGATAGCAGTAACCGGGAACCTCGCCGGCGAAGAACGGGCCTCTGGAGGTGGAGTCGGCGCCGGCCACTGCGGCCAGCACGGTGTCGTCGAGGACTACGAAGCCGGACGGCAGGCGATTCGCGGCCGGGTACCAGGACAGATAGCGAAAGCGGGAGTTGATGGGTGCCGCCGCGCGCGCCATGCGGGCCCGGTCGTCCGCACCGCGGTAGAAGCCGGAGCCCTCGCGGAAACCGAAGTAGTAGGCCAGCCGGCAGGCGGTCCGCCAGTGGTCGATGAAGATGGGCAGCGTGGGCTGGGAGGAAAGCAGGGCCGTGACCGCCTCGGTCCGAGCCTTTGCCGCCGCGCGCTGCGCGTGCTCCCGGCGCAGGACGTAGAGCGAGTTCGCCAGGGCCGCCAGCAGGACGACGCCGCCGGTCGTGACCATCAGGGCGCCCCAGACGCGGGGCCGCGCCCGCCGCCAGCGCTCGCGCAACCAGGGCGCCACCGCGCACAACATGGAGGCGGTCAGGAGGGAGAGCGGCGCGGCGGTCACCGTGAGGAAGCGCGATCGCTTGTAGATCGGGATGTAGGCCGTGAAGCTCATCGTCCCGAACTCGAGGAAGAGCAGCAGGGACAGCGCCCACAGGAGCAGGAGGAAGCGCGCGCGGTCCAGGCGCGCCAGCGAGAAGACGATGGCCGCCGCGAAGAGCGCGGGATAGAACGCGGTCTCCGTCCCCGGACGCAGCAGCAGGCTCGGATAGAAGAGCCAGCGGTTGCCCTCGGGGGTCAACTGCGAGCCGTAGGCGCTCGAGACGACGCGGAGCGGGTAGAGAGCGTCCCCCGTGGCCCACAGGTAGACGCCGGCCAGCGGCAGGCCCACCGCCAAGCCCCCGAGCAGCGGCCAGGCGAGATCGCGGAGCCGCCGGGGCCGGGAGATCGCGGTCCCGACGTAGAGGGCGGCGAGCACGATGGAGTACACCCGGACCACCGTGGCCAGCGCCAGGCACGCGCCGGAGAGGAGCATCAGCAGTCGGGACCGGTCCCGCGAAGCGCCCTGTCCGAGGATCCAGAAGGCCGCGGCGGCGGCGAGCAGCGTGGCCATCACCCCGTCCGGCATGAGGCTGCCGGCCTGGAGCACATCGAGGGGCAGGAAGGCGAGCAGGCCACCCGCGACGATTCCCGCGCGGCCGCCGAGCAGGCGGGCCCCCAGCCACATCGTGAGCCCCAGTTGCGCCAGCGAAAGCAGCAGGGGCCAGAGATGCGTGGAGACCGCGTTCACGCCCCACGCGGCGTACGCGGCGGCGACCGGGACGAACACCGGCAGGCGGTGCGCATACCAGGAGTCGTCGCGCAGCGTGAACGTGCCGTGCAGGAAGTTGTGGGCGTTCTGCGCGTAGACGGTCGAGTCGGGGCTCAGCTCGCCCGTGATCGCGTAGCAGCGCAGGGCGAGTCCGACGAGCAGCACGAGCGCCGCCCACGCCGCTGCTCCGCGGCCGTGTCGCGCAGCGCTTTCACCGGCTTCGGGCCCGTCGAACATCCAGGTTCCCCGCGGATGGCCAAAGGAGGGTCGTCGGCAGTCTCGCCGAGGACGAGGATACCCAGAAACTCCGGAATCTGAAATGGGCGCGAGAGCGGGGCAAGGCCCCGGCGCGATCGCGCCGCCGGCCGTCGCCCGCGACGCGCTCCTTCCCCTCGCATGCCGCGCGGCGCCTCGCTAATGATCACTCGCGAAAGCGAGGATCGCCACGCCGACCAGCGCGCCGGTGGCGACGGGACCCAGCCAGCCGCCGAAGCGCGCCCCCGCGTACCATGCCGACTTCGTGCCGCGGCCCTCGAATCGCAGGGCGTCGTATTCCGCCGTGAGGGCCACGAGGTCTCCGTCCGTCAGGGTCGCCGATGCGTTGATCGAGCCGAAGGCGAGCTGCGGCGCCCGGTCCACGCCCGCGAAGTCACCACCGGTGGACAGGACGAATCCAGGGCCGATGTCGAGGCCGACGCGGCGGCTCAACCAATGCCGGTAGCGCGGCCGGAATCCCATCGTAAACCACTCGAAGGAATGCGTGCGCAGATAGAACGACCCTCCGACGGCGGAATGCGATGCTACGTTTCGCATGTAGCCCAGGTCCCACGTGACCGCCGTTGCCGTGCTCGGGAGATCCCCGCGTAGGCGAAGGGTCAGCGCCGTTTCGGTGAGGATGAAGTCCCGGCAGGTCGGCGGCGCCCTGCCGC
>CAYLSO010000019.1:0-21917 GCA_964386525.1 uncultured bacterium
GCGTTTTAGGGGGGGGTTCGGGGTGGGTGGGGACAGCGGGGGGGCGGCGGGCCCCCGGGCGGGCGGCACGGACCCCCATCCGGCGCGGATCGCGGGGCGTTTTCAGACGGCGCCTAGTCCTTGGTGCTGTAGATCTTGAACCGGCTCCGGCGCTCCGCCACGGTGCGCACGATCTCGATCGACTCGGCGTCCCGGCCGGGCCGTCTGACCCGGATGGAGACGCCGTCGTGCAGGCGGAAGTTGCGGTACTCCTCCGGGGCCCCACGCCGCTCGACCACGACGAACTCCAGGCTGTCGCCGCCGAACTCGTCGAGCAAGGCCCCAACCCCGGCGTTCAGCCGGCGCGACAGGAAGAACCAGGCGTCCTCGGCCGTGGCGCGGGTCACCGGGCGGCTGTCCGGGAACTCGGGCCAGAGGATGAGCGTGAACTCCCGCTCCGTGACGCACAGCTTCCACAGGGAATCGCGATCGGCGGCATTGAGGGCGGCGACCACGGCCCGGCCCAAGCCCTCGAGGCTGGCGGCGCCGCCGCTGAACGGCAGGTCGATGCGCGGTGCTGCCCGGCGGCCGGTGCTCACGGCGAGCGATTCGGCATCGGCGGGCGGATACCATCCCGGAGAGTCCCGGACGGACGAGGCGGGCGGAGGGGCAGCGGCCCGGTCCGCCGCGCCCCCGGTCGCCGGCGCGATCACGGCGAGCGCGAGGAGGAGGAACCCGAGGCGCAGACCGTGCTCCCCCCGTCGGGCCAGGGCCCCCCCCTCGCGTGCCGTACTCCCCGCCCGCCGGTTGTGCAGCACCATCGAGCTACAGTCCATAAGCCAGCGTCAGCCCGAAGCTGCGGCCGGAACGATAGACCGCGACTTCCGAGCCGCCCTGCAGGGTGCGGACCTCGGCGTCGAAGAGGTTCCGCGCCGCCAGCTTGACCCGCAGGCTGGGCACGAACCGCCAGTTCAAGGCGGCGTCGACGGTGGCGTACGGCTCGGCGTAGACATCCGGTCGGGGGGCTACGCCCAGCGCGTCGAGCCGCCGGCCGGCGGCGGAGACCAGAACGGTCGCGTCCGCCGCCCCTCCCGCGGTGGCGTAGCTCAGCGACCCGTTGATGACGTATGCGGCCTGCCCCTGCAGCGGGTGCTCGCGGCTGGTGTACTCGGTGAGCTGCTTGCGGATGCGGACCTTGGAGTCGATCCACGCGCAGTTGGCGTTGACCGCGAGGCCCCGCAGCGGCCGCCAGTAACGACCAAGGTCGGCGCGTGCCTCGAGCTCGATGCCGACGTTGCGCCCGAACTCGGAGTTCTCCGGCACCAGGATGGGTGCGTCGCCGCCGCGGATCACCTGCTCGATGGGATCGTGAAGACGCTTGTAGAACATTCCCAAGGCGACCACTTCCCCCGTCCCCGGGAGACTCTCGACGCGCAGGTCGTAATTGTCCACGCGGGCGCGCCGCAGCTCGGGATTTCCGGAGACGCGCAGCCCGCCGACCATGTCCTGGTCGCTGGTCGGGGACAGCTCACGCAGGTCGGGGCGGGAAAGCGTGCGCGACAACGCGCCACGCAGGCTGACCGCCGGTCCGAGCGCGTAGGCCAGGTTGACCGAGGGCAGCCAGTCCACGTCGTCGAGGTCGCCCATGGCCACCACCTTTTCGGGCTCGAAGAGATCGAAGCTTCTGACCCGCTGCACGCCGTGCTCGACGCGCACGCCCAGGACCCCGCGCAGGCGGTCGCCCCAGGGCACCTCGGCGCTGACGAAGCCCGCGGTGAGCCGCTGGCTGCCCGTGTAGTTGTCCTCGGGGCGCGTGATCTCCTCGACGCGAGCCCCGGTCGGGCTGCCGTCGAAGGCGCCCGGCGCGAACAGCTCCTCCGGCTGCCGGCTGCGGTCGGCTCCCGCCGCCGGCTTGAAGTTGAAGCGCCGCAGGAAGGCATCCCGGTCGGTCTCCTGGCGGCTGACCCCGCCCGTGAGCTTGCCGAGCCCGAGCGGGCCGAAGTGCACCGGGACGGCGACCGCCCCTTCGGCGCCCCAGCCGTCGTCCACCTGATCGGAGAACATCCGCGTGGCCGCGTCGAGGTCGCCGCTCAGCGCGTAGAAGGCGTAGGGAGTGCCGTCCTCTTGCTCGGACTCGACCTCCTCGTAGATGGTCTCGCGGCGGTCCGGCTGCCGGCGGCGCGCCGCCGAGCGCGTCAGCCTCCAGTCGAGTTGCGAGCGGTGGAGCGCCGGGAGCTCGTGCTTGCCGGCCAGGCTGGCGGAGAACACGGAGCGTTGCGTGTACTGCAGGCGCGTGCCGAACTGCGGCACCCGGTCGTTGTAGTCGACGCCGCGGAACTGGCGCACCTCGTCGTCCGAGTTCTGCGAGAAGAGGCCGCGCAGGTGCAGGCTGTGCGCGCGTGCCAGGCGGTAGCTCACCGCCGCCATGCCGCCGAGCTGCACGCTCTGGGCGGCCCGCAGCACGTCGTAGTTGTAGACCGTGTCGCTGACCGAGGTGAAGAAGCGCTGCCGCTCGTCCTGCGAGTTGAAGTTCCTCCCGTACGAGAACGACTGCACGACGCCGAGCGGCTTGCCGAAGAGGCTGAACTGGTCGCCAAAGGTCTGCTGGAAGCTGCCGTTCGGGCGCGCGCTCCCGATCTCCGCGTTCCACTCGTCGCTGAAGGAGCGGGCGAACGCCGCCATGGTGTCGGGCGTGAAGCCGCGCGTCGGGTCGAGGCCGCGGTAGACCACGGGCTGGCCGCCGGCCAGGTCCCGGATCATCTGCGGCATCTCGCGGTGGCCGGCGCCGAAGCCGAGCCAGTCCTGGGGCCCCCCGGGGTAGGTGCGGAACTCCTCGAAGGTGGTGCCCTGGTCCACTCCCTGGCTGAAGGCCACCGAGAAGCTGCTGCGGCCGGGGAAGTCCTTGGTCCGCACCTGCACGTCGCCGCCGCCGAACTCGCCGGGGCGCTCGGCCGTGTAGGTCTTCTGCACGACGACGTTGTCGATCAGCCCGGCAGGCAGCAGATCCATGGGCACGACACGCTTGTTCGGCTCGGGGCTGACCAGGCGCACGCCGTCCACCTCGGTCGAGCTGTAGCGCTCCCCCAGCCCGCGCACGTAGACGTACTTGCCGTCGACCACCGAGAGTCCGGTGACCCGGCGCAGCACCTCCGCCGCATCGCGGTCGGGCGACCTGCCCACCTGCTCCGCGCTGACCGCGTCGCCGACGGTCAGGGCCTTCTTGCGCTGCGCCAGGAGCCCCCGCTCCGTGTTCCTGGTGGCCTCGGCCTCGACCACCACCTCGTCCTGGACCAGGGCCTCGGGCTCGAGCGTCACGCTCACCGTCGCCACCTGGCCCGCGAGCACGCGCACGCCGTCGACCAGCCGCTTGCGGTAGGAGATGGCCTGCACTTGCAGGGTGTAGAGGCCGGGCTCGGCGCCGATGCGGAACGAACCGTCGCCGTCGCCGAGCCCGCCGGTCTTCTTGCGGGAGCTGTCGGCGGGCACGAGCGCCAGGTTGGCGTAGGCGACTGGCTCGCCGGTGCTGGCGGCGAGCACCCTGCCCTGCACGTGTCCGAGCCGCTGGGCCGCAGCCTCGCCGGCCGGGGCGGTGGCCAGACCGAGGAGCGCGGCCAGCGACGCGAGGAGCAGCAGAAGGCCGGGAGCGCCGCCGCTGCGGGGAGAGAGAGGACCCTCGGGGGGGAACGAGGTGCTCCTGCTCATGTTCTACTCCTTGCCGACAGAGACGTCTCTCGCAGGCCAGGGCACGGCTGCCGATCCGACGCTCGGAAGCGCGGCTGCGGGGAGCGCCGTCGAGGCGCCCCCCGCTCCGCGGAGCCGTCGCGGGCCGCCTACTGGACCCGCACGAACCGACCCGTGGCCTCCTGGCCCAGGGCCCGCACCTTGTAGAAGTAGAGACCCGCCGGGGTCCCCGCCTCCACGTCCCAGGTCACCGTCTGCTCGCCGGCCGGCAGCTCGCCGCGCGAGAGGTTCCTCACCAGACGACCGTTGGCGGCATAGATGTCCACCGAGACGTCGGCGGCCTCCGGCAGCGAGAAGCCCACCGTGAAGCGGCGAATGCCCGGATTGGGATAGCCGCGGGTCAGGAAGACGTTGCCGGACTTGACCACCGGCACGTCCACCGTGCCCGCTCCGCAGTAGACGCCGGGCGCCGCCGGCAGGGCCGCGCAGTGCGCCTGCCAAGTCGGGTCGTCGTCGATGCGGAACGCGGGGCTCTTCCAGTAGGCGACGATGCTGTTGAGCACGGCGCCGCCGGTGCCGCGGCGCAGCACGATGCCGTTGCGCACGCCGGTGTAGACGCCGCCGCCGCGGCGATCGCCGATGAACGTCACGTTGCTGACCGTCGGATTGGACCGACCGGCGCACAGCGTCGTGTTGAAGTCGAACTCGTTGTTGTCGGCCTCGATGCCCCGCTCGGCGCCGGCGTCGGAGGCGAGCAGGCGGATGATCCCGAACTGGGCGCCGCCGCGGAAGCCGAGCTGCCAGTCGTAGCCGTCGTCACCGCCGTCGGTGCCCACGAAGTAGCGGGTTCGGGCGGCGCCGCCGAAGTACTCGAAGAGGTCGTCGAGGACGCGGTGGGCCTGCAGGTGCTCGAGCACGGTGCGGCTGCCGACGGCGTTGAAGGTGAACGAGTTGCGCTCGTTGTTGCCGCTGATGATTCGGCCCGCGTACTCGATGCGCACGTAGCGCAGCACACCCGATGAGTCGGCGTCGTCGTCACCGCCGTAGTAGCCGATCGAGCCGCCCTCGCTGGCCGCCGAGTCTCCGGCGCAGCTGTCGACCACGTTGGTGCGGGCGCGGCCGTGGATGACGAGGCCGCCGGTGGCGCCGGCGACTTGCTGGCCCGGCGGCAGATCGGTGGTGATGATGATGGGGGCGGACGCGGTGCCCTCGGCGATGATGTAGCAGCCGCGCTCGATAACCAGAGTGCCGCCGGTGGCGTTCTCCTGGAAGACCACCACGCCCGCCGGGATGGTGAGGGTGGTGGAGGCGCCGGTGTCGGGGTTGCGCTTGACGCGCACCACGCCGCGCAGCAGGTAGTTGCTGTCCGGGGCCATCGCGTAGTTCTCGAAGAAATCGTGATCCACGATGCGCAGCGGGCGCGGGTCGGGCATGCCGGACAGGTGCAGGTCCTGGCGCCCGGCGCCGAGCGAGTCGTAATAGGTCCAGCCCTGTGTCCAGTCGGCGTCCTGCTGGCCGAGCGCGCCGGCAAAGCAGACCGGCTGAAACCAGCCGTCGGCCGGCACGTTGACCGTCTTGCCGTGGGGCGCGATGCCGGCGAAAGCCGGGCTGTTGAAGGCCGGGCGCCAGTCCGGATCGACGATGTTGTGGACGCCGTACAGCATCGGGTCGGCGAGCGTGTTGTTGGTGAAGGTCAGCGTGCCGAGCTGCAGCGCGTTGTACCCGGCGGCGCAGGCCGGCGCCCCGGCGCCCGCGGCGCCCGTGAACTGGCCGGCCAGCGTGCTGTCGCTGTTGGCCCATAGGATGTTCCCGTCGAAGACGATCTGCGCCTGCGCGCTGACCGTGGCGAGCGCCAGCAGCCCCGGAACAGCCTGGGCCAGTCTCGCCCACCTCTGGATGTGTGCCCTCGTCGCATTCCGGAGCATCCTGACCCCCCTGGTTGCCGTCGATTGCGGATTGCCGCGGTGGCGTATCCCGGAGTCCCTTGCCGTCTCCGCTGCCCGATTCGCCGATCCCGTCGGGCGGCTTGCCGGCCGCGACTCCAAGCCGGTATCGGGAAGCGGCGGAGCAGACGTCTGGTTGCGGACTCGCGCGGCGGAGCGGAGAGGTGATCGAACCGGTCGCCGGCTTCTCCGACCGTGGCCGCTTCCCGAATGTCGCCGTGAGGCTAGCGGCGGCCCGGAGGCCGGACGGTGTCGCGCCTGTTACGGGGGGGAAAAATCGGAGAAGTGCGGGCCGCGGCGGCGGGGGCGGCGAAGCAGGGGTCCGGACGGTGCGCGCCGTGCCGGCGAGATCCGCGCCCGGAGCGGAAAACGGCGATAGGGGGGCTCACGCCCCCCCTATCGCTGGACGCCCCCCGCACGTGCCGTGCGCCGGACCACAGAGTGCGCCGGCAAAGGAAGCGTGGTCCCTTGAGGAGCCGCGCCCGCGCCCCGGCCGATCACGGTCACGCCAGGAAGAGTCGTCCTGCGCTTGCTCGGGACCTTCGGTCTCTGCCGCCCGAGGCTTGCCCCCCAGGTCCCGCGCTGACTCTATGCGGCGTGCGTGGCGTGGGCGTGACCGCCATGTTATCGGGAGGAAAAATCCGCCCCCGCGGGAATCTCGAAGCGGAAGACGCTGCCCTGGCCGAGCGCACTGCGGGCCGAGACCGAGCCGCCGTGCAGCGCCAGCACGTGCTTGACGATGGCCAGGCCGAGCCCGGTGCCGCCCTTCTCGCGCGAGCGCGCCTTGTCCACGCGGTAGAAACGCTCGAAGACGCGCGGCAGGTCCTCGTCGGGAATCCCGCTGCCGGTGTCTTCCACCTCGCACCAGACAGCCTCGGCTGTGGTCCCCAGGCGCACCGTGACTCCCCCGCGCTCCGTGTACTTGACCGCGTTGTCGATCAGGTTGGCCAGCACCTGGTCGATGAGGCCGCGGTCGGCCTGCACGGGCACCGGGCCGCCCGCCTCCACCGCGAGCCCGAGGCCGGCGCGCTCTGCCCGGAGGCGAAAGGCAGCCACCTGCCGCTCGGCGCTCTCGCGCAGGTCGAACAGCTCGCGCTTGGCCCGGGCCCCCGGCCGCTCCAACTGCGCCAGGGAGAGCAGATCGTCGATCATGGCCTCCAGCCGGCCGGCCTGTTCGCGGATCGTGCGCACGAAACCCTCGCGGTTGGCCACGTCCTCGAGTCCACCCTCCAGCAGGGTCTCGGCGTAGCCGCGCACCGAGGTGAGCGGGGTGCGCAGCTCGTGCGAGACGTTGGCCACGAAGTCCTGCCGCACCCGGTTGAGCTGCTCGATCTCGGTCAGGTCGTGCAACACCAGGAGGACGGCGTCACGCCCGTCGCTGCCCAGCCGGGTGGCGCTGGCCCGCACGACGCGCGGGCGCGGCGCCCAGAGACGGATCTCCTGCTCCACCGGGCGACCGCCGGCGCGCGTCGAGCGCAACAGCTCGACCAGCTCCGGCGAGCGCGCGAATTCCTCGAAGGGGGTCCCGGCGGCGGGCGGCAACGGCGCCCCGAGGATCGCAGCCAGGCTCCGGTTGGCGTGCAGGATGCGGCCGGCGGCGTCGATCAGGGCCACGCCGTCGCTCATGTGGGCGAGGATGTGCTCGCGCTCGTCGCGCTCGCGCGCGAGCGCTTCGACCCGGCCGCGCAGCTCGGCGGCCATGAGGTTCATGGCACGGCCGAGGCGGCCCAGCTCGTCGGCCGGCAGTTCGCGGGCGCGGGCCGCCAAATCGCCCTGGCCGAGCCGGTGCGCGACGCGTTCCAGCTCGGCCACGCGCGCCGCCTGCCGCCCGCTCAGCCAGAAGAAGAGCAGACTCAGCACGAGCAGGGTGAGTCCGGCCGCCCCCGCCGAGATGCGGAACAACGAGGCGTTGAGGCGGGCGATCTCGTGCAGCGGCTTGGCCAGGCGCAGCACCGCCACGCCGGGCACGCCGCGCACCGGGACGCCGAGGTACAGGAAATCCACGCTCACCGTGGCGCTCTTGCGCACCGCGTGGCCTGTGCGGCCGGCGAGTGCTCCGCGCACTTCCGGCCGGTCCGCGTGGTTTTCGACGGTGGCCAGGCGCTCGCGCGAGACCTCGGAGTCCCCCACCACCCGGCCCATCGAGTCGATCAGGGTCGCCCGGTACCCCAGGCCGGCCTGAAGCGCCTCGGCCTCCCCCTGCCAGTCGCGCGCCGAGGGGAATCCCTCCGCCAGACCGCCCGCCGCGTAGCGCGCGATCCGCTCGAGCGATTCGGTGTCGCGCTCGACCAACCAGGAGCGCTCGCCACGCCCCGTCAGCAAGGTCACCAGCGCCAGGGCGGCCACCACGGCCAACACGTAGGCGGCGAACAAGCGGGTGCGCAAGGAGACGTTCAGCATGGGCCGCGGCGGCTCACTTCTGCTTGCCCGGCGCCGGGGCCACCAGCTTGTAGCCGGCCCCGGTCACGGTCACGATGAACCGGTTCTTCTCCCCGAGCTTCATGCGCAGGCGGCGGATGTGCACGTCCACGGTGCGCGTCTCGCCCATGTAGTCGTAGCCCCAGACCTTGCGCAGCAGCTCCTCGCGCCGGTGCACGCGCCCCGGCTGGTGGGCCAGGAAGGCCAGCAGGTCGAACTCGCGGCGGGTGAGCGTCAGCGGCTTGCCGCGCAGCGCGGCCTCGCGGGCCAGGGTGTCCACCACCAGGTCGCCGACCTCGATGCGGCCGGCCGCCAGGCTGGGCCGGGCGCGGCGCAGCAGCGCTCGGATGCGCGCCACCAGCTCCTTGGGGCTGAAGGGCTTCGTGAGATAGTCGTCGGCACCGCGCTCGAAGCCGATCAGTTTGTCCATCTCGGTGGAGCGTGCGGTGAGCACGACGACCGGGAGCTCCCGCGTGGCGGGCTCCTCGCGCACCTCGCGCAGGACGTCGAGCCCGCTGGTGCCCGGCAGCATGAGGTCGAGCACGAGGACGTCGGGGCGCGCGGCGAAGAGGCGCTCGAGCCCGGAGTCGCCGTCGCCCGCCACCGCCACGCGGAAGCCCGCCCGCTCCAGGTTGTAGCGGAGGAGCTCCTGGATCTCCTTCTCGTCTTCGATGACCAGTACGAGTTCGCTCATGGGATGGGCCGCGTCACACTGCCACGATGGCTGTTACCGCAGTGTTACGGGCAAGCAGGCTGCCGTCATGTGGCGTCGGACGCGCGGGTCCATATAGCCACGATTCCCAGACGCGGGCAAGGCCCCGGGGCCGCGGCAGCGGGGCGTGCAAGAAGGTGGCCGCCGCCGCCCGGCCGCGGTAGCATGCGAGCGACGGCGGGCGGGCCGCCTCGGCGATCGGAGGGATGGGATGGCAGGCAAGCGCAACCGGAAGCACCGCGATCTCGGGTTCGACCTCGACGGGCGCGTCGCCCTGGTCACCGGCGGCTCGCGCGGCATCGGACGGGCCGCCTGCGAGCTGCTGGCCCGCGCCGGCGCGCGCGTGGTGGTCAACTTCCGCGCCCAGGAGACGGCCGCGGTGCGCGTCGCGCGCGCCATCCGCAAGCTCGGCGGCGAGGCCACCGCGGTGGGCGCCGACGTCTCCGACCCGCAGCAGGCGCAGGCGCTGGTCGAGGAGACGGCGGCCCTCTACGGCCGTCTCGACATCCTCGTCAACAACGCCGGTATCTGGGAGGAGGGCCCACTGCTCACCATGACGCCCGAGAACTGGCGGCGCACGCTGGCCATCAATCTCGACGGCACCTTCTTCGCCTCGCAGGCCGCCGCGCGCGTCATGCGCCGGCAGCGCTCGGGCCGCATCGTCAACGTCTCCTCCACCGCCGGCCAGCGCGGCGAAGCCTTCCACAGCCACTACGCCGCCGCCAAGGGCGCGGTGATCGCGCTCACCAAGTCGTGGGCCCCGGAGCTGGCGCCCTACGGCATCCACGTGAACTGCGTGGCCCCGGGCTGGGTGGACACCGACATGACCACGCCGTCGATGCGGGGCGCCGGCGGCCGCGCCATCGTGCGCGGCATCCCCCTGGGGCGCATCGGCCGCCCCTGGGAGATCGCCACCGCGATCCTCTTTTTGGCCAGTGACGCCGGCGGCTTCACCACCGGCGAGATCCTCAACGTCAACGGCGGCGCGGTGCTGTGCGGATGAGCGCCGGTGGGGCGCGACCGCCGGGGGCCGCGGCATGAACGTCGCCGCACTCGGCGCGCTCTCGGCGTTCGTGGCGGTGGCGGCCGGGGCCTTCGGCGCGGTCACGCCGCTCGGGGGCGTGTGCCGGCTGGCGGGGTGGCTGGCGCCGGCCTGGGGGATCTGGCGGGGCGGGGCGGCGGGGAGCTGAGCCTAGCGGCGAGCGGAATCGGGCGCGCCCCCCGCCGACGCCCGCCGCGCCTCGTCGCGGCCCATTTGACGGACCAGGCTGCGCAGCACACTCGGATCCTCGACCCGCACCATGAGGCGGGCCCTGCCGCTGTGGTCGCCCGCGTACGCCGAGAGCAGCACGCGTCCCTTTTCTCCCGCATAGCGCCAGCGCGCCATCTGCACCGGCCCGTCGTCGTGGCTCTCGATCGGTTCGCCGAAATGCCGGGTGTAGCGCCCTCGGGTGCGCTCGAAGGCCGCCCGCGTGGACGGTTGCGCCAGCCGCTGGGTCCAGGCCGCCAGACGCCCGTCGTAGAAGAGGAAGACCTCTTCCTCCACGCGGGTGTCCCGCCCGGCGGCGCGCAGGGTCTGCGGGGTCTCCTCGAGGACGCGCCCTTTGGCCTCCCCCACGGCCCCGACGACCTCCGCGCGGGTCATGTCCAGGTGGACGGGAGGGAATTCCTGAGGGGTCCCGCCAGGCCGGGAACAGCCGGCGAGAACGCACAGGCTCGCGAGCCGGAGCGCTCTGCTCCAGGGGATCCGCTTACGGTCGGATGTCATCAGGGAGGGGATTCTTGCGGTTCGAGCCGGGAGCGTCAAGGGCGCGGAGGCATCTCCGATCGCGCCCAGTCCGCGTCACCGGCCGGCTCCGGTCGCGCCACCCGGTGCCCGCGTGCCGCGCCGGCGCTGGACTCTCAGGCCCCGCGGGCAAAGAGCGTCGGCGCCCGCCCCCCGGGAGCGCTCCAGCTCGAGCAGGAACTGCTTGCGCCGCAGTCCGCCGCCGTAGCCGCCGAGCTTGCCGTCCTTGCTGATCACCCGGTGGCAGGGGATCACGATGGCGATGCGGTTGAGTCCGTTGGCATGGCCCACGGCCCGCACGGCCTGCGGTTTCCCGATCGCCGCGGCGAGCTGCTCGTAGGAGCGCGTCTCGCCGTACGGGATCGCCAGCAATCCATCCCACACCTGCTGCTGGAACCGGGTGCCCGGATAGAGGAGCGGGACCGAGAACCTGCGTAGGCGGCCCTCGAAGTACCCGGCCAGCTCGCCCTCCAAGAGCTTCAGGTGCGGGTTCGTGCCGGGGGCGACTGCCTTGCGGAATCTCCGGCGCACCCCGGCGAGCTGCGTCTCCAGCATCCGTCGGTCGGTGAATTCCAGCAGGCAGACCCCGGCGGCGGTCGCGCCGGCGACCAGCGGGCCGAGCGGGCTGCGAATCCAGGACAGCAGGACGCAATCGCTGTCGGCGCTTCTTCCGGGCGTCTCGCCGAACAGCCGCGAGAACGCAGCGCGGAACCCGCTGTGGGAGTCGTAGCCGCTGTCGAAGACGGCGCTGTCGAGCTTGCCGCCCTCACGGATCTTCTGCAACGCCCCGGTCAGGCGGCGCGCGCGTGTGTACGCCTGGAAGGTCATCCCGAACTTCCGAAGGAAGAACCGGCGGACGGTCGCCGGATCGATCCCTCTGGCTTTCAAGTCGCACTCCGTGATGCGCGTCGCCGGGTCGCGCTCGACATCCTCGAGCAGCTTGGACACCCATGGCGGCCGAGCGTCCGGCTCCAGTGGGCGGCAGCGCTTGCAGGGGCGGTATCCGGCGAACAGGGCGGCTCCCGCCGTCGGGAAGTACTCGACGTTTTTCGGCAGCGGCTTGCGGGCCGGGCAGGTCGGTCGGCAGAAGGTGGCGGTTGTGCGGACGCCCAGGAAGAACAGACCGTCGTACGCGGCGTCCCGCTCCAGGTACGCCCGCTCCATCTCTCTCACCGGCGGCATGGCGCTCATGTCGGTAGCCTACCTGCGGCGGCCGGCGGCCCTCCACCGATTTTCGGGCGTAGATGTGGAAACCCCTTCCCTCGGCGACGAGGGCCGCCCACAGCGTCAGGGCAGGGGCTCGATGGGCGTCAACGGTGCCGGTCGCCAGGGGCGCCGTCCCACCGCCGGCGGCCTGGGTCCGATGTTCCCGGGCGCACATCCCGCCGCTATACTGCCGCCCATGCTCCTCGACCTCTCCACCCTGTCGCCGGGCCGGGCCTACCGCTTCCTCATCTCGGCCATCGTGCCGCGGCCGATCGCCTTCGTCTCGACGGTTTCGCCGGACGGGGCCCGCAACCTGGCGCCGTTCTCCTACTTCATGGGCGTGGGCTCCAAGCCGCCGACGCTGGCGATCTCGATCCTCAAGCGTGACGGACGCCTCAAGGACACGGCGCGCAACATCCTCGAGACCGGCGAGTTCGTCGTCAACGCGGCCACCGAGGAGCTGGCCGCGCGCGTGACCCTCGCCAGCGGCGACTACGCCGCGGACGTGGACGAGTTCGCGCTCACCGGGCTCACACCGGCCCCGTGCGAACGCGTGCGCGCCCCGCGCGTGGCCGAATCGCCGGTGAGCCTCGAGTGCCGCCTCTACCGCTCCTTCGAGATCGGCGAGCCGCCGCTCGACGTGGCGCTGATCGTCGGCGAGGTGCTGGTCGCGCACGTGCGCGACGAACTGTGGGCCGACGGCATGGTGCAGGCCGACAAGCTCCGCCCGATCGGACGCCTGGGCGCCAACCTCTACGCGCCGCTGGGAGAGATCTTCGCCATCGACCGGCCGCGGGCGGACGCGGAGGGGCGGCCGGTCGGAGAGGACTGAACGGCAGCCCGCGCGGGCCGGCTCACCCCCGCCACTCGAGCGTGCGCAGCCGCCGCAGCGCCGCCCACAGCGACACACCGACGACCACGAGCCCCACCGCCGCGCTCCAGGCGAGCGCCGAGCGGATGTCGAGGCGCAAGGCGCCCGGCTCGGACCCCACCGAGAGCGACAGCGCCAGGCCGGCCGACAGCAGGAGCAGGATGGCGACGAGCAGGAGCCGACCGCCGAGGTTCAGCATCTGGCGCGGATGGCGCCAGTCGGCGCGCCCGAGATAGAGGCCGGCCGCGAACCCCGCCGGCAGCGTGATGCTGAACAGCCCCCACGCGGAAGCGAGCGCGACCACGGCGGTCGGAGTGGCCATGCGCAGCCCCACCCAGGCCGCGGTGCCGGCCACGGCGATGAGCGCCGCGCCGGCGGTCCACGTCGCCGCCCCGCGCGCCGCCAAGAGCCCGACGGGCGACAGCGGCGCGACGAGCACCCAGGGCAGCGCCCGCCGCTCGAGGGGAAAGGCGCGACTGCCCAGGTCGTAGCCCAGCTCGGCGGCGAAGAACAGCAGCGCCGGGATCGCCACCCACTGCGGGCGCTCGGCGAGCATGGGGGCGGCCACGATCGGCAGCACCGACGACATGACCAGCAAGAGCCCCATGTCCCAGAGCAGATTCGGATCGCGCCCGATGAGCTTGGCGTCGCGGCGCGCGAAATCGGCCGCCAGGGCGAACCCGGCTCCGGCTCCCCGCCGGGCGCGGGCCGGCAGCGTTGTCGCGCCGGAAGCCGCGGCCGCCGGGACGCGCCGCCGCGGCACCCGTTTGCGGAGCGCGCGGCGATTCGTCTCCTGCGAGCGCTGCCAGGCCACCGGGTAGGCGCGCGAGGCGAGACCCACGGCGAGCATCGCGACCAGCGCCAGCCCCGCCAGCTTCGCCAGCGGAGTCGCCGCGTCAGCCCGGGCCACAAGGGCCACGAGCGCCGCCCCGGCCCAGCCGCTGGGCAAGGCCGCCATCGGCCCGGCCACCAGGAGGCCGCCGGTCTGCTCGGTGATCGCCGCCCAGCGCGCCCCGCCCGGCGACGCGTTCCACCACGCGAGCGCCAGCCACGCCACGAGCGAAAACGCCGCCACCGCCATGCGCAGCCACTGGCGCACGCGGCCGGCCGGCGCCACCGGAGCGAGCAACAGGGCGATGAGGAATCCCGCGCCCACGGTCAGGCAGAGCAGCAGCAGCAGCACGAGGGGCGCGACGGCGAAGTACGCGAGCGGCGCGCGCACCGCGACGCCGTAGGCCAGCAGCACGGGCAGCGCCACGGTGGCGGGGAACGACGCCGCGTCGGCGAGCGCCTCGGCTCCCTTGAGCCCCACCAGGGCGCGCGGGCGCACCGGCGCGGCCAGCAGCAGCGGTAGGTCGTTCGAGAGGAAGAGATGCCCGAGCGCGGCGGCCGTGTCGCGCAACAGCGAGAGCAGGAAGGCGGCGTGCAGGATGCCGATCACCGTCACCGGCGCCCACCCGGCGGTCTCCGGGTAGCGCAGCATCGCCCGGGTCCAGAAGTACGCGAGGCAGAACAGGCTGCCGGCCACCACCAGGCCGACGAGCAGCTCGAGCCCGCGCGTGCGCCGCGCGCCGCCGCGCCCCGCGGCCAGCGCCAGGCGCAGCCGCCAGCCGGCCAAGCGCAGGGAGCTCACGGCGCCGGCTCGCAGCGCTTCACGGCCCGGTCGGGAACCCGGTTCACGGCCCGCCGAGGAAGTCCTCGATGTCGCGATCCTCGGCCCCGTGCGTCAGCGCCACGAAGGCCTCCTCCAGCGAGGCCGCCCCGGGGGCGCGGGCGCGCAGGTCGGCGAGCGTGCCCTCGGCGATCAGGCGGCCGCGGTCGAGGATCGCCACGCGGTCGCACAGCCGCTCGGCCACCTCGAGCACGTGCGTGGAGAGGAACACGGTGCGGCCTCGCCCCACGAGCCCGCGCAGCAGCTGCTTGATGCGCCGCGAGCTGGCCGGGTCGAGCCCGCCGATGGGCTCGTCGAGGATGAGCACCGGCGGGTCGTGCAGGAGCGCACCCGCCAGGGCCGTCTTCTGCCGCATGCCGTGCGAGTAGCCCTCGATGAGCGCGTCGGCCGCCTCCTCCAGCTCGAGCAGCTTGAGCAGCCGGTCGGCGCGCGCGCGCGCCGTCGCCGGCGGGACGCGGTAGAGCGCGCCTACGAACTCGAGGAACTCGCGCGCCGTGAGCTTGTCGTAGAGGAACGGCGTGTCGGCCACGTAGCCGAAGAGCGACTTGGCCTGCAGCGGCTCGCTCAGGATCGAGTGCGGGCCGATCCAGGCGTCGCCCTTGGTCGGCCGCAGGAGGCCGGTGAGCAGCTTGATGGTCGTCGTCTTGCCGGCGCCGTTGGGGCCGAGGAACCCGAAGAGCGTGCCCGGGGCCACCTCGAGGTCGAGCCCGTCGAGGGCGGTCAGGTCGCCGTAGCGCTTGGTGAGGCCGGCGGTGCGTATCATCGGGGAGGAAGGTGGAGGTCCGCGCCGTCGCGGTCAACCGGGAATCGCATGCCGGCTACGCGCCTCATTCGCCCTCCCGCACCGCCCACAGCGAGGCCAGCGCCGGCCCGCCCTCCGGGTTCTCCTCGCGGGAGCGGGCCGTGCGCAGGCCGAGCCTCTCGAAGCTCTCGCGCAGCTCGCCGCTCTCCAGGAGGAAGTCGGCGCGCGCCGGCTTGCCGTGGCGGGCCTGCTCGCGGGTGAAGGTCTGGTAGACGAGCGCTCCGCCCGGCGCCAGCGCCGCGGCCAGCACCGAGAACAGGGGCCGCCATAGAAAGCGGAAGCACACGACGAGACGGAAGGCGCCCTCCCGGAAGGGCCACTGCCTCTGGGCGTCGGCCTGCACCCAGTGCGGCCCGCTCACCGCCCGGACGAGCGCCAGCGGCGAGAGGCGCGCCCCGGGCCGCGCGCCGGGGTCCGACGCCAGGGCGGCCGCGGTGGCGTGCGCCTCGGCCGCCAGAGCGGCCGCATCGGCCAGGGAGCGGGCACGCTCCAGCGCGTCGGGCAGCACGTCGATGCCGATCGCCGTGAAGCCGCCGAGCGCCAGGTAGCAGGCGTTGCGGCCCGTGCCGCAGGCGACGTCGAGCGCCAACCCCGGCGCCCGGGGGGCTTGCGAGCCCTCCAGTACCTCCGCGAGGAAATCCGCCGGCCGCCACAGCCGCACGCGCGCCTCGCCGCTGACCCACCGCGAGGCGACCGGCGCGAGGGGCGCCGCCCCCGGCGCGACCGCTGGGTGTGCCTCGACCTTCTCGTAGCCGCGCTCACGCAGCAGGGCGAGCGCGGCCGCCACCTCGTTCTCGTCGCCGAAGACCCAGAAGGGCGCCTCCCGCGGCGGCAGCAGGTGCAGCGACGCCGGCAGTTCGGCGAGCGGACAGGACACCGCCGAGGCGAAGTGCCCGACACGGAACTCGCGCGCCGCGCGCACGTCGAGCGTGTCGCCGGCGGGCAGCCGGGTGGCGGAATCGAGCGGAGCGGCGGTCATGATCGGGTAGCGGCCATGGCGCGCGGGGATCTCCGGCACTAGCGGCCCGGGGCGGCCGGTTGGGTGCGCGGGTCGGCGGCCCAGGCTTCGCGTTTGGCAAGGCGGTCGCAGGCGGCGCGCAGCGCGCAGCGATCGGCGCGGCAGGTCCAGCCGGCCCGGGGCTCGTCCTCCCACACCCCGCCCATCAGGCGGCGCACGGCGCGGGCGTGCGGGGGCAGCGCGGCGCCGGCCCCCGCCTCGGCGGCGTAGCGCCCGTGCAGCGCCTGCAGCGCGTCGCGGCAGCCGCGCGCCTGGAACTCCTGCGCCGGCCCGCGCTCGAAGCCCAGCCGGTCGTCGAGCGCCAGCACCCAGGGCAGGTCCCAGCTGGGCTGGATGCGCGTCACCACGGCGCGCACGAAGCGCTCGGGCTCCGGGGGCGGGGCGAGCAGCGACGGGGCAGCATCCGGGCCGCCGCTCTCCTGCGCGAAGATCTGGGGCCAGGTCGCGGGCAGGGGATCGGCGGCCGGGGCTTCCGCGGCCGCGAACGACGCCCCCGAGACCGCAGCGGCAGCCCCGACGGGCGACTTCTCCGGCCGCTCGGCGGGCCGCGCTGCCGGCTGGCTCGCCGGCCTCTCCCTCATTCGCATCTCCACCAGCAGGCGGTCGAACTTCTCCGCCACCTTCACGTCGTCGGCCAGGCGCTGCTCGGCCTGCAGGCGCAGCGCCCGCAGCCCGAGCGCCGGGCCGGTGAGACGCTCCGCCTCGCGCGCGCTCAGGTAACGCCGGCGCGGCCGGGGCGCCAGCAGCACCACGAAGATCTCATGCGCCGCGTCCCGGGGCGGCGGATCCCCGCCGTCCTGGTCCCGCCCGGCATCGCGCAGCGCGTCCAGCACGGTGGCCAGCGGCGTGTTGTCGAGGATGCCGCCGTCGAAGTAGCGGTCGCCGTACGCGCTCTCGCCGGCCAGCGGCAGCTGCGGCCACTCGCGCGTCTCGATCAGCGCGAACAGCGCCCGCCCCGAAACCCGCGCCCAGGCGGCCCGCTCGCCGACGAAGTGCAGCTTGAGCGCGCTCCACAGCCCGGCCTCGTTGCCCGTCCGCAGGAGCAGCGGCTCGCGGTCGGCGAGGTCGTCGAGCCAGGACATGAACCACAGGTACTCGGCCTTGGCCTGCGGGCCGAAGACGCGGTGCAGCTCCTGCTTGGCGACCGCCCGGGCGCGCAGGTGGGCGTAGAGCTGCGGATTCTCGTCCTCGCGGTAGAGCTCCGCCGCGGGCACCGGCGGGAAGGCGGCGGGAAAGGCGCAGGAGGCCAGCGCCGCCGGCACGGCACGCGGATCGCCGAGCACGCGCCGGCCGCGGTCGATGCCGACCGCACGGAGGTCCGCCGGCGTGAGATGCTCCGACACCTCGGTGCGGCCGGTGCGCAGGTTGGTGCGCGTCAGGCGCACGTCGAGGCCGCTGGCGCGGTACTCCGAGAGCCGCCGCGCCTTCGGCACGACCCGCTCCAGGGCACGGCGCAGGCCGTCGCGCCCGAAGAGGGCGGGCGTCAGACCGGCGAGCCGCAGCAGGTGGTGGCGGCGAACGGGCAGGCGCCAGCGGTGCCGGCGCCAGCGTCTGCGGCCGGCCGCCCGCGCCGCCGCCTCGTGGGCGGCCCGCTCGTTGACCGTCGGCGGCCCGGCCAGCCCGCGCTGCACGCGCTCGCGCAAAGCGCGCGGCAGGCGCACCCACAGCCGCAGCACCGCCGCTCCCGCCAGCACGCCGCCGGCCCCGAGAACGAACGCCGCGGCGCGGCCGAGGATGCTCAGCACGCCCCCGCCCGCCCCGCCGGTCACCACCAGCCACATGAAGAGCAGCCCGACCAACGGCGCGCCGATGCCCAACGCCCACACGCGCCATCCCCACGCGTCGAGATCGGCGACGCGCGAGCGATCCAGGCTCTGCCACATGTCGAGCGTCCGCTCGAGGACCTGCTGTGCGGCCTCCTCGCCCTCCTCCCGCCGCGCCCGGAGCACCTCGGCGTAGGCGACCGCGTTCACCGCCCCCACGGAGGACCCGGTGAGCACGTGCGGCTCGAGGCCGACCTGCGCGAAGGCGTTCAGAACCCCGGACTCGAACACGCCCTTGGCGCCTCCGCCGGAAAGGACGACAGCGCGGCACGGGTCGCCACGGCCTGCGACCGGCGCGGAGCGGCGCCCGCGCTCCTCCCCGGGTGCGGCGGGAGGCTTGATGGTCACCCGGACGGGAGGCTGGTCCAAGATGTCTGCCCTCGCGGCGGCAGGAAAATGCGGGCGCGCGGCCCGGGGTTACGGTTCGCGGACGACGAGTTCGAGCTCCACCTGACCGTTGGCGGCGCCGCGCGCGATGGGCGGCCGGCCGGCGCGTGCCAGATTGGTGGGGGCGATGAGCGGCACGGCATGCACGCCGGCGGCACGGTCGGGATCGAGCAGCGGCAGGCTGCCTACGCCCACGACCTGCAGCTTCTCCTCCGCCCCGGGTCCGATCACCAGCCGACCACTCGCCACCGCCTCCTGGAACGCCGAGCGCAGGAGCCCCGGCACACTGTGCTCAAGCGCCTGCCCGGCCGAGCCGGCGAACACGCTTGCCAGCCGGCGCAGGAAGGCCACCAGAGCGTTGCGGTCGTCGCGGTCGGTGAGGGTGAGCAGGAGGCCGGTCGGGCCCTGCACGAACTCCTTGAGGAACAGGCGCGGCGGGTCGAAGCGCAGCGGCTCGCCGTCGTGCAGGTCGGGGATGAGCCCGGTGGTGGCGAGCACCTCCGGGCGGCCGGGCACCGGGTAGATCAGGAGGCCGACCAGCGCGTTCTGCGCCTCGGCCACCTTGCGGTCGCCGGTCTCGAGGACGGTGAGCGACTTGACGTAGACCTCCAGGATGCGACGTGAGCCGGGCATAGCGGGCTTCCTCCCTGTCGCGAGGTCGTTTTGCTAGGCTGGGACGGCCGCGAGTGAACCTACCAGTCCCGGACAGGGAGTTCTAGCGGGAAGCGCACGCCGCGGAGCCGGCCGCCGGCCGGTCCGGATCCCGAGGAGGCCGAGGATGAAAGCCGTCGTACTCGAGCGCCACGGGGGCCCCGAAGTTCTGGCCCTGAAGACCGTTGCGGACCCCGCACCGCCGCCCGGCTGGGTAGGCGTCCAGGTGCGGGCCTGCGCCCTCAACCACCTCGACCTCTGGGCCCGGCGCGGCATGCCCGGAGTCAAGTTCCCGCTGCCGCTCATCCTCGGCAACGACATCGCCGGCGTGGTGCGCGAGGTGGGCGCCGGCGTGGACTGGGTGAAGCCCGGTGACGAGGTGGTATTGGCGCCCGGCTTCGGCTGCGGCCACTGCGAGGCCTGTCTCGGCGGCGACGACAACCTCTGCCGGCGCTACGCCATCCTCGGCAGCGCCCTCAACGGCGGCTACGCCGAGCGCGTCGTCGCCCCCGCCGCCAACTGCCTGCCCAAACCCGCCCGGCTCCCCTGGCCGGAGGCGGCCTCCCTGCCGCTCGTCTTCCTCACCGCCTGGCACATGCTGGTGCACCGGGCGCGCCTGCGTCCCGGCGAGGACGTGCTGGTGCTGGCGGCCGGCAGCGGCGTCGGCATCGCCGCCATCCAGATCGCCAAGCTCTTCGGGGCGCGCGTCATCGCCGCCGCCTCGACGCAGTCGAAGCTCGAGCAGGCGCACGCGCTCGGCGCGGACGAGGTGGTCAACTACGCCGAGTGCGATTTCTCCGCCGAGGTGCGGCGCCTCACCGACAAGAAGGGCGTCGAGGTCGTCGTCGAGCACACCGGCAAGGACACCTGGGGCAAGAGCATCCTGGCGGCGGCGCGCGGCGGGCGGGTGGTCACCTGCGGCGCCACCTCCGGCTACGACGCGGCCACCGACCTGCGGCACGTCTTCAGCCGCCAGATCCAGTTGCTCGGCTCCTACATGGGGAGGAAGGCCTCGCTCCACGAGATCTTCCGCTGGGTGGAGCGCGGTCGGCTCAAGCCCGTGGTCGACCGGGTGCTACCGCTGGAGCGCGCCCGCGAGGCGCACGCAACCCTCGAGCGCCGCGAGGCGTTCGGGAAGGTGGTGCTGGAACCGGAGGGCTAGCGGTAGAAACTCTTGATCCGACCCCACGTCTCCGGGCTGGTCGGCACGACCTGGCACTCGTTGCGCGGATACGCCGCGTTGCGCGGGTACGGCGTGGAGACGAAGAAGTCGATCAGGTTGTTGTCCCGGTCGGTGCATCCGTTGGAGGCGCGCAGCACGGCCGTAGTGGCGCTAGGCTGGCTGGTGACCGCGACTTCGGCGCAGTTCGCCGTGCCACCGTAGCCGAGGAAGTCCACGATGGCGCCCCCCGCCGGGCAAGCACCGGACAGCGTCACCGCGTCGCTGACCAGCGCCACCTTGCCCGCCGTGGCGCTCATCGCGGTCGACCCGACGATGTCGGGAGTGGGCAGGGACGTGGTGCCGCCGGCTCCGGCCGCCTGCTGGACCAGGAGATACTGGCCGGGCCCCAGCACACCGGTGAGCGGAGTCGCGGTCCACGTGATGCCGGTGGCGGCCGCGTACTGCACCGTCCAGCCGGTGATGTTCACCGACGTGATCCCCGTGTTGAGCAACTCGACGAAGTCGTTCTTCCAGATGGCTCCGGAGTTCCCTCCGCCGCCGTAGGCCTGGCTGATCACAAGGTTGGGGGACACCGCCCCGGCGTCGAGTGGCCAGAGGGAGACCAGCGCCGCGGCGGCGCCGAGGGTGAGCAACAGGGTAGAACGGCGAGCGCAAGGGGTGGGAGCCAGCGCCTTCATTCGGGTGCCTCCTCAAGAGATGCAGGGCCAGCCGCGCATGCGACGACGCATCCGTGGGTGGTCGCGAATTCCATCCGTGTGTGCAGGTGAGGCTGCCGCCCGCCGCCGGTTCGTCCTGATCGGGCTTCGCGAGGTTGAGAAGCCGGCGCGAGCGGGGTTCGCCGCGGGTGATGCGGGGCTTCCGCGAAGACCCCGCGAATCGGCGAACTCGACAACAGTTTAGTGCACCTACGCGGCGGCTGTCAATCCGAGACCGGGCCGCGGTTGGCGCGGCGGGCGAGGTTGGCGAGGCGGGCGCGTTAGCTCGCGTGGGCCGACGGCTACGCCCGGCGCAGGCACGCGGACCGACGCGGCCAACGTTGCAAAATGCCCTACAGCACCATCCCGCCGTCGATCATCAGCACCTGGCCGGTGCGAAAGCGGCACGGACCGAGAGCCAGATCGGCGATCGCCTCCCCCAGCTCCTCCGGCTCCCCGAAGCGCCGCAGCAGGACGCGGTCGCGCTTGCGGCGCCGCTCGGCCGGCGTCAGCTCGCCCAGCCACGACGTGCGCATCGGCCCCGGGGCCACGCCGTTGACCCGCACCCGCGGCGCCAGGATGCGCGCCAGCGACTTCACCAGAGTGAGGTTGGCGCCCTTGGCGAGGGCGAAGGGGATGCCGAGATCGTCGCCGGACAGAGCGGCCTCCGACGACATCAGCACGACGGCGCCGCGGCGCCGCGCGATCCACGGGGCGAGCGCTTGCACGAACCACACCTGTCCGAGCGTGTCCACCCGGTAGATGTCCTCGAAGCGCCGCGGCCCGCTGGCGAAGAACGACTCGCGCCACGCGCCGTGCGCCGGGTGGCCCGCCAGGCCGACGAAGGCATCGACACCGCCCCACTCCCGCACCGCGCGCGCCGCGATGGCCGCCGCCCGGCGGCGCGCCGAGCCGGACCGCGAGAGATCGATGCCGGCGAGCCGGAGCACGGCGCCGCGCTCCCGCGCTTCCTCCGCCAGCGGCCGCGCGCGGCGAGCGGATGGGCCGTGCACGCCGAAGACGCGGGCTCCCCTCTGCCACAGGGCGCGCACCACCGCCGGGCCGAGATCGCCCGAAACGCCGGTGACGA
>CAYLSO010000020.1:0-3930 GCA_964386525.1 uncultured bacterium
GTCGCGTCGTCGTTGAGCGTGAACGGCGTGTAGTCCGCGGCCGGACCCATGCCGATGAAACTCGAGTGCATGTCGTTGGTGTGCAGGATGGTAAAGGTCTTCGTCATCTTCTTCTCCCCGGCGGCTGCGGACAGTGCTCCAGGCAGGAGTATCGTCGCGCCGGCTGTCGCCGAGACGGCCATGAACTCGCGGCGTGAGAGTGTTTCACGCTTCATGGGGCACCTGAATCGTTTCCGTTTGCCGGAGCCGGTTCTTCGTGCGCGGTTCTTCCCGATGTCGCGCCCCTCAGGTCTGTACAGCGGATACCCCCGGCGGACCCAGCGTCCGCCGGGGGCACCTCATCTCTACACCTGCATCAGCGCGACCCTCCGGGTCTACTTCACCGCGGCGGCGTTACCGGACTCCAGTGCCTCCTGGTTTCGCCGGAGCTTCTCCATCACGGCGCCAGGGCTCCAGCTCTCCGGACTCTGACGCGGCGGGAACTCCGTCAACGTCTGCATGTACTGCCCGACGAGCGCGCCCGCCGGGGTCAGCATGAAGACCCGATCCGCCCGCCACTTCGCGTAGAACAACTCGCCGGCGATCTCGGCGTTCTCAAACGGGTCGGTCCGCAGGTTGACGAGCATCGGGCATCTCAGCTCGACCAGTGGCTCCTGCCACGCTTTCAGTCCCTCCGCGCGCTGCACCGCGAAATGGACCTTCCAGTTGCCGTAGCGGATCGCCATCAGGTCGCCCTCGTCGCCCCAGTAGAGGAATCCGGGGCGCGGATTCTCCTTGACCTCGCCTTTCCAGAACGGGAGCAAGTTGAATCCGTCGATGTAGACCCTGTAGGTCTTCTTGCCGACGGTGTACCCCTTCTTGAGCTTCGCCGCGATGTCCGGCTCTCCGGCAGCCGCCACGAGCGTGGGAAGCATGTCCTGGTGCGAGAAGACCTCGTTGCTGACGGTGCCCGGCTTGATGACGCCCGGCCACCGGATCGCTGTCGGCACGCGCCAGCCACCGTCCCAGTTGGTGTCCTTCTCGCCGCGGAACGGCGTGGTCCCGCCGTCGGGCCAGCTGAGCTCTTCGGCGCCGTTGTCGGTCGAGTACATGACGATCGTGTTGTCGGCGATCCCCAGTTCATCGAGCTTGGCGAGGAGCTCGCCCACCTGCCGGTCGTGCTCGACCATGCCGTCGGCGGTGACACCGAGCCCGGTCTTGCCCGCGACTTCCTTCTTCAGGTGCGTCCAGATGTGCATCTTGGTGGAGTTCCACCAGCAGAAGAAGGGCTTGCCGGCCTTGTGCTGGCGATCGATGAAGTCCAGCGCACCCGCCGTGATCTCCTCGTCCATCGTCTCCATGCGCTTCTTGGTCAGCGGGCCGGTATCTTCGATCCTCTGGGTGCCGTCCGGATTCGCCCAGCAGTGCAGCACGCCCCGGGGCCCGAACTTCTTCTTGAACTCGGGGTTCTTCGGATAGTCCTCGGACTCCGGCTCTTCCTCGGCATTCAGGTGATAGAGGTTGCCGAAGAACTCGTCGAAGCCGTGCACGGTCGGCAGGAACTCGTCGCGGTCGCCGAGGTGGTTCTTGCCGAACTGGCCGCAGACGTAGCCCAGCGGCTTGAGCATCTCGGCGATGGTCGGATCTTCCGGCTGGAGGCCGAGCTTCGCTCCCGGAAGCCCGACCTTGGTCAGGCCGGTACGGATCGGCGACTGCCCCGTGATGAAGGCGGCCCGGCCCGCGGTGCAGCTCTGCTGGCCGTACCAGTCGGTGAACATCGCGCCTTCCTTGGCGATGCGGTCGATGTTGGGGGTCTTGTACCCCATGATCCCGTGGTTGTAGGCGCTGATGTTGAACCAACCGATGTCATCCCCCCAGATGATGAGGATGTTTGGTTTGCTTGTCGCCACAGTCTGCTCCTTTCCTTTGATGTGGTTTCCAGGTCACCTCCGGGTGACCCGGCCGAGAGACGACCATCGTCGGGCCGCGAGGCGCCCCCACGGCGTCACTCGGTTGCCTCATTCACGCCCCCGGACGAGGCCGGCGGCACCAACTCTGCGTGCCCAGGTGTGACCGACGTCGCGGGCTGTGCATCCGTCCCGGCACTCATCCCGCTGAAGGCCGATTGCGGCGTGCCGTTGCCGTGGCAGAAGCGGAACTTCTGGCGGCTCCCGCAGGGGCAGGGCTGATAGGGCCCGCGCTTGGCGTCCTCGGCGGCGATCAGCGCCATCACGTCCGAGGGGGCCCGGCCCTGTTGCAGCAGCCGGGCCATCGCCTGCATCGCCGGGCGCGTGTGCGTGAAGAACAGCTCGAGGCCCGGGCAGAGGTAGTTGTGCCCCGGATCGCCGTCGCGCGAGAGCGCGAACCGGTCCTTCGGACACCCGCCGTTGCACAGCGGCCTGACGTCGCAGGTCCGGCACTGCGCCGTCAGGGTGTCGCGCTTGTCGTCCCCGAACTTGCGCTGCTCCGGCGAGGTCACGAGCTTCAGCATGTGCGTCCGGTGGATGTTGCCCAGCCGATAGCGCGGCTCGACGAAGTGATCGCAGGAGTAGAGATCGCCGTTGTGCTCGAGCGCCGGGCCATAGCCGCAGGTCGGGGCGTGGATGCACAGCCGATGGCGGCCGAAATAGGCCTCCAGAGTCACGTCGAAGAGCTGGACGTAGACCTGGCCCACGTCCTGGCGCACCCACTCCTCGAAGACGTCCACGAGGAAGCGGCCGTATCGCTCGCCCCCGACCGTGCGCTTCGTGACCAGGTTGCCGGTCTGCGTGTAGAGCAGACGCTTGCTGCCGGGCTGCTCGCTCCAGCCCTGGTTGGCGATGGCGATCGTCTCCTGGGTGGCGCGCTCGACGATCGGGATGAACTGCACCCACTTGGCGCCCAGCTCGTCGCGAAAGAAGCGATAGACCGAGCGTCCGTGGTCCTGGTTGGCGACATTGACCGTGCAGAGGATGTTGAATTCGACCGCGTGCCGGCGGAGGGCCTGCCAGCCCCGCATCACCCGGTCGAACGTACCCTGCCTGCGGCGGTCCACCCGGTACGTGTCGTGGAGCTCGCGCGGGCCGTCGACGCTCAGGCCGACCAGGAATCCCTGTTCCTTGAAGAAGGCGCACCACTCGTCGTCCAGCAGCATGCCGTTGGTCTGGAAGGTGTGTTGCACGACCTGGTCGGGCCGGCGGTACCTCTCGACGAGCTCGGCGGCACGCCTGAAGAACTCGAGCTTCATCAGCGTCGGCTCGCCGCCCTGCCACGCCACGGTCACCTGAGGCGTGCGATGCGACTCCAGCAGCTGGCGGATGTAGGCCTCGAGCGTGGCCTCGGACATCCGGGTCTTCTCGTTCGGGTACAGGGCCTCCTTGGACAGGAAGAAGCAGTAGGTGCAGTCGATGTTGCAGGTGGCCCCGCTCGGCTTGGCCAGCAGGTGGAACGCCGGTGGGGCGCCGGCCGGCAACGACGGGAGCGGCACGTCGGGTCTGGCGGTGTCGGTCATGGCTTTATCGGGGGGCTCCGGGATCTCAGCGTACACTAACTGCAGGAAGGCTCGAAAGGACGAAGAGACGCCATGGTTGACCTGTGGACGACCCTCCTGCCGCTCGTGATCGGCAGCGCGGTGGTGCCGACGCAGATCGTCGTCACCGGCGTCCTGCTGCGCTCGTCGCGCGGCAAGGCGGTGGCGTGGATCGCGGGGATGGCCGGCCTGCGCGTGCTCCAGGGCGTCCTCTTCGGCCTCGTGTTCGCGGAGGCCCGGTCGCACGCGACGTCGGCGGGCGGCCCCCGGATCCTGGCCAGCGGGCTGCTGCTCGCGATTGCCGTGCTCTTCTACGCGACCGCGCTGCGCCAGGCGATCGCGGGCGACGACGCCGCGGCGGCGCCGGCGCCGCAGTGGCTCTCCCGCGTGGAGTCGATGCCGGGGGTGGCGGCCTTCGGCGCGGGCGCAGCCTACGTCGCCCT
>CAYLSO010000021.1:0-4724 GCA_964386525.1 uncultured bacterium
GTCTGGCGGATGCGGGGGAGCGCCAAGGGCTAGGCTCCGCGCTCCCGAGCTTCCCTACGGTGCGGCTCTGCGGTCGAACAGCATCGCCCCGCCGGTCCCCTCCGCGCTCCAGGTCAGGGCGAGCTGGCCGGCGATGAACGAGTACTTGTTCACGCCCGCCAGTTGCTTGAAGAACCGGTCCTCGGCCGCCATCTGCGGCTCGGGGCACGCCATCTTCGTGGAACCGGCCGCGCCGATGGCCAGATCGCCGGGCGACTGTCCCTCCGTCGCCGTGGCGAAGTAGCGATTGCACGCCGCGCGTCCGCCGACCCGGTCTCCCTCCACCTTGAAGGTCACCTCGATCCCCTCGGCGACGGATTCGTCCCAGGCCCAGGAGCGCAGCACCCACTCGGTGCCGGCGATCGCGGCGAGCGACAGGCGCTCCGGCTTCACCCCGGTGGCGACCTCCTGGAGCTTCTTGCCCTTGAGTTGCCACGCTGCCGTGGCCAGCTCGCCGGGGCAGCACATGGCATCCTGGGCGCCGGCCCGGAGGACGTCGACGAGGATCCGCCCGCCCTCGATGCGGGCGCCGCGCACCTGCACCCGGTCGCCGAGGGGAGTCGTGGCGATGTTGACCGGCTGGCCGCCCTGGCGGGCGACGACCGCCAGATAGTCGAAGGTGCCGCTGCCGCCGGTGTTCTCGGCGAGCAACACCACGGCTTCTTCCTGCCCGTCGCCGTTCAGGTCGCCGGCGAGACGGAAGTCGCGGGCGAAGGCGACCGTGAGCCGGGAGGCGGACGCGGCCGCGTAGGGCTTGCCCTCGTACTTGCCGTCGACCAGCGTCACGGGGCCGGCATCGCCGAGGAAGCCGGAGTACTTCATGTTCTTCAGCTCTGCGAGGGAAGGGGCAGGCGCGGGGGGGCGCGGCGCGCTGCCGCCGGCCGCCGCGCCGGCGGCGCCGAGAGCCGCGAGCAGCAGGGTGGGCACGAGCGCGCGGGCTTGCGCCTGCAGGGAAGACGGTCGCTTCACGGGAAACCTCCTTGCCGGGGGGTGGCCGCACCTTCCAGACTGCCGCGGAGCCTAGCAAGGGAGGGCTTGCCGGCGCCACCGCCGCCCGACACCTCCGGCGTCACCGACACCGCTGCCGTCCGGCGCCTCGCCTTGCCGCCCATGCGCCGATTGCCTATCCTGCCCGGCGCGAGTCGGATCACCGTTGACCGCGCCAGTGTCGTGATGCCGGTCCCGAAGAGCGCGGGTCGGGGCGACGTTGGATCTTGCGCCGTGAGGGAACCGGCGCTGCGAAGGCCCGGGCGATGAGCCAAGCAGGGGTGTGGACGAACCGACCGGATGGTGCCGATCTCGGACCGGCCGAAGCGCAAGTCCTGCGGGTGCTCGACACCCTCGGCGTGCCCTACGAGGTGATGGAGATCGACCCGGCCTGCGCCGACACGGCCGTCTTCTGCGCGCGCTACGGCGTGCCGCTCGAGCACTCCGCCAACGCCCTCCTGGTGGCCTCCAAGAAGGAGCCCAAGCGCTACGCCGCCTGCGTCGTGCTGGCCACCACGCAGCTCGACGTGAATCGCCGCGTCTGCGGGCTGCTCGGCGTGCCGCGGGCCTCGTTCGCCACCGCCGACGAGATGCGCGCCGTCACGGGCATGGAGGTCGGCGGCATGACGCCGCTTTCTTTGCCGGCCGGCGTGCCGCTCTACGTGGACGAGCGCGTGGCGACGCTGCCTTGGGTGGTGGTGGGGGGAGGCGGCCGGCGGATCAAGATCCGGCTCGCGCCGGAAGTGTTCGCCAAGCTCGGGGCGGAGGTCGTGAGCGGGCTCGGGATCGAGAAGCGGGGGGCGTAGCCTGCGCGGCCGGCCGCGCTTCAACCGACGCCGAGGTCCGCCAGCGCCATCCGCAGCCGTGCCTTCTCCACGTCGCTCAAGCGCCGCAGCGGAGCGCGCACGTCATCGCGCACCGGCACGCCGCGCAGACCCAGCGTCGTCTTCAACGCCGCGTGGAACGGGAAGGCCTGCAGCGCCTGGCGCGCCTCCTGCAGCCGGGCCGAGCCCTCCGGCGAAGGCGCGCGCACCTCGGCGGCGACCAGTTCCGGGAAAGCCGCCGCCAGCCCCGACACCGCCCCCTTGGCGCCGGCCGCCAGGCCGCGCTCGATCAGCCCTTCGAAACCGATGAAGGCGTCGAGCCCCAGATGCAGGTAGGGCTCGACCCGGTCCCAGGCGGGGTTCGAAACCTTGAGCCCGCACAGGTTCGGCGCCGTGTCGCGCAGGCGGCGGATGAGATCGGCCGACAGCGAGTACCCGGCGCGCGCCGCGAACTCGTAGGCGTAGAAGGGCAGGGGGGCGCAGGCGCGGGCGGCGGCGCCGAAGTGCTGCAGGAGCGCCGCGTCGTCGAAAGCGTAGTAGGGCGGGCCGATGACCACGGCGGCCGCCGCGCCGATGGTGGCGGCGTGCTCGGCCAGGGCCACGGTGTCGCCTGTGGTCTGAGCGCCGCAGTGGACCGCCACGGCGAAGGGGGCGCCCCCGGCGGGCAGGGCGCGCGCCGCGCCCACGAACAGCTCGGCGGCCCGGCGGCGCTCGGAAACGGAGAGCAGGATCCCTTCGCCCGTGGTGCCCAGCGCCAGGGTGCCGCTCACGCCTCCGCGTTGCAGGAACGCGACGAGCGGCGCGAACGCCCCCTCGTCGAGGGCGCGTCCGCCGTCACACAGCGGCGTGACCGATGCGGCCAGGGCTCCGTGCAGCATGGCGGGAGAGTAGCAGATGCCGGCCCGGAGCGGCTGCGCCGGCGCCTACCTCCGCTTCGCCTCCGCCGCCCAGTTCCGCACCACCGTCAGGCGCGAGATGCTCGCCTCGCCGAGCGTGGTCAACAAGAGGAAGCGCTGGCCGTCGGGGGTGACCCCCCAGCGGGGCCCGCCCGCGCCCTGCATGGACAGCCGGGCCTCGAACAGCGTCTGCGGAGTGCCGATCTCGAAGCCCGCGCCCGCGGTCACCGGAACCGCCACGATGGAGCGCTCCGGGGTCTCGTAGAAGATCTCCCTGCCGTCGGCTCGCCACTGCGGGCGCGCCCCGCCGGAGGCGGAGATCTGCCACTTGCCCTCGGCCCCGGAGGCGGGCCGCACGTAGACCTCGCTGTGCCCCGACTCGTTGGACTCGTAGGCGACCCAGCGCCCGTCCGGCGAGAAGCGTGCCCGGAACTCGATGAAGGGCGTCTGCAGCCACACCGCCGGCTTGCCGGCGGCGGCGGCGGGCACCGTCCAGATGTCCCAGCGCTGGCGCGGGTCGCGGCGCGCCGTGAGCAGCTGCTGGCCGTCGCGCGACCAGTCGGCGGGACCCTCGTCGCCGCCCGGCGTGTGCACGAGCGAGTCCTCGGCGCCGACGCCGCTCGCCATGCGCAGGTAGGTGCGGTACTCGCCGCTGCGGTCGGCCGCGTAGGCGACCCGCTTGCCGTCCGGCGACCACACCGGCCAGATCTCGGTGCCCGGATCGAAGGTGAGCCGCGTGCTGATCCCGCGTGCCAGGTTGCGCACCCAGATGTCGGGGCGGCTGTTGCTCGGATTGACCTGCGTGATCGCCGCCTGGGTGCCGTCGGGCGAGAGGGCCACCTCCCAGTAGGAGCCCGGAGGCGAGGCGTCGCCGAGGCGCTTGCCGCCGCGGTCCGCCCAGATGAGCTGACTGGACTGGTCGCTGGGCTGCGCCCAGTAGGCCAGGTCGCCGCGCGCCGAGACGCTGAAGTTGCCCGCCTCGTTGGCCACCACGATCTCCTCGGCCACCGGGAAGGGATCGCCGCGCGTGCGGCCGCCGCTCGCGTCGAACGGCTGGGCGAGCAGCGTGCGCTCGCGCAGGAAGAGCAGGTGCCCGGCCGTGAACTCCGTGCGCCCGTCGGACGGCCCGAGCACGCGTGACTCGAACGAGCCGACCTGGCCGACCTTCATGACCGACGGCCGGCCGCCGGTGTAATCCACCTGGTAGACGAAGTGCTTGCCGTCGGGGAGGAAGAACGGCCAGGCGTGCTGCAGCTCCCCGTCCTTGCGCAGGAAGGTGGTCACGCCCTTCACCTCTCCACCCGAGGCGGAGACCATGCGGATGGAGTCGCCGGCGGAGCCGTCGAAGAGGATGGTGCCGCGGCTGCCCCACGTCCCGTCCGAGCCGCCGACGGTCTCGGCGACGGTCACCGGCGGCCCGCCGGCGATCGCCACCTTCTTGAGCTTGCCGCCGGTGAAGAAGGCGAGGTACTGCCCGTCGGGCGACCAGAAGGGGCGCCCGGCGCTCTCGGTGCCGGCCAGCGGGTGCGCCTCGATGGCGTCGAGCGGCCGGACCCAGATGCGCTGCAGGCCCGAGGAGTCGGCAGCCAGGAAGGCCAGCAGCTTGCCGTCGGGGGACAGGCGCGGCCAGCGCGGCTGCTGCGCGCCGGTGGTGCCCGTGACCTCGAAGCGGGTCACCTCGGGGGGCGCGGGACGGCTCGCGGCGAGCCAGGCGGCCGTGGCCGCCCAGCCGAGGACGGCGACGGCGGCGATGCCCCAGGCCAGCGCCGCGCGGCGGGCCGGCGGCGTCGGGGCCGCGGCGCTCACCGCCGCGGCGGGGATCGAGAAATCCGGAGCCCCGCTCAGCACTTCCTCGAGAGTGATGCGGGCCTCGCCGATGTCGCGCAAGCGGCGCTTGGGGTCGCGCGTCAGGCAGCGCCGCAGCAGCGCCACCACGCGCGGCGGCGTGGCCGCCGGCAGCCGGCTCCACTCGGGGTCG
>CAYLSO010000022.1:0-6474 GCA_964386525.1 uncultured bacterium
CGCGCTCATCTTCTCGATCGGCATCCTGGTCGACGACGCCATCGTGGTGGTCGAGAACATCGCCCGCCACATCCGCATGAAGGACGACCGCTCGACCGACCGCCGCGTGGTCGACGCGGTGGACGAGGTCGGCAACCCGACGATCCTCGCCACCATCACGGTCATCGCCGCCATCCTGCCGCTGGCCTACGTCGGCGGGCTGATGGGCCCCTACATGAAGCCCATCCCCATCGGCGCCTCGCTGGCCATGATCTTCTCGCTGCTGGTGGCGTTCATGATCTCGCCGTGGGCCTCGCGGCGCGTCCTGCACAAGACCGCGCTGGCCGACCACGACGTCAAGGAAGGCAAGCTCGACCGCGTCTACCGCAAGGCGATGGGCACGCTGCTCGACGACGGCAAGCGGCGGCGCTGGGTCTTCGCGGGCATGGCCGGGCTGCTGCTGGCGGCGGCGAGCCTGGTGGTCCTGCGCGTGGTCACCGTGAAGATGCTGCCCTTCGACAACAAGAGCGAGTTCCAGGTGCTCGTGGACATGCCGCCGGGCACGCCGCTCGAAGGGACGCTCGCGGCCGCCGACGCGATCAGCGGGGCGCTGGACCGCGAGCGCGAGGTCGAGGACTTCGTGGTCTACGCCGGCCTCGGCGGGCCGGTGAACTTCAACGGCCTGGTGCGCCACTACGACTTCCGCCGCGACCCGCGCCTGGCCGACATCCACGTGCGCCTCACCGAGGCCGGCAAGCGCCGCGACCAGAGCCACGCCATCGCCAAGCGCGTGCGCCCGCTGGTCGAGGCGGCGGCCGAGCCGTTCGGCGCACGCGTCAAGGTGGTCGAGGTGCCGCCCGGGCCGCCGGTGCTCTCGACCTTGGTGGCCGAGGTGTACGGGCCGGACCTCGAAGGGCAGCGTGACCTGGCGCGCCGCATCTGGGGTGTGTTCAAGGACACGCCGGGGGTGGTGGACTCCGACCTGCTGCTCACCGAGGGCCAGCCGCGCCTGCGCCTGGTGGTGGACCGTGAGCGCGCCGCGCTGGCCAGCGTGCCGGCCGCCGAAGCCACCGCGGCGGTGGCGGCGCTGGCCGCCGGGCGCGACGTCGGCACCCTGCGCGCCCCCGAGGAGGCCGAGCCGGTGCCGGTGCGCATGCGGCTCTCCCCCGCCGACCGCGCCGACCCCGCCGCCTGGGGCTCGGTGCGCCTGGGCCCCGGGCGTGGCACACCGCTCTCGGAGCTGACCCGCGCCGAGCGCGACACCGCGCCGCCGGAGATCCACCACAAGAACCTGCGCCGCGTGGTCTACGTGCTCGGCGATGTGGCCGGACAGGCCGAGAGCCCGGTCTACGCCATCGCCGACCTGCGCCCCCGGGTCGACAAGCTGGCCGCTCCCGACGGCGGCCAGGTCCGTCAGATCAGCACCCGGCTGCCCGACTCCGACGAGCACTACTCGGTCAAGTGGGACGGCGAGTGGCACATCACCTACGAGGTCTTCCGCGACATGGGCGCGGCCTTCGCCGTCGTACTGGTGCTCATCTACATCCTGACCGTGGCCTGGTTCCGCTCCTTCACCACCCCGCTGGTCATCATGATCCCCATCCCGCTGTCCTTGGTCGGGATCCTGCCGGCGCACGCCCTGATGGGCGCCTTCTTCACCGCCACCTCGATGATCGGCTTCATCGCCGGGGCCGGCATCACGGTGCGCAACTCGATCATCCTGGTGGACTTCATCGAGCTGCGCCGCGCGCAGGGGTGGGCCTTGCGCGACGCGGTCATCGACGCCGGCGCGGTGCGCTTCCGCCCCATGGTGCTGACCGCCGCGGCGGTGGCGGTGGGCGCGGGTGTGATACTCTTCGACCCCATCTTCCAGGGCCTGGCCGTGGCCCTGATCGGCGGCGAGGTGGCGGCCACCGGGCTGTCGCGCGTCGCCGTGCCGGTGCTCTATTATCTGGTGCGCCGCAACGACCGGCCGCAGCCGGCCGCGTAGACTCGCCGCCCGGAGCGATGGCGGGCCGCATCGACCCGCCGCTCGCGCGGGCGGCCAACGCAGAGAAGGAGCTGGAAGATGACCGTCAATGAAGGACTGCGCGCCGTGGCCGGAGCCTTCATCCTCGCCTCGGTCGCGCTCGGCATCTGGGTGAGCCCGTGGTTCTTCGCCTTCACCGCCTTCGTGGGGCTGAACCTGTTCCAGTCGGCGTTCAGCAAGACCTGCCCGATGATGTGGATCCTCAAGAAGGCGGGGTGCCAGGACGATTCGGCGAGGCGGGCGCAGGTGTAGCCGCGCTCAGAGCGGCGGCCAGGCCGCCGGCTTCGGACAAACCGACCCGCGGGAGCGCTCGGCCCCCGCGGGTCTTCGCTTCACGGCCGGTAACGGCTAGCGGTAACGCGCCTTCATCGAACCCCACGTCGACGGGACGGTCGGGACCACCCCGCCGCAGTTGCAGGTCCGCGGCTCCACCTCGATGGCGGTGATCTGGTCGTTGTAGGCGTCCTTAGACCACAGTGCGAGCTTCGGCAGGAAGTTCATCGCGTCGCACTCGAGCCCCTCGTCGCGCCCACCCGGAGTCGAGAAGCCGCCGAGGAAGGCGCCGGTGAACTTGTCGACGCGGAAGATGTCGCCGAAGCCGTTGTGGCCGACATAGAGCTGACTCCCGATGCCCACCGTCAGGCCGCTGAGGCCGCACATCGCCGAGCCGGCCGCGTTGAGCGGGGTGATCGTGCGGACCAGGGCTCCGGAGATCGCCTGGAAGACGTACACGTCGCAGCTCACGTCGGGGCTGTGGTAGATCATGTCGTTCGCCGGATCGCCGTCCGCCGCGTCTTCGTAGGCGAGGCCGTCGGTCAGGCTGATGCCGGGGCCGCCGTCGAACTTGTAGGTGCAGATCCCGGTGACCGGGTCGACCTGGTAGATCTTGATCGGGCTCTGGCTGTCCGTCCCGGCCCACAGGACCTTGCGCTTGTCGTCCCACGCCATCTCGCCGAGGGTGAGCGGGCCCCCGGCGGCGTCCGCCAGCGAGACCGTGCTGATGAGCGCGCCCAGCGCCGTGATCTTGTGCAGGTAGGGCGACTGGTAGTTGGTGTAGTAGAGATTCCCCTCGCAGTCGGCCGCGACGGAGACCCCGAGGCCGGTCGGGCTCGGCACCGGCACGGTGACGACGCGCAGCGCGTCGCCCGGCACGGCGTGGGCCGGGATGGCGAAGACCGCGGCGAGAGACAGGACGAGCAAGGCCCCGCCGATCTGGTATGTACGCTTCATGGATAGACTCCCCTGATGGGCCGACGACTGCCGGCCATGGTATTTGGAGAAGTGGGTTTCGACGCGGCCCTTCGAGAAGCTGCGGGGCGACCGCCTGCCGAGGGCGGGGGCCGTACGCAGAAGAAGCCAAGCTCGCCTGGTCCGGGTCCGGGTGGTTCGCGGCCGATCGGGGTCGTCTGGGGGGAAGAAACCCGGCTCACCTTGCGGCGCCATGGTTTCCGCTCGCCTATCGGGCACAGGGGAGAAAGCAGGAAATCGTCACAACGGTCGGCTGCCACCACCTCCTCACAAGGGATACGCAACACTCCCAGCAGACAGGAAGCGCGGACTCTACATCACCGGACGGATAGAAGGCAAGCCGGAATCGTCGGGCCGGGGGTGGGACGGCGACCGAATGGGCAGCCGGGGGTTAGGCGCTGCCAAACTCGGGCTGATCCGCCGAAGGCTCAGAGCCCCTCGATGAGATCGAAGGTCGTGCGCAGCGCCAGGTTCATCGTGAACGAGCCCGCGTCGCGCCCCACCGGCCAGCCGAAGACGATCTTGAAGAAGCTGTCGGGGTCGGGCACCCCGAGCCGGTAGAGCAGCGCGAAGCCGGCGGTGCCCTTCCAGGCCGCGCCCGGCGGCTTCGAGAACACGACGTCGCGGCGTGCCGGGTCGTCCCACACCGCCCCCGCCTGCGCGAAGATCTCCGGCTGCAGCACGACGAAGTCCGGGGGGCGCAGGCCGATCATGCGCAGCACGTCGTGCCCGTAGATGAGGGCCGCGCTCCCCAGGAGCAGGTGATCGCCCCCGCCGGTCCCGTACTGCAGCGACGGCAGGGCGCGCGACCCGCCGACCTCGAAGCGCCGCTGGCGCGGCGCCGCCGCCGGGGCCGCCCCGCCCTCGGCCTGGAGCACCGCCCGCGCGTCGCCGGGCAGATCGAACGCCTTGCCGAGCGCGGCGTGCAGACGCCAGCGGTCCGCGCCGCCGCCGCGCGCCTCGGCCGCGCCCACCATCTGCCAGTCCGGGCGCGAGAAACCCACACCGCCGAACGGCTCGGTGTAGCGGTCGGTGCGCGCCGGCTCCACCGGCACGACGTCGGCCGCGTGGCCGAAGACGCTCCAGTCGGTGGCCAGGGGCATGGCCCGCTCGTCGGCGTGGCGCAGGCCCGCCGCCACCCGCCAGTCCCCCGCCCAGCCGGTGAGCCCCGCTTCTCCCCCGCGCCGCTCGTACACGTCCTGCTCGTCGGTGCCGAAGAAGAACGCCTGGAGGCCGCCGTAGTCGCGCCCGGCGTGCTCGGGCATGAAGGGCAGCGTCTCGCGCGCGTAGCGCGCCTCGAAGTCCACGCGCGGACCGTCGCCGATGCGGGCGCGCGCGAAGCGGTCGAAGCGCCAGCGGGCCCGCGGGCTGCGCCACAGGGTGCCGCGCCAGCCGACCTGGTAGCGCCCGCCCTGGTCGGAGAAGCCGTACTCGCCGCCCAGCCGGAAGATCCCTGTGAAGGGCCCGGCCATCTCCGCCACGGCCCCCAGCCTCACTCCCGTCGCCCGGTGGAAGCCCACGATCGGCAGCGGCCGCAGGTCGAGCCGGTTGCGGCGCGCCCGCGCCTCGTTCCACTTCACCCCGAGCAGCGAGTCGAGCCCGGTCGTGTCGAAGGCCACGCTATTCTCGCCAAAGTAGGCGTCGGTGGAGTCGGCGAGACCTTGGAGGAAAGAGCCGAGCGAGTCGGCGGGCAAAGCGGCCGCCGGCCCCGCCGGCGCCTGCGCGCGGCCGGGCGCGGGCAGCAGCGCCACCGCGGCCGCCGCCGCCGAGAGCAGCGCGGTCAGCGCCCTCACTTGCTCCTCACGACGAACACCGAATCCGGGATCCCCTGGTTGATCCGGTAGTCGGTGCAGAGCAGGGAGAAGTCCATCACCGGCGGCAGCGACTCGCGGCCGAGCTTGCCCATCAGGCGCAGCGCCGAAGTCAGACGCGCCCGCCCCGCGATGCGCCCGACCACCCACCAGCGCCCGTCCACGCGCGTGCGCTCGATGACGCAGTTGTCGATGCTCTTGAGGAACAGCGGCGCCGGCGAGCGGTCGCGGTACCAGAACTCCTCGCGCACGATGACGAAGTCGTTGGTGTCGATCCAGGCGCGCCCGCTGGGCAGCGGGTCCACCCGCGAGCGCGGCTCGAACTCCACCAGATAGACGACGTGGCCGCCCACCAGGTGGCGCTCTCGGATGGTGAAGCGGTAGCCGGCGCGGGCCCGCGGCTCGAAGGCGAAGGCGACGAACTCCTCGCCCATGCTGGTGCTCGACGAGACGCGGACGTTGTCCTCGTCCTCGTCCTGCTTGTCGGTGCGCCGCCGCAGCGGCACCTCGCGCAGATGGTCCGGCTTGCGCTTGTAGACCTTGGCGGCCAGGTCGAGCTTGCGGCGGGGACGCGCGCCGTCGGCGTCGCGGTAGGTGACGAGCGCCACGCGCGTGAAGGACTGGTCCTGCATGAGCGAGTCGCGGCGCGCCTCGCCCTCGGCGACGCGGCGCAGGATCTCGTCGAGGGTGACGCGCGGCGCCTGCACCACGTACTCGGGCAGCGCCCCCGAGGCGAACCGGATGGTGTCCTCGACGGCGAGGACAGGCGACCCGCCGCCGGCAGCCGAGGCCGGCGCGACGAGGAGGACCGCCGCGAGGATGCCCGCGGCGGCGGTGCCGGCTCCGGCCCTAGAACACACTGAACTTGAAGTACCGCTTCGGATTCTTCTGGATGTCGGCGAGCAGCGCGTTGAGCCGCTCGAGCGACTTGGCCAGCTCGTCGTAGGCGCGCGGGTCGTTGACCGCGCGGCCGGCGCTGCCCCGGTTGGCGTTGACCTTGTCGAAGACCGTGTCGGCGCCGGCGGCCGCCCCGACCAGCGCGGTGTAAAGCGCCGGGTCGCGGGCCAACAGCCCGAGCGTGCCCTCGCCGCGGTTGATGCGCGCCGTCAGGCTGTCGAGCTGCGCGGCCATGCCGGTGAGCGCGCGCGCCGTGCGCTTCTGGCTGTCGTTCATGCCGGTGGCCAGCGTGCTGGTCTCGCGGGAGAGGCGGCGCAGGTCGTCGTACAGGCCGCGGTCGTTGACCATGAGCCCGAGGCTGCCCTGGCCGTCCCGCACGCGCGCCACCACAGCGTCGAGGTTGCGGGTCAGCTGGTCGAGGTTCTGGATGGCGGCCTTGCCCTCGGACATCATGGTGGCGAACTCGACCGCCTCTTCGTTCTCGAGCATCTGGCCGGGCGCCAGCGAGCC
>CAYLSO010000023.1:0-2043 GCA_964386525.1 uncultured bacterium
CGCCACCGCAACCGCCAGGCGGCGGAGGCCGGCCGGCAGGCGCCGCTGCCCGAATCCACCCTGGAGCGCCCGCCGACGGCGGAGCTGCGGCCCGACCAGCTCGACGAGGACACGCTGCCGCCATACCCCGTGCTCGATGCCGTCCTCGCCGCCTACATCGAGGAGGACGCGAGCCCGGAGGAGCTGGTGGCCCGAGGGTTCGAGCCGGGGCTCGTGGAGCGGGTCCTGAAGATGGTGGACAGCAACGAGTACAAGCGCCGCCAGGCCCCTCCGGGGATTCGCATAAGCCCGAGGGCCTTCGGGCGTGACCGGCGCCTGCCGATCACGGATCATTACCGGCGGAAAGCCGGAAAAAGCTCGATATCGGTGAATAAATCAGGTATAGACAAATCAACCGTAAGAGCCGTCCCGGGATCGGAGAGCTGATCGGTGCCCGGGGGGCGCGGCGAAGAGCACCGGTGGGCTGAGACTTTGCCTTGCAGGCTCGCTCAGTCCCTGCTATCCTCTGTTGCACTCGCCCGGTACGCGTGGAGCACTGCCCATCTCCTCGCATGAGCATCCACGAAGGATGCTTGCCGGCGTGCATCGGGGCCCCCGCCGAGCCAGCCGGACCGCACTGCTTGCGGCAGGTGACTGCCCGAAGGAGTGCGACTTACCTGGAGCGCGTGCGGCTTTTGCCACGCTGCTTTGGGGAATCCGGCCCGGAACGTTGCGCCGTGGGGGAAACAGCCCACGGGCCTCGCTCGAACGAGCGAGGGCAAGTATCGTCGACTCAAGGAGTTAGAGCCGGCGCTCTCCATGCTCATGGAGGAGCCCCGGTCGGCACAGGGATTGCTGACAGAACTATTCGGACGCGGTATCACCGGGGCTTCAAGTCACCCATGGCTTGGGTTTAGTATTCCGAGCCGGCTTGATCCGGTGGTCTTCTCCGAGCGAGAAGGGGGTCGCGCTCGGACGCCGCTCCATGGAAAGCACGGCCCCCGCGGTAGCGGACGTCCGTCCTGCGGTGCTCCGGAACCCGTCTGGTTGGCGGGCGCGCCGGGCGCGCGACAAACAGAGGAGTTCAACAGCAATGAAGGCACTTCGCAATCTGCTGGTCCGGGAAGAGGGTCAGGACCTGGTTGAGTACGCGCTCCTGGCTGCTCTGCTTTCCATCGTTTCGATCGCGGCCCTCACTACGCTGGGCCCGGTGATCGCGAACGTCTGGACGCGCATCGAGGCTGCTATCAGCTCGGTGTAGTATTCGCGGGTGTGCGGCGGGGGCCTCCGGGTCCCCGCCGGCACCGTTCTTGCCGGCTACCTTCGCGGTAGATTCCGCGCCGCGGCCGTGGCATTTTGTGAGACGGGGAGGTCGGTGGAGTGAGCTGGCTGCAGGGGACGCTGCTGGGGATCGTCGCGGTAGCCGCAGTGATCGATCTTCGCACGCATCGCATCCCCAACTGGCTCACCTTTCCGGCTCTCGCCCTTGGGCTGATCTTGCAGTTCGTCGTCTCCGGGCCGGCCGGCCTGGGGTCGGCGTTGCTGGGCGTCCTGGTGGGCGCCGGGCTGTTCCTGATCCCGTACGTGCTCGGCGGCATGGGCCCCGGGGACGTGAAGCTCATGGGCGTCGTCGGCGCCTTCATGGGCCCGGGAGGAGCGCTCTGGGCCGCGCTGTTCGCGGGCGTGGCCGGGGGCGTGCTGGCGTTGTTCTGGGCTCTGGTTCACGGCCAAGTCTCCCGCGTGCTGGGTCGCACGGGGGCCTTGGTCGGCGCCGCCCTCGACCCGCGTCGTCGGGCGGCGCAGGGGGGCCTGCCGAGTTTGGAGCGTGACGGAGCGTGGAGCATCCCTTACGGGGTGGCCATCGCCTTCGGGGTGGCGCTGTCGTTGTGGTGGAGGGGCACATGAGCAAGGCAACCAAGTCGCGCACGCTGTGGTCGTCGGGCCGCGGGCAGTCGCTCGTGGAGTTCGCCCTCCTCCTGCCGCTGCTCCTGGTGGTGGCGTTCATCATCACCGAGTTCGGCCGGGCGCTCTGGATCAAGAACGTCCTCACCGAGGCGGCCGGCA
>CAYLSO010000024.1:0-7887 GCA_964386525.1 uncultured bacterium
GAGTCCCTCGACCTGGGAGCGGCCGTTGTCGCTCGGCGGGGCCGAGCCGGCCGCGTGCGCGGCGGGCGGGAAGCTCGAGACCCCACCGCCGGGCGGCGCGGCGTCGGGACCGCCGGGCCCGCCGCCGCGCGGCAGCGGCTCGCCGGCCACCACGGTCTCGGCCTCATGCGCGGTGAGCGTCCGGACGCCGGGGTGCATGGCCTCGGCGCGTTCGACGAGGCGCGTCGCCTCCTCGGCCTCGCCGCGGCGCTCGCGGGCCTGGGCGCCCTTCAGAAGCGCCTGGGCGCCCTTGAGCGATTCGCCCTCGAGACTCCACACCTCTCCCAGTCGGTCCCAGTGCTGAGGATCGTCGGGCGAGAGGTCGGCGGCGCGCTCGAGCGCGCCGACGGCGGCGCGACGGTCGCCGTTGGCGAGGCAGAAATCCGCGTACTGGACGAAGTGGACCGTGGCTTCGGAGGCGAGGCCGTCCTGGGCGTAGAGATCGCCCAGATAGCGCGTGGTCTCGGCGGTCTCGAGGCCGAGGCGCAGCATCTTCTTACACACCGCGATGGCGTTCTTGACCAGCCCGGTGCGCTCGTACGACTGGGCGGCCTCCCGATAACGCCGGCCCGCGTCGTCCCGCTGTCCCTTCTTGAACAGCAGGTCGCCGAGCGTGACGAACACGTAGGGGTCCGTCTCCTCGGCTTCGAGCAGCCGTTCATATTCGGCTACCGCGCCCTCTAGGTCGCCGGCCTGCAGCTTCTTCTGGGCGCGCCGCTTGATTTCGAGAGCTTTCTCCAACCCAGAGCCCTTCGCCGTTAGGCGTTCGCGGAAAGGCGGGCGGCGACGGCCGCCGAGGCAGCATCGGCGGTCGTCGCCAGGCGCCGGGCCACGGCCCGCGCCTCGTTCTCCACGGACGTCTTATCGGCAGAGGACTCGAGGGACTGTAGGTTGATTTGCACGTTCAACAGCGCGGCCTCCCCGGCCGCCCGGGCCAGCCAGGCGGCGGAACCTGCGTCGGTGACTGCATTTGGGTTGCCATTGCGGGCCGCAACGCCCGCCAGATCCGCCACTTCGGCCGCCAGGTGCGCGGTGGCCAGCGGCACGCGTGCCGCCTCCAGGGTGGCCCGCTGCAGCGCCACCGCCCGCGCCTGCTCCTCGGCCGGCGTCGCCTTCGGCAGCCTTCCTGCGGCCAGCACCGCCTCGAACGCCTCGCTGTCGCGGCGCATCAGCGCGGTCAGCTGCGGGCGCGCGTCCCGCGCCCGTGCGCGCAGCTCCTGCATCTCCGCCTCCACGGCGGCGTACTTCTTCTTGCCGATGGTGAGCCCGGCGACCATCTGCACGAGCGCCGCCGCCAGCGCCCCGGCCAGCGCGGCGACCGTGCCGCCGCCCGGCGTGGGCGTGTTCTCCGCGACGCGGTCGAGGAAATCGCCGACGCTCGTGCCGGCCCCCGCCGCGGGGCGACGCAGCCGCAGCTCGAGCACCTGGTCGCGCCGGAACCCCTCGAGGCGCAGCCCGTGCACGGCGCAGTCGAGCAGCGCCGCCTGCGGCACCAGCCCCACCACCTCGCAGCCGGTCACGTAGGTGCCGTGCCGGCGCGCCTCGTGCTCGATGAGCGCCAGGGCGCGGTGGATCGGCGTCCCCTCGAAGTTCACCAGGTTCATCGAGACCTGCGCCTGGCGCCCGTCGCGGATCGCGAAGCCCAGCGCCTTGACGTAGCGCAGCCCGCCGTCGCCGAAGCGGATGGCCTTGGCGATGGCCTTGGCCACGGTCACGTCCGAGGTCGCCAGATTGGCGTTGAAGGCCACCAGCGGCCGGCGCGCCCCCACCGCCACCGCGCCGGCGCTCGGGTGGATGCGGTGCGGCCCGAAGTCCGGAGCCCGGGCCGGATCCCGGCCGATCAGCTCGGCCAGGCCTTCGAACTCGCCGCGCCGCACCTCCGCCAGGTTCTCGCGGTCGGGCCGCGCCGCCGCCGCCTCGTAGAGGAACACCGGGATCTCCAGCTCCTCGCCGATGCGCTTGCCGAGCGCCCGCGCGAGCTCCGCGCACTCGTCGAGCGTGACCCCCTCGACCGGCACGAACGGGATGACGTCCACCGCCCCCATGCGCGGGTGCTGCCCCTTGTGCGCGCGCAGGTCGATGCGCTCGCGCGCCAGCGCCGCCACCCGGAAGGCAGCCTCGGCCGCGGCCTCCGGCTCGCCGGCGAAGGTGAGCACGCAGCGGTGGTGGTCGGCGTCCATCTCGACGTCGAGGATGGTGACGCCGGGCACCGCCTCGGCGGCCGCCGCCAGGGCGTCGACCACCGCCCGGTCGCGGCCTTCGCTGAAATTCGGGACGCACTCCACCAAGCGGGCCATCCGCCCCTCCCTCATCCGGATCGTCGTGGGTCGCCCGCCGCGCCCCCGCGCGGCGCGCCGCTACCAGGAACTCCCCAGCTCCCCGATCTCCGCCTCCACCGCCTCCAGCAGGACGCAGCGCTCCACCGCCGCCGCCATCTCGTTGTGGTCCGGGAACAGCGGCCGGTCCTCGTCGAGGTGCGCGACGACGCGACGCACGGCGGCCTGCGCGGCCTGCGTGCCCTTGCCCCGCGTGTAGTCGCGGAAGTCGAGGGCCTGCGCGGCGCCGATCGCCTCGATGGCCAGCACCGCCTGCGCGTTCTTGAGGATCTGCCGCGTCTTGAGCGCCCCGTTCATGCCCATGCTGACGAAGTCCTCCTGGTCGGCGGCCGCCGGGATGGACTGGATGCACGAGGGCATGCTGAGGATGCGCTGCTCGACGATGAGCATGTCGGCCGTGTACTGGCTGAGCATCAGCCCCGAGAACATCCCGGCCCCCTTGGTGAGGAAGGCGGGCAGGCCGACGCTCAGCGCCGGATTGAGCAGGCGGTTCAGGCGGCGCTCGGAGAGCACCGAGACCATGGTGATCGCGGCCCCCAGCATGTCGAGCGGCAGGCTGACCGGCGTGCCCTGGAAGTTGGCGCCGGTGAGGACGCGATCCTCCTCGGCCACGAACACCGGGTTGTCGGCCACCCCGTTGAGTTCGATCTCCACCTGGCGGCGCGCCCAGGCCAGCGCGTCGCGCAGCGCGCCGATCACCTGCGGCGTCGAGCGCATCGAGTAGGCGTCCTGCACCTTGACCTTCACCTTGCCGGTGAGCAGGTCGGAGCCGGCCATGACCCGCGCCAGGTTGCGGGCGCAGGCGATCGCCCCGGGGAAGCCGCGCAGCTCGAGCAGCTTCGAGGTGTACGGCTTCATGTTGGCCTTGAGCGCCTCCAGCGTCATGGCGGCGACGATCTCCGCCTGCTTGACCCAGCGCTCGGCGTCGTACAGCTGCATGGCGGCCATGCCGGTGATGACGTTGGAGCCGTTGATGGCGGCCAGGCCGTCGCGCGCCATGAGGCCCGGGACGGGGATGCCGGCCTGCTGCATGGCGGCCCCCGTCGCCATGCGCTCGCCGCCGTAGAAGCACTCGCCCTCGCCCATCAGGCTGAGGGCGATCTGGCTCATCGGCGCCAGGTCGCCGCAGGCCCCCACGCTGCCCTTCTCGCAGACCACCGGCGTGATGCCGGCGTTGAGCAGCGCCACGAAGGTCTGGGGGATCTCCTCGCGGCAGCCCGAGTAGCCCTTGGCGTGCAGGATCACGCGCCCCAGCATGGCGGCCCGCACGGTCTCGGCCGGGAACGGGTCGCCGTAACCGGCGGCGTGGTTGTAGATCAGGTAGCGCTGGAACTGAGCCACCTGCTCGTCGCTGAGGACGACCTCGGACAGCTCGCCGATGCCGGTGTTGATGCCGTACATGATCTCGCGCGCGGCGATCTTCCGCTCGAGCATGGCGCGGCAGCGCCGGATGGCGGCGATCGCCTCGTCGCCCAGCTGCACGGTCTCGCCGTGGCGCGCCACGGCGACGACGTCCTCGATGCGCAGGGTCTTGCCGTCCAGGATCTTGGTCATGTCGTCGGAGCCCCCGAAAGCTGCGGCCGGGGCGGGCGCGGTTGTGGGCCGGCGGCGGGCGCCCGCGGTCGATTCGGGGGCAAGGTAACAGCGGCGCGGGCGGCGCGCAATCGGGGGCCGCCGGCCGCGGCGCGGCTTACTTGAGAGCCACGTCGAGCAACATCATGACGGCGAAGCCGAGCATCGCGCCGAGCGTGGCGATGTGCGTGTTCCGCCCGAGCTGCGATTCCGGGATGACCTCTTCGACGACCACGTAGATCATGGCGCCGGCGGCGAAGGACAGGGCGTAAGGCAGGAGCGGCTTGACCAGCAGGACCGCACCGGCGCCCGCCACGGCGGCGATCGGCTCGACGACGCCGGAGAGCTGCCCGTACCAGAAGCTCCGCCAGCGGCTCATCCCTTCGCGGCGCAGGGGCACGGCGACGGCGGTGCCCTCCGGAAAATCCTGTATGCCGATGCCGAGGGTAAGCGCCATGGCGCCGGCCAGCGTGGTAACGGCCGCACCCGCCCCGGCCGCGCCGAAGGCCACCCCCACCGCCAGGCCCTCCGGGATGTTGTGCAGGGTCATGGCCATCACCAGCAGGATGGTGCCGCGCCAGCTCGTCTTGATGCCCTCGGCCTCCTCGATGGGGAAGCCCAGATGGAGGTGCGGCAGCGTCTTGTCGAGGCCCCACAGGAAGGCCCCGCCGAGCAGGAAGCCGCTCACCGCCGGGATCCAGCCGGGAGTGCCGGCCGCCTCCGCCATGACGATGGCCGGGTCGAGCAGCGACCAGAAGCTGGCGGCGATCATGACCCCGGCGGCAAAGCCCAGCATGCCGTCGAGGGCCTTGCGGTTGACATCCTTCCAGAAGAGGACGACCGCCGCCCCGAGCGCGGTGATCAGCCAGGTGAAGCAGCCGCCGAGGAAGGCCTGCAGGACGGGGCTCTGCTGCGCGAACCAGTCGGCGATCACTCGCCCTCCTCCGTGAGGCTCCAGGGCACGGGCCCCTGCTCCCGCACCCTGCCCCCCGCGATCACTTTCCGCGGCCGGTGCGCGTCGAGCAGGTAGGCGACGTCGCGCGCGCGCGGCACCTCCCAGACGCACAGCTCCGCCCGGTAGCCCGCCGCCACCCGCCCGTGGCTGCGGCCGCGTCCCAGGCTCGCCGCCGCGTTGGCCGTGAAGGCGGTCCACGCCGCCTCCGGCGAGAGGCCGAAGAGCCGACACGCCAGCCCGAGGCACAGCGCCGGCGACGCCACCGTCGAGGTGCCCGGATTGAAGTCGGTGGCCAAGGCGATCGGCACGCCGGCCGCGAGCAGGGCGGCCGTGGGCGGCCGCGCGCCGCCGCGCCCGTCCACGGTCAGCGCCGCCCCGGGCAAGAGCACCGCCACCGTGCCCGCCTCCGCCAGCGCCTGCGCGTCGGCCGCCGTGGCGCGCTCCAGGTGCTCGGCGGTCGCCGCGCCGAGCCGCGCCGCCAGCCGCGCCCCGCCCCCGTGGGTCAGCTGGTCGGCGTGGATCCGGATCCCCAGCCCGAGATCGCGCGCCCGCCGCAGGTACGGCTCCACCTCCTCCGCCGTGAACGCCCCCTCTTCCACGAAGGCGTCCACGAACTGCGCCAGGCTCTGCTCGTGCGCGGTCCGCGCCACCGGCCACGCGACCTCGTCGAGGTAGGCCGGCGCGCGGGCCGCGTATCCGGGCGGCAGGGCGTGCGCGGCCAGCACCGTGGTCACGACCTCGACGGGGTGCCCGGCGGCCGCCGCGCGCGTCAGGCGCAGCAGTCGGAGCTCGTCCTCGACGGTCAGTCCGTAGCCGCTCTTCGCCTCGAGCAGAGTCACGCCGTTGTGCAGGCAGCGGTCCAGCCGGCCGCGGATCAGCGCCTTCAGCTCGGCGTCGGGAGTCTTCCGTGTCTGCTCGACGGTGCGCGAGATGCCGCGGCCCGGCGCCGCCGGCAGCGGCCGCCCCGCGACCCGCGCCGCGAACTCCTCGCCGCGCCAGCCGCCGAACGCCAGGTGGGTGTGCGGGTCGCAGAACGAGGGCGTGACCGCCCCGCCTCCGGCGTCGAGTGTTTCCCGCGGCCGCCAGCGACGCTCGAGCTCCGCGCCGGGCCCGACCGCGACGATCCGGTCGCCCACGATGGCCACGGCGCCGCCGGGGATGACGACCGGCGTCTCCTGCAGCGCGCCCCCCACCGCCCCGGCCGTGAGCCCCGCGGCGCCGTCGGCCGGCGCCGCGGCCGGCGACCAGACCTCCCCGGCGCCGACGATGAGCAGATCGCAGTCGCCCGGCGCGCCCGTCACCGGGCTCACGGCGTCACGCCCGGGATCTGGAGCCCGCGCTCGCGCGCGCACGCCAGCGCGTCCTCGTAGCCGGCGTCGGCGTGGCGCATCACGCCGGTGCCCGGGTCGTTGGTCAGCACGCGCCGCAGGCGCGCCGCGGCCTGGGGCGTGCCGTCGGCGACGATGACCATGCCGGCGTGGATCGAGAGCCCCATGCCCACGCCGCCGCCGTGGTGCACCGACACCCACGAGGCGCCGCTGGCGGTGTTGAGCAGGGCGTTGAGGATGGGCCAGTCGGCGATGGCGTCGGAGCCGTCCTTCATGGCCTCGGTCTCGCGGAACGGCGAGGCCACCGAGCCGGCGTCGAGGTGGTCGCGCCCGATGACGATCGGCGCCTTCACCACGCCGCGCGCGACCAGGTCGTTGAACGCCAGGCCGGCGCGGTCACGCTCCCGGTAGCCGAGCCAGCAGATCCGCGAAGGCAGACCCTGGAAGGGCACCCGCGCCGCCGCCAGGGGCAGCCAGCGGGCCAGCACCGGATCGTCGGGGAAGAGCTTCAGCAGCGCCTCGTCGGTGCGGCGGATGTCCTCCGGATCGCCCGACAGCGCCACCCAGCGGAACGGTCCCTTGCCGCGGCAGAACAGCGGCCGCACGTAGGCCGGCACGAAACCCGGGTACGAGAACGCCTCCGGCTCCGGCACGCCGCCCTTGACCGCCTCGCCGCGCAGGTTGTTGCCGTAGTCGAACGCCACCGCACCCTTCTGCTTGAACCCGAGGATGGCCCGCACGTGCACGGCCATCGAGGCGCGCGAGCGGCGCACGTGTTCGTCGGGATCGCGCTGGCGCAGCTCGGCGGCCTGCGCCAGCGTCAGCCCCGCCGGGATGTAGCCGCCGAGCGGGTCGTGCGCCGAGGTCTGGTCCGTGACCACGTCGGGCACCACCCCGCGCGCCACCAGGACGGGGAGAACCTCGGCGGCGTTACCGGTCAGCGCCACGGAGAGCGCGCGCTTGCCGGCCACCGCCGCCTCGACCCAGGAGAGCGCCTCGTCCAGGCTCGCCGTGCCACGGTCGCAGTAGCCGATCTTGACCCGCCGCTCGGCGCGCGCCCGGTCCACCTCCACGGCCAGGCAGACGCCGCCGTTCATGGTGACCGCCAGCGGCTGCGCCCCGCCCATGCCGCCCAGCCCGGCGGTGAGCACCCAGCGACCCGCCAGCGAACCCCCGAAGTGCTGCCGGGCCAGCTCGGCGAGGGTCTCGAAGGTGCCTTGCACGATGCCCTGCGTGCCGATGTAGATCCACGAGCCGGCGGTCATCTGGCCGAACATGGTGAGGCCCCGGCGCTCCAGCTCCCAGAAGACCTCCCAGGTGGCCCAGCGCGGCACCAGGAGCGAGTTGGCCAGCAGCACGCGCGGGCTGTCGGGCGTGGTCGTGAAGACGCCGACCGGCTTGCCGCTCTGGACGAGCAGCGTCTCGTCGTCCTCCAGCGCGCGCAGAACCGCGACGATGCGGTCGAACGCCTCCCACGAGCGCACCGCGCGCCCGGTGCCGCCGTAGACCACGAGGTCGTCCGGGCGCTCGGCCACGTCCGGGTCGAGGTTGTTGCAGAGCATGCGCAGCGCCGCTTCCTGCGCCCAGCCCTTGCAGGTGCGCTCGGCGCCGCGCGGGGCGCGCACGAGGCGGGCGCCGGGCAGCCCCGCCGCCGCGC
>CAYLSO010000025.1:0-30611 GCA_964386525.1 uncultured bacterium
CGCGGTGGCGTTCGCCCCGGCGCCGACCGGCAGGTGCGAACTGTCGCCGATGAAGCCCACGGGCCCATCGTGCTCGACGAAGCGGCGGGGCTGGGGGGCGTCCCCGGCGGAGGCGGGCGGAGCGACGAGGAGGAGGCCGAAGAGAAGCAGCGTCGGTATCGCGGCGCGGACAGCAGGGTTCGTCATGATCTGTCACCCTTGCGGGGGCGAGATTCTCGAGGGGGCAGAGGGAGCGGGAACGAGGGCCGCGGAAAGCCGACGGCCCGGACGGGAGCGCGTCTCGGGCCGCAAGAGAAGCATAGGGTGCAGCCGGCGGGGTCGTCAAACTATTCTTATCGCGAGCCGTCCCTCGCCGCCTATTGCCGCGCCAGCTCGAGATTCTGCTTGGCCGGGTCGGCCGTGCCGTCGCCGTCGAAGTCGTAGGCGGCGTCGGCGCCGGTCAGGGTGAGCTTGTCGCCGGCCAGTACGGCGTCGAAGGCGACGACCCCGCCTGGCGCGGGCCGAAGCCTCAGGAGATCGGTCTCGAGCTCCCAGGCTCCGGCGAGCGAGTCCGGCGGGTCGCCGGGCGGGGCGATGACGAGGAGGAAACTGCGGTCCGGCTCGAGCGCCAGCGATCCGGCGCCGCCGAGGGCGACGAGATCGGCGCGTTCCTGCGTGCTCTTGCTCACGTACTCGATCTTGGTCGCGTTCCAGTGGCCCGTGATCTCGCGCGGCTCCGGGCCGACGGAGTCCTTGCCGCAGCCCGGCAGCAGGCTCGCGGCCAGGAGGATCACAACCCAAGCGGAGGGCTTCGCGGCCCTCATGCTCCTGCTCCTCATTCGTCCGGCTCGCGGTGAGCAGTGGCGTCGTCGTCCACCCAGTCCTCTTCTTCCCAGCTCATGCCGCGGCGGCCGGGGACCTTGCGGGTGGGTCCGGCCCTGTAGATGCGGCACGACTTGGGGCCATAGCAGAAAGTCTCCGTGCGGTAGCGGCGCTGCCGTGGTTTCCACTGGTCGACGATCATGTCCACGGCCATCCGGCAGCCCCAGATACAGGTGCGGCACGAGGCGGCGTAGGTGCGGGCGTCGAGCCGGCGGTGGCCGCGGGCGCGGTATTCCTCCAGGCTCGGCGGGACGCCGAGTCGGGGTGGCGGTTCGCCGGGTTCGACAGTCGCACGCCGCACCAGAACCAGACCGCTCGTCTTGTAGTAGTCCGCGGAGTCGAGGCGTGGGTCGGCGACCGGCTCGGCCTGGCCGGAGACCCCGTCGCCGGCGCGGAAGGCGAACTTCTCCTGCGTCGCCTTGCCGATGCCGACGGTGAATTCGCCCGGCGGGCCGGCAGCCTTGCCTTTCACTCGGAGGCAATACCCCAGATAGCTGTGCTGGCGCTGATCGTAGGAGCGCGTGAGCCGGATGCGGGGCTGGACGGCGAGGACTTCGCCGGTCCACGCGAGCTTCGGCGAGCTGGCTCCGGGGGCGCTCCGCGAACCCACCTACCCCTCCACGTCCGCCTTCGGGAACAGGATCTTCACCTCCGGCAGCCGGCTCCCCGCCAGCGCCGGCGTGGTTCCGCTCGCGAACCACGCGTCGCGCTCGTCGGCTGCCGCCTCGGCTGCGGCACCGAGCGTCGGTGGCCCTTCCTCCCCGTCTTCCGGCGGCTCTCCCGGCGTCATGTCGAGGCCGAGCCCGCGCCACAGCTCCTCGGCCTTGGCCGGGATCGCCGGCCACGCCCAGAAGCCCGCCAGCCGCGCGCACTCGAGCATCGTCACCAGCGCGGTGTCGAGCCGCGTCGCCTGCGCGGGATCCTTCGCGAGCACCCAGGGCTTGGTCTCCTCGACGTAACGGTTGGCGCGCTTGACCAGCGTCCAGCACGCCTCGAGCGCGGCCGCAGGCTGCAGCGTTTCGAAGGCCCGCTGCACGTCGGCGCGCGCCTTCGCCGCCACCGCCTCGATGTCGCGCTCGAGCGGGCCGGGCGCGTACGCCGACGGCACCACCCCGCCGCGATAGCGATGCACCATCGAGCACGCCCGGCTCGCCAGGTTCCCCAGCTCGTTGGCCAGGTCCGTGTTGTAGCGGTCGCGCAGCTGGTCCTCGTCGTAGTCGCCGTCGCGCCCGAACTGGACCTCGCGCAGGATGTAATAGCGCAGCGCCTCGACGCCGTACTTGGCCGTGACCGCGAGCGGGTCCACGATGCGCCCCTCGGTCTTCGACATCTTCTCGCCGCCCATCTTGATGAACCCGTGCACGAAGATGGAGCGCGGCACCTGCATCCCGGCCGACCACAGCATCGACGGCCACAGCAGGCAATGGAACCGCGAGATGTCCTTGCCGATGATGTGCAGCGCGTTGGGCTCGGCGGTGGCCACGCCCTCCTCGCCCGGCGCGCACCACCACTCGCGGTAGCTCTCCTGCGGGAAGCCGATCGCCGACACGTAGTTGATCAGCGCGTCGAACCACACGTAGACGGTGTGCCCGGCGCCTTCGTCCAGCCCGGGCGGCACCGCGATCCCCCACGGCACGCTGGCCCGCGAGATCGACACGTCCTGCAGCCCCTCCTCGATCACCGCCAGCACCTCGTTGCGGCGGTAATCCGGCTGGATGAACTGCGGGTCGGCCTTGATGTGGGCGCGCAGCCGGTCGGCGTACTTCGACAGCCGGAAGAAGAAGTTCTTCTCCGCCAGCGTCTGCACCGGCTGCTTGTGCACCGGGCACAGCTCGCCCTCGAGCAGGTCCTTGCCCTGGTAGAACGCCTCGCAGGCCACGCAGTAGAGCCCCTCGTACTCGGCCAGGTAGATGTCGCCGGACGCGTGGCAGCGCCGGAAGATCTCCTGCACCGCCGCCTCGTGGCCGTGCTCGGTGGTGCGCACGTAGCGGTCGTAGCCGATGTGCAGCGCGTCCCAGCAGGTGCGGAAGCGGGCCGACAGCTCGTCGGTGAAGATCTGCGGGTCGATGCCCCGCGCCTCCGCCTCGCGCGCGATCTTCATGCCATGCTCGTCGGCGCCGGTGAGGAAGAAGGTGTCGTCGCCGCGCTGGCGGTGATAGCGCGCCAGGCAGTCGGTGACCAGCTTCTCGTAGGCGTGGCCGAGGTGCGGGCTGGCGTTGACGTAATCGATCGCGGTGGTGACGTAGAAGCGGCGTCTCATGAAGTCTCCCGTGCGGGGCGGCGGACCGGCGGGTCTTCCCGGCGGCGGGTCCGGAGGCCTCGGCCCTGACCGGTCATCCTTCCGGCCCGGGTCCGTTTGCCGGGGACATTACCACGGGGGGGCGGGCGGTCCTTCGGCGTCTCGGGCGAGGCTCCAGCGCCGCCCAGGAGAGCGGCCATCACGCCCTGAGTGCCTCCGCGACCGCCTTCGGCCTCTTCGCCGCGACTCGCAGCAGCGCCAGGGCCGGGCCGTCCGGCTTCCGGCGGCCCTGTTCCCAGTTCCGCAGCGTAGCCAGGCTGACGCCGATCATCAGGGCAAACTCCACCTGGGTCTTCCCCAGCTTGCGGCGGATGACCCGCACATCGGCCGGCTGGAAGACCGTCACGCGCCCGGGTTTGGCCTGGCCGCGCCGAATCCTCCCCGCCTCCCCAACGCTCTCTGTCAGCCGCTCGAAGTCCTGCTTCTTCACTCGAACTCCTGCTGGACGAGCCGGCGCAGCACGCCCAATTGCTCCTTGGACAGATCCCCTCTGCGGCTCTTGGAGAATCCGTAGAGCAGGTAGATCGTGTCGGTGGCCGGATGCCAAAAGTAGATCATCCGAACCCCGCCCCGCTTGCCTCGTCCCGTGGATCCCCAGCGGATCTTCCGCAGGCCTCCGCTCCCGGGGATGACGAATCCCTCGTCGGGCCGAAAGACCAGGGCCAACTGCATGGCGCGGTAGTCGTCACCTGCCATCAGCCTCCGCAGCAAGCGGGTGAAGATGGGGGTCTCAACGAACCGCATCGCCGATGGTACGCCAATGGCGTACGCCCCGCAAGCCGGGAGGTGGGGCGGTTGAGCGGCAGTCTCTGTCTCTTTCTTCGTTTCGGGCCAGGCCCGCGAGACTCGCCGATCCAGGTTTCCCCGCTTCGGGGGCGGGAAAGACGAATCCCCCGAGTCGCGACTCGGGGGGCACCAACGAGTCCGGGAGGAACTCGCCGGCATCGACTGTAACCAACTGTCCGCGAACCGCCGCGGCAGGTCAAGTTCGCCGTCAAGCCATGGGAGCCCCCGCCCCTACCCCCTCCTCCTCCCCACGCCGTACTCCGGCCAGTCGTCCGCCCGCTCGGGCACCAGGCGCCCCAGGCGCGCCAGCCCGGAGAAGAACGCCACCTCGGGGTTGACGTTGCCCTCGATGGCGCGCCCGACCTCCTCCAGCACGCGCAGCCGGCGCTTCACCTCGCCGACCTCGGCGCCCGCCGCGGTCTTCCTCAGGTCGTCGGCGATGTCGCGGTTGACCAGCCCCTCGTCGCCCGCCCCGTAGCGCAACCGCAGCACGTCGCGCAGCCAGAGGATCTGGAACTCGAGGACGCGGCGCAGCGTCTCGCGGTTCCAGCCGCGCGCCACCTTGGCGGCCTCGGCCAGCACCCGCCCCGCGTCGCCGCCCACCGCCGTGCGCACCATGGCCACGGCCGCGTCGCGCGCCACGCGGATGTCCTCGTCGCGCCACATCAGCGCGCGGCCCAAGGACCCCGCGCACACCGCCGCCAGCAGCCGCGCCCGCGCCGCGGGCACGCCGGCGTGGCCCACGAGAAACGACTCCACGACCTCCTCCGCCAGCGGCAGGAAGCGCAGACGCAGGCAGCGCGAGCGGATGGTGGCGGGCAACCGCTCGGGGCGGCTGGTGGTGAGCACCCACACGGTGCTCGCCCCCGGCTCCTCCAGCGACTTGAGCATGGCGCTGTACTGGTCCTCGCGCATGCGGTCGGCGTCGCGGATCACCACGGCGCGGCACGCAGCTTCGTAGGGCTTGTACGACAGCTCCTTCAGCAACTCGCGCGTCAGCCCGATGCGGATCGACGCCGCCTTCTCGTAGGTGAAGACGTGGAACGGATCGGTCCGCAGCCTTTCGAGGGTCTCAGTGATGGTCTCGTCGAGGGTCGCCTCCTCGCCGCTCACCGGGAAGAGGAAGCGCAGGTCGGGGTGCTGGACCCGCTCGCTCTTGTGGCAGCCGGGGCAGGCGCCGCAGGCGTCGCCGCCGCTGCCGCGGTGCGGGCACAGCAGCGCCCGCGCGAAGGCCAGCGCCGCGGTCGTCTTCCCCACGCCCCACGGGCCGTGGAAGAGATACGCGTTGGCCAGCCGCCCGCCGGCCAGCACGGCGCGCAGCACGCCGATGGCGCGCCGCTGCCCGACGACGGCCCCGAGGCCGCGGCCGCCGTCGCCGCCCGCCGCCGCGGGCCGGGGCTTGGCGCCCGGCGGCTTCGCCGCGGGTTTCTTGGCCGCCGGATTCTGCTTCTCCGCCTTCTTCTTCTCCGCCATCCCCGGCCTCAGCGCAGCCACTCGAGAGGGTTGAGGGCCGAGCGGCCCTGGCGCACCTCGAAGTGGAGGATCGAACCCTTGAGCGAGCCGGTGTCCCCGACCCGCGCGATCACCTGGCCGGCCTCGACCTCCTGCCCGCGCGCCAGCAGCACCGCCGAGCAGTGAGCGTACAGAGTGTAATACCCGTCGCCGTGGTTGAGGATGAGCATCTGGCCGTAGGTGCCGTAGTCGTTGCTGACGAAGTCCACCCGGCCGCGCGCCACGGCGCGGACGTCGGTGCCCAAGGGCGCGGCGATGTCGATGCCGCTGTTGAACGTGACGGTGCCGAACTTGGGGTGCTTCTCGTTGCCGAAGCTGCCTACCACCTCGCCGCGCACCGGCCAGGCCAGCCGCCCGCGGGCGCCGGCGAAGACACCGGCGTAGGGCTGGAGCGGCGCCGGCTGACCGGGGGCGGTGCCGCGCCGGCGCGCTTCCTCCTCCGCCCGCCGCCGCCGCTCCAGCTCGTCGAGCACGCTCTTGATGCGCCGCGCGGTGCGCTCCAGCTCCGCCGCCGCCGCCTCGTAGGCCTGCCGCTCGCTCTGGATGACCAGCACGCTCTGCTGCTTCTTGGCGCGCAGCTTGTCGAGCTGGCGCTGCTCGCGCTGCTTCTGCTGGGCGGTCTTCTCGACGTCCTGCAGCGTCAGGTCGAGACGCTGCTGGTTGGCGGTGATCTTCTCCTTCTCGTGGTGGATGCCGAGCAGCAGCACGCGGTCCTGGCGGGCGACGCGCACCAGGTAGTCGGCGCGCGCGAAGAGCTGCGCGAAGGTGTCGGAGGCGAGCAGGAACTCGAGCTCGCGCTGGCGCCCGAGCTTGTACATGCCGCGCAGGCGCAGCGCCAGGCGGTCGCGGCGGCTCATCAGGGCGCGCTCGGAGCGCGACAGATCGACGCGCACCACGTCGAGGTCGCGCTCGAGCTGCTTTTCGCGGCGGTTGAGCTTCTGGATGGACGAGCGCGTCTGGCGCAGCTTGGTCTCGGTGGTGCGCAGGTCCTTGAGGACCTTGGTCTCGCGCCCCTTGAGCTCGCGCGCCTTGCGCCGCTTCTCCTCGGCGTCGCGCTTGAGCTGCTCCATCTGGCGGCGCTGGGCGTCCTCGTCGGCGGCGGCGGGCGGTGCGGGCGGTGCGGGCGGTGCGGTCGGCGCGACCGGCGGCGATGTCTGCGCCAAAAGCGGGCCGGCGAGGCCCCGCGGCCCCGCGCCCAGGAGCCCAGCCAGCCCCAGCGCCGCCGCGGCCGCCACGGCGACGCGCCGCTTCATCGCTTGCGCTCCTCGTGGCCGATGCGCGACACGGCCAGCGCGCTGCCGAGGGCTCCCAGCCCCGCCGCCGCGGCCACGAAGCCAGCCAGCCAGCGCCACGGCGGGAACACCGGCAGCACCGCCAGGCGGCCTTCGACCAGCAGGAAGAGTCCGTACACCAGCGCCAACGCCCCGGCGGCGGCCAGGATCGAGAGCAGCGTGCCCTCGAGCACCAGCGGCACGCGCAGGAAGAAGCGCCCGGCGCCGAGCAACCGCATGACGCGGTGCAGCTCGCGCCGGGCCACCACCGTCAGGCGGATGGCGTTGGAGACCACGAAGATCACGACCAGAGCGATGATCGCGGCGAGACCGAAGCCGGTGATCCGCAGCGTCTCGATGAAGCGGTCGAGGCGGCGCACCCACTCGCCGCCGAACTGCACCTCCTCGACCGCCTCGTCGTCGGCCACCGCGGTGGCGACGGAGTCCATGGCCTCGTAGTGCAGGTACTCGGGGCGTAGCCGCACGCGCAGCGAGGCGGGCAACGGGTTCTGGCCCACGGCCTCGAGCAGCTCGCCGCCGCCCAGCTCGCGCGCCATCTCGTCCCAGGCGTCCTGCTTGCTGACGAAGCTCACCTGGCGGGCCACCGGCGCCAGCCGGTCGGCGAGCGAGTCGCGGTCGGCGGCGGTGGCGCCGTCGCGCAGGAAGACGATCATCTCGCGGCGGTCGCCGAGGGTCTGCACGGCGTGCAGCGAGTTGACCAGCACGACGAGGAAGGCGGCGGGCACGAGCAGCGCGCCGACCAGGGCCAGCAGCGCCGTCCCGGTCAGCGAGCGGTGCCGCCACAGGCCGCGCCAGGCCTCGCTCAGGAAGTAGAGCATGCGCTGCATGGCCCCTCCCCTACGCCCCCACCACGCGGCCCTCGGCCAGACGCGTGATGCGGCCGCCCACGGCCTGCGCCACCGCTTCGTCGTTGGTGGCCAGCACCAGCGTGGCGCCGCGGCCGTGCGCCCGCTTGAGCACCTCGATCAGCAGCGCGGCGTGCTTGGGGCCGAGGTGGCGCGCCGGGTCGTCGGCGACGATCAGGAGCGGCTCGCCGACCAGGGCGCGGGCCACCGAGACGCGGCCCTTCTCGCCGGCCGACAGCTCGCCGGGGAAGGCGCCGGCGCGGGCGCGCAGCCCGACCTCCTCCAGCATCTCGCCGATGCGCATGCCGATCTGCTTGCGGTCCCAGACGCCGCGGATGTTGAGGGCCAGCGCCAGGTTGTCGAACACCGAGCGGTCGGGGAGCAGGCGCACGTCCTCGAAGACGATGCCCAGGGTGCGCCGCAGCACGGCCCGGCGCGCGCTGGAGGTGCGCCCGGAGACGAAGTCGCCCACCTCGACCATGCCCGAGGTGGGCGGGATCTCCATGGTGATGAGGCGCAGGAGCGTGGTCTTGCCGCAGCCGCTGGGACCGAGCACGGCGACGCGCTCGCCGGCCGCCACCTCCCAGTCCACGTCGCGCAGCGCCCAGGTCGCTCCGAAGCGCCGGCTGACCCCCGAGAAACGGATCACGCCCCCCGTCCCGCTAGCGGTAATCGATGCGCGCCTTGGCGCGCAGCCCGGCGACCCAGGTGTCGTACTGCTTCTTGAGCTTCGTCTGCCGCACCAGCTCCGGCAGCTGCGCCCGGATCTCTTCCAGCTCGTAGGGGCGCTCGGGCCGGCGGTCGAGCATCTTGAAGATGTGGTAGCCCTGCGGGTTCTTGAGCGGCCGGGTGACGTCGCCGATGCCCAGCGGATCGAGGGCGGCGCGGAAGTCCGGCGAGAAGGCGCTGGCCGGCACGAAGCCGAGGTCGCCGTTGGGGTCCTGCGGCCCCTGGAACTTGGAGTACTTGCGGGCCAGGGCGCCGAAATCGAGGCCCTTGGCCGCCTCGCCGTAGACCATCTGGGCTTGCGCTTCGGCCCGCTGGTCGTCGGCCGCCATGATCGGCACGCGCACCAGGATGTGCCGCGCGTGCACCTCGGCGCGCGCCGAGTCCGCCTCCTCGACGCGGATGATGTGGTAGCCGAACAGGGTCTCCACGACGCCCGACATCTGGCCGGGCTTGAGCGCGAAGGCCACCTTGGTGAAGTTGGTGTCGAGGTCGCCGCGCCCGAAGAAGCCCAGGTCGCCGCCCGAGGCCCGCGTCGCCGGGTCCTCCGAGATCTCCTGCGCCACCCGCGTGAACGACTCGCCCTTCTGGATGCGCGCCAGCGTCTCCTCGGCGCGCCTGCGGGCCGCCGCCTTGGCGGTGGGATCGGGTTCGATGGGGATGAGCACGAGCGCGATGTGCATCTCGGCCGGCTTGGTGGGGAACTCCTTGGGGTTGACCTTGAAGTACGCCTCGGCCTCGGCCGGCGACACCTCGAGCTTGAGGTTCAGCTCGCGGCGCAGCAGCTGGTTGGCGAGCATCTGGCGGCGGATCTCGCCGCGGTAGCGCTCGCGCAGCTCGCCCTCGCTGATGCCCTCCTTGCGCAGCTCGCCGGCGAAGGCCTGCTCGCCGCCGACCCGCTGCTTGGCGTCGACAATCGCCTGGTTCACCTGCGCATCGAGCTCGGCGTCGACCACCGACACCTGCTTGCGTTTGGCCTCCTGGACGATGAGCTTCTCGTCGACGAGCTTGGCGAGGATCTCCTTGCGCATGCCGATGGCGGCCAGCGAGTCGAGGCGCGCCCCGCTCTGCATCAGGTAGAGGTAGAGCTGCTCGTCCACCTCGCTCTGGAAGATGGGCTCGCCGCCCACCACGGCGGTGATGCCGTCGACGCGCTCCTCGCCGGCGCGGGCCGTGTCGGCGGCGGCGCGCGGCGCGGCCGGCGTGGCCACGGGCGGAGCGGCGGTGGCCGGCGGCACGCCCGGCGGCGGCACGCCCGGCGCCGCGGCGGCAGACACCAATGCGGCCCCGGTCCACACCAGGGCCAGGACCAGCCCGGCGGCCGCGAGGGCCGATGACTGCGACTTCATGCGTTCTCCTTGGGAGGCACCGGCCACGGCACGTCGCCCAGCGCCTTCTCGTTCACTTGCGGCGGGTGAGCCTGGCGGAGCCGCTCGAGCAGTTCCTGCAGCGCCAGCCGGCGTTTCTGCTCGAACAGCCGGGCCTCTTGATCGGCGAGCCCCGCTGACTGCCCGGGCGCCGGGCTCGCGGTCCCCACCTGGGCGCGGATCCGCTCGCGCTCCTCGGGCGTGAGCCGCGCCTTCGTCACGATCTCCTGCTCGTAGATCCGCGAGATGAGGAACGATGCCTCGCGGTCGCGCAGGCGGCGGGCCGTCTCCGGCTCGCGGTCGAGACCGCGATCCTGAGCCTCGCGCAGCAGTAGAGCGAAGGTGGCGCGGTCCTGGACGAACAGGCGCAGCGTGGCGTCGTCCCCGGCCGGCGGGCGGTCGAGCGACGTGCGGTCGGCGAAATCGGCGAAGAAGTCCCGGATGGTGTAGGCCCCGCCCCGGTAGGTGGCCAGCGGCGCAGCGAGGTCCGCGTCGGTGAAACCGAGCTTGGCGGGGTCGCCGCCCGAGCCGAGCAGCTCCTCGGCGGTGCGGTTCTGCCACTTCTCGGCCAGCCGGCCGAAGCCGTCGGTCTCGAGCTTCATGCCGTAGCGCGTCTTCACGCCGGCCACGTAGGCCAGCACCAGCGAGCGCTCCTTGCGCTGGCGCAGCCCCGACTCGATCTGGGCGCGCACCATCTGGTAGTCGTCGCGCTCGCGCGCCCGGCGGTCCTCCACCTTGATGATGTAGTAGCCGACGGGCGTGAGGACCGGCTCGGTCCACTTCCCCACCGGCAGGCCGCGCACCGCCTGCTCGATCTCGGCGGGCAGCTGTCCGGCGGTGAGGTAGCCGAGATCGCCGCCGGCCGGCGCGGTGGTGCGGTCGCGCGAGTGGTTGCGCGCCACGTCGGCGAACGGCTCGCCCGCCGCCAGCTTCGCCATGGCCGCGCGCGCGCCGCTCAGCTCGAAGCTGAAGATCTGGGAGAGCCGCAGCTCGTGGTCCTGCGCGTCCCACAGGGCCTTGATCTCCGCCTCGCCCACCGACACGCGGCCGGAGACCACGCGGCGGTAGAGCATCTCGGGCAGGACCTCGTCGCGCGCCTGCCGGCGCACGCCGGCCAGCTCGGCGCCCTGGTCGAGGCCCAGACGCCGGGCCTCGGCCACGAGCAGCTCGCGGTCGAGCAGCTCGTCGAGCAGGCGGCGCTTGGCGTCCGGGGAGGGGTCGAGGCCGAGGTAGGGCTGGCTGCGGGCGGCGTCCTCGAATTCCGCGACCGTCACCGGGCGGCCCCCCACGCTCGCCACGGTCCGGTCCTGCGTGCCGCAGGAGCCGAGCGTGACGGCGGCCAGGACCGCCAGGGCGATCGCGCCGAAGCGGTTGGGATCTCTCATAGCCTCCGTCCAGGTGATCACGTAGACCGGACGCTAACACATGCCGCCAGGCCCTCCAACAGGGCCCCCGCCGCCGCGACGAGGGTCTCCGCGCCGGCGCGCAGGCGCAGTCCCATCTCGCGTCCGGAGAGGAACTCGACCGGCAGGTCCACGCGGTCGAGCAGGGCCTTCACCTCGCGCGGCGACAGCGGCGCTTCGAGGTACAGCTCGAGCTTGCCGCCGGCGAGCGACAGGCGGGTGACGCCGGCGCGGGCGCCCACCAGGCGCAGCCGCCGCAGCGCCAGCAGGTCGCGGGCCGGCGCCGGCGGCGGGCCGAAGCGGTCGGCCAGCTCGGCGGCGATCTCGTCCACCCGTTCGGGGCGGCGCGCCGCGGCCAGCTCGCGGTAGAGCTCGAGCTTCTGCTCGTCGTCGGCCACGTAGCTCTCCGGCAGGAAGGCCGCAAGATCAGTGTGCAGGCGCGGCTCGGCGTGCTCCTCGAGGCGCTCGCCCTTGAGCCCGGCGATCGTCTCCTCGAGCAGCTTGACGTAGAGCTCGAAGCCCAGGCCGGCGATGAAACCGTGCTGCTCGGGCCCGAGCAGGTTGCCGGCGCCGCGGATCTCGAGGTCCTTGAGCGCGATCTTGAATCCGGCCCCGAGGTCGTCGAAGGCCTCGATGATCTTGAGCCTCTTTTCCGCCTCCTCGGTCAGGGCCCGCCGCGGTGGCACCAGGAAGTAGGCGTAGGCGCGCGAGCGCGAGCGGCCGACGCGCCCGCGCAGCTGGTAGAGCTGCGCCAGGCCGAGCGTCTCGGCGCGGTCCACGATCAGCGTGTTGACGTTGGGCAGGTCGAGGCCATTCTCGACGATCATGGTGCACACCAGCACGTCGAAGCGGCGCTCGTAGAAGTCGACCATGACCTTTTCGAGGGCCCGCTCGCGCATCTGCCCGTGGGCGATGCCGAAGCGCAGCTGCGGCAGGATCTTGGCGAGCCGCACGGCGGTGGTGTCGATGGTCTCGACGCGGTTGTGCACGAAGAAGGCCTGCCCACCGCGGTCGATCTCGCGCAGCAGCGCGTCGACCACCAGCTCGTCGGAGAACTCGGCGATCTCGGTGTGCACCGGCTGGCGGTCGCGCGGCGGGGTCTCGATGAGCGACATGTCGCGCGCCCCGGCCATCGAGAAGTGCAGGGTGCGCGGGATGGGCGTGGCGGTGAGCGTCAGCACGTCGACGTTGCGCCGCATCTGGCGCAGCCGCTCCTTGTGGGCCACGCCGAAGCGCTGCTCCTCGTCGATCACCACCAGGCCGAGGTCGTGGAACCTGACGTCCTTCGACAGCAGCCGGTGCGTGCCGATGACCACGTCCAGCTCGCCACGCCCGAGCTCGGCGACGATGCGCTTCTGCTCGCGCGGCGTGCGGAAGCGCGACAGCACCTCGACCTTCACGGGGAACTCGGCGAGGCGCTCGCGCAGCGTGTGGAAATGCTGCTCGGCGAGGATGGTGGTGGGCACCAGCACCGCCGCCTGCTTGCCCGCCGCCACCGCCTTGAAGGCGGCGCGCACCGCCACCTCGGTCTTGCCGTAGCCGACGTCGCCGCACACCAGCCGATCCATGGGGCGGGCGTCCTCCATGTCGCGCTTGACGTCGCGCACGGCCGTGAGCTGGTCGGGGGTCTCCTCGTAGATGAACGAGGCCTCGAGCTCGCGCTGCCACTCGCCGTCGGGCGGGAAGGCGAAGCCGGGCAGCGCGTGGCGCTCGGCGTAGTGCTTGAGCAGCGACTCGGCCATCTCCTGGATGGCCTTGCGGGCCCGCGCCTTGGCGCGCGCCCAGGTCTGCGAGCCGAGGCGGTGCAGGCCCGGCGCGGCGCCCTCCTCGGCGGCGTAGCGGCTGACCAGCGCCAGCTGCGTGACCGGCACGAAGAGCTTGTCGCCGGCGGCGTAGGTCAGCGCCAGGCAGTCGGTCTCCTGGCCGTCCACGGTGAGGCGCACCAGGCCGCGGTAGATGCCGACGCCGTGGTCCACGTGGACGACGTAGTCGCCGGCGTCGAGCGCGTTCAGCTCGGCCAGCGACAGGCCGCCGGTGCGGCGGCGGCGCTGCGCGCGGCGGCGCGGGCGGTCGAAGACCTCGTGGTCGGTGAGGACGGCGAGCCCGGCCTCGGGCACGGTGAAGCCGGAGGACAGCAGGCCGACCTCGAGGAACGCCGGGCCGGGGCCGAGCAGCTCGTCGAGGCGGTCGCGCTGCCCCTCGTTGTCGCACAGCACGACGATCGCCAGGCCGTCCTCGTTGAGCCGCTGCAGGTGCTGGCGCACCAGGTCGATGCGCCGGCCGAAGGCCTCCGGGGGACGGACGCCCCAGGTCCAGGCGGTCGCGGTCGCCCCGTCGTCGGCGGCCGCCGGCCCCGCCAGCGCGAGCCGGTCGCGCGCCGCGAGACCGACGAGCGGGTCGGCGGCGGGCGCGAACAGCTCCTCGGGCCGCGAGACGAGCGGATAGTGCTCGCGCGCCTCGTGGTAGGAACGCGGCACCTCCTCGTCGAGGGCCGCGCCGCGCTCCGCGAGCTTCTCGGGGCGGTCGGCGATCACCACCGCGTCGTGCGGCAGGTACGCCGCGAGCGTGGCCAGGTCCTGGCCGTAGTGCCCCGCGAAGCGCTCGACGCCCTCGTGCAGGAGGCCGAGCTCGTCGATGGACTGCGCCTCGCCGGCGGCGACCTCCATCGCGCCGCGCTCGCGCATCAGCCGCTCGTGGATCGCGGGCAAGTCGCCGGGCAGCAACGCCACCTCGAAGCGCGGCAGGACGAGGGCTTCGGGGATCTGCTCGACCGAGCGCTGTGAGACGTGGTCGAAGCGGCGCAGGGAGACCAGGTCGCGATCGTCGAACTCGAGGCGCCACGGATCGTCGCTGCCCAGGGCGAAGACGTCCACGATGCCGCCGCGGACCGCGAACTCACCGACCGCGCTCACCATCGGACGGCGATCGTAGCCGAGGGCGACCAGCCGGCCGGCGAGCTCGGTCATGTCGTAGGCGGCGCCGACCCTAAGGTGCAGGCGCGCGCGGGCCAGCTTGGCCGGGCCGGGGATGCGCTGCGCGAGGGCGCGCACGGTGGTGACGATCACCGGGGCGGGCTCCGCGGGGCGCGACCCGTCGCTCCGATCCAGCAGCGCATACAGCGCCTCCATCCGCTGCGCCACCAGGGCCGGGTGCGGGGAGTGCGATTCGTACGGCAGGATCTCGGGCTCGGGAAAATAAAGCACCGCATCCGGGCCGAGGAACAGCTCGAGGTCCTCGCGCGCGATGTCGGCGCGCTCGGCGTCGGCCAGCACCCAGACGAGCGGCCGGCCGAGCCGACGGGCCAGGCCCGCCAGCGCCCAGGCGCGCTCGCCGCCGGCCAGCCCGCGCCACACCAGGCGGCGCGGGGTGGCGACCGCCGCCGGCCCGCTCTCGCGCAACGCCTCCGCCGTCTCGCGCACGGCGCGCGTGTCGCGGGCCAGGTCGGCGAGGCCCTCGGGCCGCGAGGCCCGCTGGGCGCCCCGGTCGTCGCGCAGCGGCCGCGGGTGGTCGGCGGTGGCCGAGTCCATCTTCTCCTAAGCCTCGGCCGGCCGCACGGCGCGCGAGCCCCAGACGCGCGACAGCCCCGTGTCGAGCACGAGCAGGATCAGCGCCAGCGCCAGGAACACGCGCCACAGCTCGCGGCCGTAGCGCCCCTCGCGCACCAGGCGCCGGGCCGCCACCGCGGACGGCACCACCTCGGCGCGCAGCGCCCGCCAGCGCGCGCGCACCTCCTCAGCGGCCAGCCGGGTGAGGTCGGATTCGCTCAGATCCAGGCCGACCGGCAGCGCGCGCAACACGCGCCCGGAGGCGGCGAGCAGGTAGAGGCCGGGCTCCGGAAGCGGCGGCGAGAGCAGGCGCAGCGAGCCTCCGGCCAGGCGCGATTCGAGCGGTATCCCGGCGCCCGCGGGCGAGCGCAGCGCCCAGGTGGCGCGCGCGCCCGCCGGCGGCGCCGGCAGGTCGAGCCGCTGCCCGGCGACGAGCTCGGGCGCGTTGCCCTGGGCGAGCGCCGCCAACGCCTGCGACCAGAACGGCACGAACGCCCCCGAGAACGGGAAGTCCGACCACGCCCCGCCCGCGTCGCTGGCGAAGACCAGCAGCCGGTCGCGCTCGACGAGCGCCGGCAGGTCGGGGGCGAAGCGCGCGAGCACGCGCCCCTCGTTCCCCGGATCCACCCGCCACGCCGCCTGGAACTGCGCTTGCGAGAGCGCGTCGCCGGCGGCTTCGGGGAAGCCGGCCAGCGCCGCTTGGCCGACGGCGGCGCGGCGCAGCGCCCAGCCGCCGCGCTCGGCGCGCCGCGGAGCGTCGCCGACGATGCGCAGGCCGCCCAGCGCCGCGAAGAGCCGGCCGTTGACGAACGCCGGGCGGGTGCGCGGCCCGAGCACCGCCACGAGCCCGCCGCCGCCGCGCGTGAAGTCGATCAGCGCCTGCAGGCTGCCGTCGCCGAGGCCGGCGACGTCGTCGAGCACCACCACGTCGAGCCCGGCCAGCGCTTCCTCCGTGACGCGCGCGGGCTCGAGCGGCGTGAGCGCGAAGCGTCCGGCCTCCTGCCCGGTCTCGAGCAGGACCGCCAGCGGCGCGCGCTGCGGCGCGCCCGCCGCGGCCGCCGATCCTGCCGCGGCCCCCGGCTCGGCCACCAGACCGACGCGCACCGCCCCCGCCTGGCCGGCGGCGAAAGCCCGGCGATCGTCGAAGGCGAGCGCGTCGCCGCCCAGCTCGACGTCGCCGCCGAGAGTCACCGGCTGGCCCGCGATCACCAGGCCGCGCGCATCCGCGCCGGCGAAAGGCAGGAACCCGCGGCCCACCTCCTGCCAGTTGCCCGGCGAGGTCATGGCCCGGACGGCCACCGGGACCTCGCGCGCGCCGCCGGCGCCGGCATCGCCCGTCGCGCTCCCGCCGTCGCCGAACGCCCGCACCCCGACCTGCACCGACGGAGGATCGCCCGGCCGGTAGCGCGCCTCGCTCGCCGCCAGGTTCGGCGGCCCCGCCGCGGCGCCCGCGGGCAGGAAGCGCACGCGCAGGCCCGGCGGCAGGACGCGGGCCGGAGCCTCCCGCGGCAATCCGGCGCGCTGCAGATCGGTGAAGACGTACAGCTCGCGGTTGAGCGCCCCGCTCTTGCCGAGCGCTTCCAGCGCGGCCGAGAGCGCCGCCTCGAGGTCGGTGGGCTGCGCCCCGGGCTCGAGGGCTTCGATCGCCGCCCGGGCGCGCGTGTGGTCCTCGACGAAGTCGGGGAAAGCGGGCTCCGCCGCCTGGTCGAAGCCCATCACCTGCACGCGGTCGCCGGCCTCGAGCGCGTCCAGCACCTCGAGAGCGCGCACCTTGGCGATCTCGAAGAGCGCGCGGTCGGCCTCGCGCGTGCGCATCGAGTAGCTGCGGTCCACGAGCAGGAGCGCCGCCGTCGAGCCCTTGCCGCCCGCCGCCCCGCCGCGCACCGCCGGACGCGCCAGGGCCAGCGCCAGGCACGCCACCGCCAGCACGCGCAAGAGCAGCAGCAGCCACTCGCGCAGGCGGAAGCGGCGCAGCTCGACCAGGCGCACCTCCCGCAGGAACTCCACCGACGAGAACTCGACGCGCTTGGGTTTGCGCCGCGTCAAGAGATGGATGAGCACCGGCACGGCCGAGGCCAAGAGCCCGAGCAGAAAGAGCGGATTGAGGAAGGTCACGGCCGGGGGCCCGGGGTGGCGGGCCAGGCGGCCGCCCGCGGCGCAGCTTGCCTCGCGCCCGCTCTCAATAGAGCCGCCGCCGCTTCTCGAGATAGCGGAGAAGCGCGACGTCGTAAGGGACGTCGGTCAACAGGCGCACGTAGTCCATCTGCTGCTGGCCGCACTCGCGCTGGTAGCGGCCCACCCAGTCGCGCACCGCGTCCTGGTAGCGGGCCTGCACCTGCCACGGCTCGAGGGCCACCTCCTCGCCCGTCTCGACGTCCACGAAGGTCGCCGACTCGCGGAAGCCGAAGGCCCACTCGGCCGGGTCGAGCACGTGGAAGACGATCACCTCGTGGCGGCCGTGGCGGAAGTGCTTGAGCCCCGAGAGCACCTCGGCGGGATCGGCCATGAGATCCGAGAAGAGGATCACCAGCCCGCGCCGCTTCATGCGCTCCGCCAGGTCGTGCAGCGTGGCGCCGAGCGCGGTGCGCCCGCCCGGCTTGGCGCGGTCGATCTCGCGCAGGATGGTCTCGAGGTGGCCCTTGGTGGCGCGCGGCGGCACGAAGCCGTCCACGCTCTCGGCGAAGCTCAGGAGCCCCGCCGCGTCCTGCTGCCCGAGCAGCAGGTAGGCCAGCGCGGCCGCCAGCGTCTGGGCGTACTCGAGCTTGCTAACCTTCGCGCCGTTCGAGCGGTACCCCATCGAAGCCGAGCGGTCGAGGATGAGGTAGGCGCGCAGGTTGGTCTCGTCCTCGTACTGTTTGACGTAGAAGCGGTCGGACTTGGCGTAGACCTTCCAGTCCACGTTGCGCAGGGGATCGCCCGGCATGTAGGGCCGGTGCTCGACGAACTCCACCGAGAAGCCGTGGTACGGGCTCTTGTGCAGCCCCGAGATGAAGCCCTCGACGACCAGCCGCGCCTTGAGGTGGAGCGAGCTCAAGGTCGAGACCACCGCCGGGTCGAGGTAGCGACGGGCGAGGTTGGCGGTGGTGGGCGGCGCGGGCTCGGTCATGGGCTCTCGTCGGCGCAGGTCGCGGCCGGTGGGCAAACGCCAAATGCCGCCCGGTTCTGTGACCGGACGGCGCGACGGGTGGACGTTGGCTTCAGGCTAGCATCGGGGTTCGCGGGCGGTCAAAGGGCCGGGACGCGCGCCGAGCTTGCGTCTGGATCTCAGGGGACGACCTCCGGCCTGCGCCGGCTCGCTAATCCACCACCGCCACCCTGCAAAGCGCGAAGCGCCCACCGGCCGCCAGGCGGACGAAGTAGAGTCCGCCGCGGGCGGCGCCGCCGCCCGCGAGCCCGGTCTCCCAGTTCGCCCGCTGCGAGCCCGCCTCCAGGTCGTCGTCCACCAGCGTCGCCACGCGCCGCCCCGCCACGTCGAAGACCTCGAGCCGCGCCCGCCCGGCCGCCGGCAACCGGTACTCGAAGCTGAACGCTCCGCGCGACGGGTTCGCCGAGACCACCGTCAGCGCCAGGCGGCCGGACGCGCCGGCATCGCCGTCGACTCCCGTCGCCGGCACCACCCAGAAGTGATGCGCGTAGGTGACGCCCTGGAAGACGGCCTGGAACTTCCACATGCCGAGCGGCGGCCCCGCGGGCACATCGAAATACCAGTACCAGTACGACGCCGCGTAGTGCGGCTCCGAGCTGGCGTGGCTCCAGCTCGCCACCGTGCCGCCCTGGGCGTCGAGCACGGCGTACTGGCTCTCCTGGCCGGCCAGCTGGTCGCGGTAGTAGGCGGCGAAGTAGGCGCGCTGGCCGGGCACGAAGGTGTCGCGGGCGTTGATCGTCTCGGTCCCCGGGCAAGCCGGGAAGACCGGCGGCGCCGAGTGCGTGAGCACCGCGTTGACCGCCGAGTCGTAGTACGGCCGCTGCGCCGCCCACCGCGAGTCGCCCAGGCCCGCGTTGCACGGTCCCGCCCAGGGATCGACGAGCTGCCCCTGGTTGCTGTAGACCTCGAAGTGCAGGTGCGGCACGGTCGAGCTGCCCGAGCTGCCCACGACCCCCAGATACTCGCCGGCGAGCACGGTAGCGCCCACCTCCTTGGCCGTGGGCGAGCCGTTCTTCAGGTGGCCATACCACGCCGCCGAGCCGTCGGCGTGCACGATGTAGACGGCGTTCCAGTTGCCCGCGCCGAAGCCGCAATTGCGGTCGTAGTTGCCGTCGTCCTTGCCGACGATCTGCCCGGGCGCGGCGGCCACGACCTCCACTTCGTCGTGGTCCATCTTGTACCAGTAGAACGGCCAGGTGAAGCAATCGGTGCCGGCGTGGTTGTAGCCGTCGGCGAGGTCGTAGGTGCGCGTGCCGCAGTTGTAGTCTTGCAGGATGTTCGGGTAGGCGGCGGCGTGGTCCACGAAGCCGGAGATGCCGTGGTAGCCATAGTCCTGGAAGCCGGAGCGCGGCCGCAGCGGCCAGCCGAAGAGCACGGTCTGGGTCGCCTCCGGCGCCGCCAGGCGGCCCGCGGCGCGCCGGGCGGAGCAGGTGGCTGCAATCCTCGCCTGGATGCGGGCGCGCTGCGCCTCGCTCAGGCACGGCACCGTGCGGTCGGGCGTGCCATCGCCGAAGCCGCCGAACTCGACTTCCACGGCCAGGGCCGCCGAAGAGCACAGGATCGCGAATGCGGCACACAGGAGCAGTGTCTTCATCGGCCACCTCCGCTCGCGAACCGGGCCGGCGCCCGGCGGGTTCGTCGCCGGCTCAGGCTTTATCCGCCCCCACCGCCGCCAGCAGGTCGGCCACGATCCGGTCCGTCTTCACGCCGTCGGCCTCGGCGTTGAAGTTGGTCACCAGGCGGTGGCGCAGCACCGCCGGCGCTACGGCGCGCACGTCGTCGACGCCCGGGGCGAAGCGCCCGTGCAGCACGGCGCGCGTCTTGGCGCCGAGGATCATGTACTGCGAGGCGCGCGGGCCGGCGCCCCACGACAGCCACTTGTGCACAAAGTCCGGGGCGCCCGCCTCGGTCGGCCGCGTGGCGCGCGCCAGGCGCACGGCGTAGCGCACCACGTGCTCGCTGGCCGGCACGCGGCGCACCAGCTTCTGCAGCTCCATGATCTCGTGGCCGGTGAGCGCGGTGCGCAGCTGGGCCTCCACCGCCCCCGTGGTCTCGGCGACGATGCGCTCCTCCTCGGCCGCGCTCGGGTAGCCGACCATCACCTGGTACATGAAGCGGTCGAGCTGGGCTTCGGGCAGCGGGTAGGTGCCCTCCAGCTCGATGGGATTCTGCGTCGCCAGCACGAAGAACGGCAGCTCGAGCGCGTGCGTCTCGCCGCCGGCGGTGACCTCGTGCTCCTGCATGGCCTGCAGCAGCGCGGCCTGCGTCTTGGGCGGCGTGCGGTTGATCTCGTCGGCCAGCACGATGTTGGCGAACACCGGGCCCTTGATGAAGCGGAAGACGCGGCGGCCGTCGCGCTCCTCGAGCACCTCGGTGCCGGTGATGTCCGACGGCATGAGGTCGGGCGTGAACTGGATGCGGCTGAACCGGAGGTCGAGGACGCGCGCCAGGGTGCGGATGAGCAGCGTCTTGGCGAGGCCGGGCACGCCGACCAGCAGGCAGTGGCCGTTGGCGAAGAGCGCGGTGAGCAGGTGCTCGATGACGTCGTCCTGGCCGATGATGACCTTGCGCACCTCGGCCTGGATGCGCTCGCGCGCCTGGTTCAGCTTCTCGACCGCCTGGACGTCGCCGCTGCCGGCCGGCGCGGTGGGTTCCGCCATGACACGCTCCTGTTCGCGTTGCTCGAGTGGGACGAGAAGGACGCCGGCGAGGGTCTTGGGTGTGCGGCCGCCGGCCGGGCGCGGAGAGCGCGGGTCACGAAAAGACGCCCTCCGGCGCGCTTGAAAAGGCTAGCACCCGCGCCGAGACAGGGTCAACGCGACCCGGGCTGCGCTACTTATGCTTTGACGCGCTCTTGGCTTTTGGAGCCTTGGCGGGGGCGGCGGCGGGCGGCGCCAGCAGCAGGCTGTCCTCCGCCGACACGCCCGAGGGAAGGTTCCACGGGATCGCCCGGTAGTGGAGCACCTGCCGATCGCGATCCAGCCGCTCGATGACGTAGCCGGGCCCCGGCTTCGCGGCGGTGACGGCGCTGTCCTTCGGCGCCACCTGTCGCGCCCGGCGCGTCGCGAGCTCCAGCTCGTAGAGTCCTCCCGCGCCCGCGCCGTCCGCGGTCGTGACGAAGAGCCGCTGGCCGTCGGGCGCCCAGGCGAAGCTCGTGATGTCGGAGGCCCACGGCTCCTCCTGCCAGATCAACTGCTTGGTGTTCCAGGCTCCCTCCCCTGTCCTCTCCAGGGGCGCGAGCCGGACGACGGCGAGATACGCCCCGAGCGCGTTCTCGCAGAACACCAGCGCCGCGTAGGGCCCGCCGGGCTGCGGCCGCAGCCCCGGATCGCAATTCATGGGCTCGAGCACCCAGACGTACTGGCCGGGCGAAACCGACGCAGGCTGAGCGCCGGCCGCGCCGGCGAGGACCGTGCAGAGCGTTACACAGACGGCGGGCAGAATCGCAGCAGCGGATCGCATGGAGTCCTTCTCCGGTCGTCCGTGGGCCGGCGGCTCCGGAAGCGGCGCCGCCGGGGAGGCCACCGCCGCGTGGCGGTGGCGGGTCACCAGCCGCCCGACGAGATGCCCCACGAGCATACCGGGTACCACGTCCGAGAAGTAATGCTCGTTGCCGGCGATGCGCGCGTAGCCCGCGGTCGCCGCGGCCGGGTACGCGAAGCGGCCGAGGCCCCGGCCGGCTTCGCGGTCCAGCACGGTGGCCACGGCAAAGTCCCCCGCGGTATGCCCGGACGGGAACGAGCAGCGGTTCGAGCCGTCCGGGCGCGGCCGCTGGGTGGCCGGGTCCGTCCGCTCAGCCGGCGAGCACGGTCTCGAACGGTTCGCGGTTGGCGGCCAGCCAGGCCTCGAAACTCTGGATCCTCGGGTAGAGCGCCCGGCTGGCGGCCACGTCCGCCTGGCGCGTCGGCACGAAGCGCCGGTAGAAGTCGAACATGTCGGCCAGGTCCTCGGCGCCGGGGAAACCGAACCCGGCGAAGACCTCGCGCGGGACGTGGTTGTAGGCCACCCGGACGCCCAGGGCGCGGCTCATGAGCTCGGCGTAGCGCGCCGCCGGCAGGTCGTCGCCGACCACGTAGGTGGCCTGGCCACGGAACTCCTCGAAGCGGTCGAAGATGGGCAGCACGACCCCGCCCAGGTCGGCGACCGCCACGCCGGCCAGCGGCGTGTCCCCCTGCGGAAAGCCGAAGCCGAAGCTGCCGTCCGCCTGCTTCTTGGGCGGGAAGAAGTGGAGGAAGTTCTCGTAGTAGAAGGCGAGGTGCACGAAGGCGGCCGGGAGGCCGAGCCCGCGCGCGTAGTCCTCCAGTCGGGCCTTGATGTCGAAGTGGGGGGATTTCAGCTCACCGCCGCTGAGCTTCTCGATGTGGGGCAACGAGCTGAAGACGAAGCGCTTCACGCCCGCCGCCGCCACCGCGTCGATGAGGTTCTTGCCCTGCTCGTACTCCTTGCCGAAGTGCTCCCAGAAGTTGGTGACGCCGAAAGCGCCCTCGCAGCCGGCCAGGGCGGCGCGCAGGGCGGCGGGATCGGAGAGATCGCCGCGCGCCAGCTCGGCGCCCGCGGCGGCCAGCGCCTTGGCCTTGTCCGCGTTCGGGTTGCGGGTCAGCGCGCGCACCGCGTAGCGGCCCGAGGCCAGCAGGTGGCGCGCCACGCTGCCGCCTTGGGCGCCGGTGGCGCCGACGACCAGGATGGTTGTGCGATTCGACATGGGATCGTTCTCCTTGCGGCCCTGCGGTCAATTGCCCGGCAGCCCCGCGATCAACGTGGCTCTTTCGATGCGGTCCACGCGAAAGGACTTCTTCGCCCCGTCCAGGTGGCAGAAACCCTCGAGGAACACGTGGCCCTGACGCGCGAACAGGTACTGCGGTGTCACCCGCCGCGGCACCTGGCCCTTGGACCCCCCCCGGTACTCGAGGGTGACGTCGCGGCCCTCGGCGATGCCGCGCTCGACGTCGGCGAGGCTCCCGGGCATCGCCAGCGGCAGGCCGTCGAATTCCTCCAGGGTCACCAACGGGCCCGCACGCGAGAGCAGGTCCCCGATGGTAAGCGATGGGGGCTCGCCGAGGCGAGCCGCGCAGAGCTCGAAGAGCGCCCGCGTGGCGAGCGCGTCGGGCAGCGCGCGATGCGTCGGCGCGGGCAGGCCGAGCCGCGCCGCGAGCGTCTCCAGCGAGTAGTCCGGGATGTCGGGGATCAGCCGCCGCGACAGCGGCGAGGTGTCGAGGGCAAAGGCGGGCGGGACCGGCGCTCCGGCGCGCGCGTAGGCGAAGGCCATCATGCCCATGTCGGCGGGGGCGTAATGCACCGCCAGGAACGCGCCCTCGGCAAAAGCAAAGAAGCGGTCAAGAACCTCGATGGCGGGCGCCGCACCCGCCAGCCGATCGTCGGTGATGCCGTGGACGGCGATGGTCTCGGGCGGCATCGGCCGGCCGGGGGCGATGAGCTCCTCGAAGACGCCCTCGGTGACCCAGCCCGCTTCGCCCCAGTGGAAGCGCACGCCGGCGATCTCGGCCAGCCGGTCGGTGACGTTCGAGTAGCCGGTCGCCTCCGTGTCGAAGGCGACGAAAGCCGACTCCGAGAGCTTCTGCTCGGGCAGCGGGGCGAGGTCCATGAGGGAGGGAGTCTAACACCGGCGGGGGCGCCGGTGGGCGGCGACGACGGCGCGCCGCTCGCGGGCGGGGCGTCCTGGAATCTCCTACCGCCGCAGCCCGAAGCTCACACGCTGCACGAGGCCGAGCGCCGCGTCGCCCTCCAGCTGCACGCCGTAGTCGAGGAAGTAGTCGTCGTAATGGATCCCCAGCCCCAGGGCGGGCACGGCGCGGGCCTCGGGCTGGAGCCAGTAGCGCACGCCGCCACGCAGGGCCAGCTCGGGGATCGGCGTCAGCTCGAGGCCGCCCGCCACGGCGGAGGCGCCGTCGTACGCGGTGGTGTAGCCGGCTTCCGCCGCCAGCCAGCGCCAGCGCGTCAGCGCCAGCGCGAAGCCCGCCGAGAAGCCCGGAGTCTCGGAATCGCTGTCCTCGTACTTCACCTGACCCACGACGTTGTGGGCTGCGGCCGCCAGCTCGAGATACGGCGCCAGGGCCATCGAGAAGCCGAGGTCGAGCGCCGCCCCGGTGGCTCCCAGGCCGTCGAGGTCGGCGCTGGTCCGCAGCCCGCGCACGGCGGCCCCGAAGGCCACGATGTTGGCGGGCGCCAGCGCCGCGGCCAAGGTCGCGGTCGCCTCGCCGTAGTCGGTGCCCTGCGACAGCTCCAGGCGCTGGTAGTCGAGCGCCACGCCCAGCGACCAGCGGTGCGCGCCCTCCTTCTGGAAGGGCGCCGCGATGCTCTCTCCGAGGGGGAAGCCGGCCGCCAACTGGCCGCGGTCGGACGGGATGCCTTCGACCAGGCGCCCGTAGCCGGCGGCCACGCTCGCGCCGCGCAGGAACGCCAGGCGGGCCGGGTTCACGAACACCGCGTCGGCGTCCTGGGTGAGCGCGACGGAGGCCCCCGCCAGGGCGAAGGTCCGCGCCCCCACCGACAGCGGCTGCATGACGGGCGAGGCGACGCCACCGGCGCGCGCCGACGGGGCGACGCTCAGCAGCGCCAACGTCGACAGCGCCGCCCACAGAACCGGAAACCGGCGCCTCACCGCGTCGCCACCGTGGCCAGCCGCTTCTCGAGCGGCGTGCCGTCGTCGGCCTCGGCGAGGATGCGCACGACGTACGGGCCGCTGCCCACGGCGCGGCCGTCGTCGTCGTCGAGGTTCCACTCGAACTCGTGCAGCAGCGCGCCACCCGCGGCCGCGAAGCTGCGCACCAGGCGCCCGCTCAGCGTGTAGATCTTCACCGTCACCGAGCGCGCCGGGCGCGCCAGATTGACCTGGATGAAGTCCCCGGCCCGGAAGCGCTCGGGCAGCGTGGCGCCGAGCGGCTCCTCGTAGGTGAACGCCGCCGGCGCGGTGGGCCGCGAGCGGTTGAGGGCGCGGTCCTGGCTCACGGCGCTGAAGGCGTGCGGGCCGGGCGCGAAGCCGCGCAGCGCGACCGCGAAGCTGCCGCCCGCCTGCACGCGCGCGGCCGCGGACGCCGACCCGTCGAGGCTCACCAGCACCGACTCGGCGCCCGCCGCGGTGCCGGTGATGACGAGCTCGGAGCGCTCGATCCGCTCGGGGTAGGGCGCGATCGCCGGCGGCGGCGGCGGCAGGGAGTCCACCACGAACAGCCGCACCCGGTTGATCTCGTTGCCGGCGTTGTCGCGCAGGCTCGACCGCACGGTGAGCGTGTCGGCCGTGGCGATGGAGTCGGGCACGTCGATGCCGAAGCGCACGGTGTCGGTGAGGCACGGCTGGCAGAGCACGGTGGTCAGGGCCCCGCCCGGCGAGGACAGGCGCACCTCGAAGCTCTCGAGACGGTTGGCGTCGGCGCCCAGGCCCTCGACGCGGTGGATGAGGCCGCTCAGGTAGCCGCGCGCCGGCAGGGTGACGGCGTCGTCGGGGTTCGTGATATCGAGGATCACCGGCAGCGGGCCGGCCTCGGCCGAGCCGAGCGCGTTGGCGGCCGACAGCGTGATCCAGTAGAGGCCGTCGAGGACGCGCGTCCCGCTGTCGTCGCGCCCCTCCCAGCGGACGGTGTCCGGGCCGGGGAGGAAGACGTCGTCGCGCAGCGTGCGCCGGAGCTTCCCCGGCAGGCCGAGCGAGTCGGCGCGGACCTGCACGAGCACCTGGGCGGTGTCGCCGCCGAGCCCGTAGAAGACATGCAGCGTGTCCTGCGAGCCGTCGAGGTTCGGGGAGAAGTAGGCGTAGTCGGAGCCGACGCCGCTCAAGGTCGGCGGCGCGTCCACCCGCGGCGCGGTGCCGACCGCCGCCGCCAGCGCCGGCAGCGTCGCGGCGGCAAGGGCCAGCAGCCGGAGGAGCGGGAGCGGAAGCCGGCGGCGCTCAGGCGGGAGCACGGAGCTCCTTGACGGCCTGGCGCGCGGCGCGGCGGACCACGTCCTTGATCTCGGCGGGCAGCGGCGCGCTCTGCCAGGTCCGGCAGGCGAAGAGCGCCCCGCGCAGCGTCGAGCACGCCTCGAGGCAGTTGGGGCACTGCGACACGTGCCCCTCGAGGCGGGCGCAGACGTCGGCGTCGAGTTCACCCTCGATGTAGCGGCTGAGGAGCCGCGCCGTGTCGGGGCAGCGGCCGGGGGCGGGGCCGGCAGCGCGGCGCGCGGCGCCCTTGCGGGCGTGGCCGGCACCCGTCCCCGCCCAGGGCGCCAGCAGCTTGCGCAGCGTGACGCGGGCGCGGTGCAGGCGCGCTTTCACGGCGCGCTCGTTGATCCCCAGGAGGTGCCCGACCTGTGCGGCCGTCAGCCCCTCGACGTCGCGCAGCACGAGCACTTCCTTCTGCGAGCCCGGCAGCTCGGCGATGGCGCGCTCGATGGCCGAGCGCAGATCGTGTCGCTCCAGCGCGCGCTGCGGGTCCTGTCGGCGATCGGGCACCTGCAGCGCCGACCGGTCACCTCCGCCCTCGAGCGATTCGATGCGCTGCGGCTCGTGCGCGCCCTTGCGTCGCTGGCGCGCGCAGGCGTTGCGCGCCACGGTGTACGCCCAGGTGGCGAGGGAGGACTCCCCGCGGAACTTCGGCAGGGAGCGGGTAAGCGAGACGAGGACCTCTTGCATCACGTCCTCGGCGTCGTGGCGGTCGCGGCAGAAACCCCGGCCGAAGCGGTAGATGGGACCGGAGAGCACGTCCAGGAGGCGGCGCAGGGCCCGGGGGTCGCCGGCGGCGGCCTCGCGCACCAGCTGCCGCTCCTCGCTGCGGCCGAGGCGGAAGGCCGGCGCCAGATCGGCCCGCTTGCGGACTGCCGTCACGCCCGGGGGCGGAAGCTTCCGGGCCGGGCCCAGGCGACCCGGCCCTGCCGCGAATCCTTCTTTGGCTTTCTGGCTCATATCCGGCGTGACCCCTATGAGACACGGACCCGATCGATTCCAGGTGGCCCGCGGGAGACAGATCCCCGGGGCGGCCGCAGACCGTTTCTTCCGGGCCGCTATCTTACCAAGCCGGGCCGAGATATGGCGGCCTGTTCTGCGGGCTCGGATCGCCGCGGCCGGGTTCGCGTGGGCGGGCATCACCGCGCTCGCCGCCATCGCGGCCCCCGCCGCCGCCCAGACCTGGACCCTCGACCGCGTGCTCGAGGCCGCCCGCCGGCAGGAGCCCGGCGTGCTGGCCGCCCGCGCCGCCGGTGAGGCCGGCCGGGCCGAGGGCGCGGGTTCGGTGGGAGCCTTGTCCCCCCGGCTCTCCGCGCGCGGCGGATTCCTGCGCACCGACGATCCGGCGATGCTGTTCTCCGAGAAGCTCCAGCAGGGGCGCTTCGCCACCGAGGACTTCGCCATCGACCGGCTCAACTACCCGTCGGCGGCCAGCGCCTTCTCGTGGGGCCTCACCCTCGAGCAGCCGCTGTGGAACGGCGGGCAGGAATGGACCGGCCCGGCTCACGGCGGGCACCTGCGCTCCGCCGCCACCGCCGGCGAGCAGGCCCGCGTCGCCGACCGCCTCCTCTACGTGGTGCAGGCCTACGTCGCCGCGGTCAGCGCGCACCGCGCGGTGACCGCCGATTCGATCGCGCTCACCGCCGCCGAGGAGAACGCCCACGCCGCCGCCGCGCGCTACCGGATGGGGCAGGTCTCGGAGCTGGACTCGCTGCGCGCCACGGCCCGCCGGGCGGAGGCGCAGGCCTCTCTGCTCGACTGGCGTAAGGAGCTCGCCGTGGCTCTGACGCGGCTCTCGCAGATCGCCGGCAGCGCCGTCGCCGGGACCGATCTCGCCGAGCCGGACGCCGGCGCCTTGTCCGAGCCGGCGGGCGCCGGCACGGCCGGCCACCCCGACGCGCGGCAAGCCGAGGAGCGCGCCGCGGCCGCCGAGATCGACTCGCGCCGCGCCACCTACCGGCTGCTCCCGTCGCTCAACACGCGCGCCGCGCTCGACTACTACCACGACCCGGGAAGCGGGGCCACCGAGCACCGCTGGGCCGTGGGCGTGGCGGTCGACCTGCCGATCTGGGACGGCACGCGCCGTCTCCAGGATTCCCGCAGCGCCCGGGCCCGCGCCCGCCAGGCCCACGCCGAGGCCGAGGCCCTCAAGCACGAGCTCGACACCCAGGCCGAGGCGGCGCGCCGCGAACGCGAGATCTCGGCCGAGAAGCGCGACGCCGCCCGCACCCGCCGCCAGGCCGCGGAGGCCGCGCTGGCGCTCGCCCAGCAGCGCTACCAGGCCGGACTCCTGCCGTGGAGCGAGCTGGTGTCGGCCGAGGCCGACGCGGCCCGCGCGCGCCAGGAGGAAGTCGGCGCCGAGGCCGGCGTCGTCGTCGCCTACTACCGCCACCTGCACGCCATCGGAGAGTTGAAATGACGCGCCTCGATCTGCGGGCCGCCGCGCTGGTCGCGGCCGCCGCGCTCATCCCCATCGTCTTCGCCGGCTGCGGCCACAAGGCCGAGGTCCACGAAAGCGAGGTCGCCAAGCTCCCGCCCGTGGCGGTGGGCACGATCCGCGTCGGCGCCGCCGCGGGCGGTTCGCAACTCATCCTCCCGGCGCGCGTCAAGGCCCGCGAGGAGGTCACGCTCACGGCGCGCTCCCCGGGCCGCCTCACGGCGCTGCCGGTGGCCGAGGGCGCGGGTTTCCGCGCCGGGGCGGTGCTGGCGTTCTTCGACGCGCCCGAGGCGCGCGGCGCGGTGCAGGCCGCGGCCGCCGGCGTGGCCGCGGCGCAGCTGCGCGTCGAGACGGCGCGCCTGCAGGAGAGCCGCATGGAGACCCTGCACGCGCAGAAGGTGGCGGCGCTGCGCGAGCTGGAGCTGGCGCGCAACGACCGGCGCGCCGCCGAGGCCGACTACGAGGCCGCGCGCGCCGACGCCGAGCGCATCGGCGCGCAGACGTCCATGACCGCGCCCTTCGACGGCGTGGTGGTGCGGCACTTCGTGGACCCCGGCACCGAGATCGCCCCGGGCCAGCCCCTGGTTTCGATCCGCTCGAGCGGCAGCGGCGCCGAGATCGTCGTCGCCATCCCCGAATCCGACGCTTCGCGCGCGGCGGTTGCCCGGGCCTCGTTCCAGGTGGGTGACGGCCCGTGGCGCGAAGCGCGCCTCGAGCGCCTCGAGGGCATGACCGACCACGCCAGCCGCACGCGCACCGCGCACCTGCGGCCGGCCGGGGCGTCGGGCGCGGCGCTCGAGCCGGGGGCGTTCGCCCGCGTGCGCTTCGCGACGGCGGGTGAAGAAGCGACCACCGCGATGGCGGCCGGCAGATCGGTGCCGGCTCAAGGGACCGGGCGGGACAGCGACATTGCAACTCGCGCAGACAACGTTCCCGCCCGGAGCCCGGCCGCCTACGTCGTGCCCGCCTCCAGTCTCGTCCGCCGCGGCGGCCTGACCGGGGTGTTCGTGGTGAGCGACGGCCGCGCGCACCTGCGCTGGGTGCGCCTCGGCCGCACCGACGGCGGCCAGGTCGAGGTCCTGGCCGGCCTCTTCCCCGGCGACGAGGTCGCCGTCTCCGCCGCCGGGCTCGCCGACGGGCGGCGCGTGACGGCGACGGCCGGGGGGACCGTCAGCTCCGCCACTCCCGCCCCGCCGCCGACCCGATGAGCACTCCCCTGGAGCGGAGCCGCGAGCCGCTCGGCTTCGCCGGGCGCGTGGCCCGCACCTTCCTGCACTCGCGGCTGACGCCGCTCACCGTCGTCTCGTCGGTGATGCTGGGCTTCCTCGCGCTGGCCACGCTGCCGCGCGAGGAGGAGCCGCAGATCAAGGTGCCGGTGGTGGACGTGCAGCTGGCCTGGCCGGGCGCGCCCGCCGAGCAGGTGGAGCGCCAGCTCACCACGCCGGTCGAGCTGCACCTGTGGAACGTCTCCGACCTCGAGTACCTCTACTCGACCTCGAGCGAGGACGGCGCCGTCCTCATCGCGCGCTTCAAGGTGGGCCTGCACCCCGACAAGGCGCTGGCCCGCGTGCGCTCGCGCCTCGACGAGGTGGCGCCCACGCTGCCCCCGGGCGCCGCCATCGCCTCGGTGTCGCCGCGCGCCATCGACGACGTGCCGGTGCTGGCGCTGACACTGTGGAGCCCGACGCGCCCCGACCTGGACCAGAGCGAGCTGCGCCGCGTGGCCGCCGAGCTGGCCATCGAGCTGCGCAAGGCGCCCGGCGTGGCGTGGGCGCGCATCCTGGGCGGCGAGCCGCGCCAGATCCTCGTCGAGCCCGACCCCGGCCGCATGGCGCTGGCCGGCGTCACCGTCGACCAGCTCACCGGCGCGCTCGGCCAGGCCGGCGTCTCACTGCCGGCCGGCGGCGCGGAGCGCGGCGGCATCCGCGTGGCGCTGCGCGCCGAGTCGCCCCTCGCCAGCGCCGAGCAGGTCGCGCGCGTGGCCATCGCCGCCCCCGACGGCCGGCCGCTGCGCCTCTCCGAGGTCGCCACCGTCACCGACGGACCCGGCGAGGCGTCGAACTATGTCTTCTACGGGGCGGGCGGCGAGCGCCACCCGGCGGTGACCCTCGAGGTGGCCAAGCACCCGGGGGTGAACGCCTCGCAGCTCGTGCGCTTCCTGCACCGGCGCGTCGCCGAGCTGCAGCCCACCCTGCTCGGCCCGGACGTGCGCGTCACCACCACGCGGGACTACGGCGAGACGGCGCAGCACAAGAGCGACGACCTCATGTTCCACCTGCTGCTCGCCACCCTGTCGGTGATCGCGCTCATCGCCCTGGCGCTCGGCCGGCGCGAGGCGCTGGTCGTGGCGGTGGCCATCCCGGTCACCCTGGCCTTGACGCTCTTCGTCTACCGCTTCCTCGGCTACACGCTCAACCGGGTGACGCTCTTCGCGCTCATCTTCTCGATCGGCATCCTGGT
>CAYLSO010000026.1:0-2054 GCA_964386525.1 uncultured bacterium
ATGGCCGGGTTGGCGAAGGCGGCGTCGGAGGTCCGCTGCCCGGTGACGTCGAACTGGAAGGCGTGCACGAGCTCGTGGCCGATGACGTGGTCGGTCTCGGCCAGCGGGCCGGCCAGGGGCAGCACGATGCGCCGCTTGAAGGCCTCGGTGACGCCGCCCGTGCCCTCGCCGAGCTCGCCGGGGATGGCGTTGGTCTGCTCGAAGTCGGGGTGGCTGGCGTAGAGGATGAGCGCCTGGCGCCCGTTGAGGCCGTAGCCCAGGGCGCGCGAGAGCCGTGTGTACCAGCGCTCGGCCATGCGCCCGGCCTGCTCGGCCAGCTCGCGATTCTCCTCGTAGAAGTAGATGTCGAAGTGCTGGGTGCGCAGGATCTCGAAATCGAACTTCCGGTACTGGACCTTGTTACGGCCGAAGTACTGGGCGCTGGCCGGGCCCGCGCCGGCGCCCAGCTGCACGGCGATCCCGGCCAACACGGCCAGAGCGAGAAGCCGAAGGGTCGGGCGCGGTCTCATGCCTCGATTAGACAACAATCGGCGCATGGGCGGGAAGCACCCTCCTGCGCAGTGCAACAACTCTTTGCACCGACCGGAAACGGCGGGCGGGAGGGCGCCGTGCGGGAGGGCGCCGGGCGCCAGCGGCTGGGGCCCGCCGGCGGGCGGCCGGGCGGCCCGCCGGACGCGGGCCCTGTGCTATGCTCCCCGGACGACTTACGACCGTCCGCAGCGACCGCCCCGCAGAGGAAGGGATACCCCGTGACCCCGATGCGCAATCCGACCCGGCTCGAGACCCGGCGCCGGCTGGAGACCCCCGGCGGCGCCTACTGGATCCACGACCTTGCCCGCCTGGCCGAGCAGCTGCGCTTCCGGCTGGACTGCCTGCCCTACTCGATCCGCATCCTGCTGGAATCGGTGCTGCGCAACCGGGACGGGTATCTGGTGCACGACGAGGACGTGCGCCGCCTGGCGTCCTGGGGGACGCGCGGGGCGGTGGGCGGCGAAGTGCCCTTCATCCCGGCGCGCGTCCTGCTCCAGGACTTCACCGGCGTGCCCTGTCTCGTGGACCTGGCGGCGATGCGCGCCGCCGTGCACCGCCTGGGCGGGGACCCGGGGCGGATCAACCCGCTGGTGCCCGTGGACCTGGTCATCGACCACTCGGTGCAGGTGGACGAGTACGGCACCGGCGCGGCCCTGGCGCGCAATGCCGAGATCGAGTTCGCGCGCAACCGCGAGCGCTACGAGTTCCTGCGCTGGGGACAGAAGGCGTTCGCCAACTTCCGTGCCGTGCCGCCGGCCACCGGCATCGTGCACCAGGTGAACCTCGAGTACCTGGGCCGCGTGGTCTTCACCGCGGCCGGGCCCGACGGCGAGGTGGCCTTCCCCGACACGCTGGTCGGCACCGACTCGCACACCACCATGATCAACGGCCTGGGGGTTCTCGGCTGGGGCGTGGGCGGGATCGAGGCCGAGGCGGCGATGCTCGGCCAGCCGCTCTACATGCTCATGCCGAAGGTCACCGGCGTGCGGCTCTTCGGCCGCCTGCGCGAGGGCGTGACCGCCACCGACGTCACCCTCACGGTGACGCAGCTGCTGCGCAAGAAGGGTGTGGTCGACCGCTTCGTCGAGTTCTGCGGCCCGGGACTCGGCGCCATGTCGCTGCCCGACCGGGCGACCATCGCCAACATGGCGCCCGAGTACGGGGCCACCACGGGGTTCTTCCCGGTGGACGACGAGACGCTGCGCTTCCTGCGGCTCACCGGCCGGGCCGAGGCCGCCGACCTGACCGAGCGCTACTGCAAGGAGCAGGGCCTGTTCCGCTCCGACGCCTCGCCCGAGCCCGAGTTCACCGACCTGGTGGAGCTAAACCTCAGCAGCGTCGAGCCATGCCTGGCGGGGCCGAAGCGCCCGCAGGACCGCGTACCGCTGGCGCGCCTGCAGGAGGAGTTCCACCGGGCGCTCGCCGCGCCGGTCGCCGAGCGCGGCTACGGGCTCGCCCCGGAGGACGCCGCGCGCACCGCGACGCCGGCCGCCGCCGGCGGCCCGGCGCCGCTCGGCCACGGC